>CAYRIY010000108.1:0-9032 GCA_964424335.1 uncultured Clostridia bacterium
TTGCGCCATGCGGTAGGCGACTCGCGTTTGTACCGTCGAAAAAGCTGGGAGAAGTGAGAATGGGATTGAAATCCACAAGCGCTCGCAATCTCTTTCACTGAAAGCTCCGTAGTGCGCAACAACCTGCTTGCGGCGTTAATGCGCAAAACGGCAAGGTATTCGTTGGGTGTCGTCCCTACGTGTTTGCGAAAGTGACGGATAAAGTGAGAGACGCTCATGTGCGCGACAGCCGCCAAGGTCTTTGAGGAAAGGTCCTCTCCGTAATGTGCTTCCATGTAATCGATCACGCGCTGCACGTCGCCGGGCAGGGGCGTGCAGCCTTTACTCGCCGCGTCGAGCGGCACAGGATGAGCCAGGTGGGAGAGGGCCGCACTAATGGCGGCTGCCAAGCTATCTTCGTGCACGGGTTTTAAGAGGACGCGGGTTATTCCGAGGGGGGCAAGCTCGCTAGCCGATGAGGCATACGCCGTGAGAACGATGATGCGGCTTAAAAGTGATGGATCACGCGTGAGCGCTTCGCGGCAGACTTGAATGCCCGAGATTCCCGGAAGGCGCAGATCGATGATGACGAGATCGGGTTTGGTCTCAGTCATAGAAAGGAGGGCTTCTGTGCCGTTGGCCGCCTCAAGGATCTGAGCGCCGGAAGGCGAACCGAACAGGAACGGTGCGATATTCACAACCATTTCTCGCAGTGCCCTGAGCTGCAACGGCTCGTCTTCAACGAGCAAGATTGTGGCCTTCACCTCGTCCCGTTCGCCGGAGGCGCGTGACATGTCCAGGGATACGTCTGAAGAGAATAATGAACTGCGACTCGTCTCCGTCTTAACCTACTCCCTTCTGGAGCGATTCGAAGCGCTTGCGGCATCCATGGGAAGGTTTCCTCTCCGCTTTATTGGCCGCGATGGGACCTTTTCGTTGCCTGCCCACAACAACCTCCCCTTTCCCTCAAGCTGTTTATCACGGCATCGCACGAACGGATGGGAGCCTTGCAGGATCGAGCTTGAGCGATCGCTCAAGGCCTTAGGGCAGAGCAACGAGCGCAACGATGGTCCGATTTACTTCAGATGCCCTTCCGGCTCGGGATGTGTGCTGGCTCCCCTTCGCTTGGACGACTGTTTGATCGGCGGCATCTTGGGTGGTCCCGTTTCCCCGGATGTGTACGAAGCTACGAAAGAGCAGATGGCGGCGTTCATAATGGGAGTGCGAGGGATTCTGGCGGAAGTGGTGGCGCATTCGAGCGGCTACCGTTCACTGGCCGAATCCCACCTTCGCAACTCCGTTCTCCAGGAGGCGGCGCTGCGCTCGCTCCGGGCGCAAGTGAACCCTCATTTCCTTTTTAACGCCATGAGCGTAGTTGTAGCACACGCGCTGCTCGAGCACGCTCCCAAAACGCGGCGCGTCATCCTGGATCTCACGTCGATCTTGCGGTACGGCCTTCGCTGGGAATCGGAGTTGGTCTTGCTCAAGGAAGAGCTTGAACAAGTGAGGCGCTATGTGCAGATTCAACAAGAGCGGTTTCCAGATCGCGTTCACCTGGAGATTCACTGCGACGCCGCCTTGATGGATGTCCGCGTGCCTCGAATGGGCATTCAACTACTGGTCGAGAACGCGATCATTCACGGAATCGAGCCCTCCGGAAAGCGCGGAACGGTCGTGCTCAATGTATTTCGAAACGGACCCGCGATTGCGATCGATGTGATCGATGACGGAGTCGGCATGGACGCAAGCCGGGTGTATGCCATAGAAGAAGGCCGATCCCCATCAGGCGGATCCGGGCTTGCAAACTTGCGCTCCCGATTGCACTACATTTACGGTCCCACTGCCGCTTTGGACATCGTAAGCGCCCCCGGAAATGGAACCGCGGTGCGGATGAGCCTTCCTCCAGCAAGCGACGATGCTGTCGAAAAATGACCCGACGCTAGCGGAATTTCGTGCGCTTTGAGCCCTTTATCCCCGCTAGTCCTCGATAAACCCCTTCGAAATGGGCGTCGAAAGAGATTTTTGAATCTGCCTCGCCCGTTTGACACCCCGTTTGATTTGGCGCTACGATTTTGCGAAGGTCGGGCTGTCCTCTCCCAGACCAAGGAGGAGCGTCATGGTTCAACAGTATTTTCGCGAGGTTGAACGAGCCGTCTTGCGAGTCGCCACGACCCAGGCGGAAGCCATCGATAAAGTGAGCGAACGCATCGCCCAATCGATCGTTCGCGGAGGAATATGGCACATATTCGGCAGCGGGCACTCTCACATGATCGCCGAGGAGGCTTTTCATCGAGCAGGGGGATTGGCGTGCGTCGACGCCATGCTCGAGCCATCGCTGATGGAGGTCAACGTTGGCCGCGCTACGCTCTTGGAGCGGCTTTCCGGGCTCGCAGACGTCTTGATGGAGGGTTACTCATGGAATGAGCACGATGTGCTCATGGTCGTGAGTCATTCCGGGATCAATCCAGTCCCGATCGAGGTCGCCCTGAACGGAAAACGCCGGGGTTTGTATGTGGTGGGGCTCACGGCCCTGGATCACACGCACAAGGTGCACTCCCGCCATTCAAGCGGCCGTCGCCTAATGGACGTCGTGGATGACGTCATCGACAGTTGCGGGGCGTTTGGAGACGCGTCCGTTCCGGTTCCTGGTTTTGACTTGCGGGTCGGGCCAACGTCCACGATACTCGGAACGCTCATCGTCAATGCCTTGACGGTTGCGGTCGTCGAGCGCCTTGCGGCAAGTGGGGTTCAGCCGCCGGTATTCGTCAGCGGTAACACGGAGAACGGAGATCGACACAACCGGGCCTTGGTCGACGCCTATCGGGCTCGCATCCGTTACTTATGAGCGTGGCCTCTGCCGGAAAACCGAGGCGAGCAAAGGGAGGCGATCAAGATAGCACGCGGCGTCTACGTAGGAGTTGACGGGGGCGGAACCAAGACGCGTTCGGTCGTTCTCGACGCAACGGGGCGAATATTGAGCAAGGGAGTAGCGGGTCCCTCAAACTTCACGACCGTTCCACGGGAGACTCTTTGCGCAAACATCGTCACAGCAATCAACCAGGCGTTTCTGACAGCGGGCCTTGAGCCAGGCAGTTTTGATGGTGCGTACCTCGGATTGGCGGGGATCGTCACCGACGCGGATCGAGAGGCAGTCTTGCAGTGGCTCAAGCCCCTCCGGCTTGCAAGAAGGGTCGATGTCCATCACGATGCACGGATCGCCCTCGCTGGAGCCCTTGACGCCAAATCGGGGATCATCGCCGTCGCAGGTACCGGTTCCTCGGTCTACGGGCGAAACCCGAGCGGAAGTGAGGCACTGGTCGGAGGGTGGGGATTCCTCTTTGGTGATGAAGGAAGCGCTTACGACATAGGAAGGCGCGGATGGATGGCCGCTGCCCTCGCGATTGACGGCAGGGGGCCAACGACGCAGCTAGTCGCTGCATTACAGAATGAGGTCGGTGTGCATGACCTGCGTCAAGCGGTGCCTCGCCTCTTAGACCGCTCAGCGCCCGTTGCAACGACGATCGCGTCGTATGCGCCACTTGTACAGCGTGTCGCGGACGCCGGTGATGAAGTAGCGAGGCAGATCGTAAGCGAGGCAAGCAGAGCGCTCGTCTCATTGATCTTGGCGGCCCTCCGTAAACTCGGTCTTTTGAACCAGCCGACAGATGTCGCGCTTTCAGGAAGCTTGCTGCTGGCAGACACGCCGATGCGAAGAGGCGTGCTGGAAATTTTGGATCAAGAGCTCCCGCACGTAAGGGTGCGCTCGCCCAGATTTGATCCTGCAGTCGGAGCAGCCCTCCTTGCGTTACAGAGCGATGGCATCTTAGTCGACAGCGGGCTCATCGAGCACGTTCAGCAGTCGGTCGTGCAGCGCCCAAGCGTCACCTGATCGGCGTAGTCGAAGGTGTCGCAAAATGCTCACATGCTATCGGAAAATCGTTCGGATTGGCGCCGCCACGTGGCCTTGTGCAAGCGTATTGCCTGGTAGAGCCCGCATTGGGCGTCGTTTGGGGCACTGCTTGGC
Organism: uncultured Clostridia bacterium; assembly: GCA_964424335.1. GTDB lineage: Bacteria > Bacillota > Limnochordia > DTU080 > RSA5 > CAYRIY01. The sequence goes on from CAYRIY010000108.1 coordinate 4,004, forward strand.
CACATTGACCGGCCATGGGCGTGTAATTATGATTATCCCAAACACTCTGGTTACGAAAGGAAGGGATGAGTCGTGGGAAAGGGTAAGATCGCTTGGCTGCTTGGCATCGTGTTAGCGATGGCGGTCACGGCCGTGCAGGCACAAGACGTAACGATCGTACACATGGGATGGGTGAGCCGGGGAGAGGCTGGTCGAATAGCGATTGAGCAAAAGGCCAGGGAGTTTGAGGCACTCAACCCTGGCGTCAAGATCGACATTCAAGTGCCGCCCGGCAACTACAACAACAATTTCGCCGTCAGGCTGGCCGGTGGGGTTGCTCCGGACATCACGGAGTTTAACGAGGGCGATGGGGGCCTCTTCGTCATGGACGGCGTCTTCCTCGACCTACGCCCCTACTTTGAGAGGGATCCCGACTTGGTCGCCGACTTGTTTCCGTCGGGAATGAAGGCCTCGACGTGGCTCGACGGCTCGATTTGGTCGATTCCAAGCGATATCTACCCGATGATCACACTCTACAACGCCGATTTGTTCGCGCTAAAGGGCCTTGCGCCGCCCAGCCCCGAGAACTGGACCTGGGAGACCTACTTTGACGCAGCGCGCAAACTGACCGCGGATGCGGATGGGGACGGCCAAAACGAGACGTGGGGAGTGGGCGACCTAGCGCGGATGTGGGAAGTTGAGATTTGGGTGCGGCAGGCGGGCGGGTCTGTTGTCGACAGGCGGCAAGATCCAAGGCAAGTCTCGTTCAACTCGCCCGAAGTCCTGGAGGCTTTGGAGTTTGCCATTCAACTTCACCAGTTCGGCGTGGCGGCTGCATCGCCCAACGAATTTGCCCGGGGTGTCGTCGGCATGGTCTCGAGTTTTGCGCCTGCCTACCTGGGAGTCCGAAACGATATCGAGTTTGAGTGGGGGGTCGCGCCCCCGACTCATGGGCCGAAGACCGCCGGTTCGGCCGTCCCGGTGAACGGATTTCAAATCGGGGCAAACACTGCTCATCCCGATGTGGCGTGGGAGTGGCTACGCTTTCTCACGAGCGAGCAAGGCCAACTGGACTATGCGGAGATGACTAAGTTTGTGCCGTCCAGACGGTCTGCGCTCCAGCAGTACCCCGCGGTGACCGGACTCTCCCCAGAGGCCCTGCAGCCGTTGTCGTTTGCGGCGCTCAATCCTGACGGTTACCACTACACGATGGGGGCTCCGATCGACCTTCGCCGCCAACCAATGGTGGAGATCTTCAACCGGGCTGTGTTGGGGAATGAGAGTCCGACTTCTGTGTTGGACTCTGTGCAGTCAACCGTTAGCGCGCTCTTGAGGGAGGCGCTTGGGTCCAACTGACGGGAATGTGATTCTTCGCAAAGGGCGGCGCCGGGCGGATCGCTAGACCTGCCCGGCGCCTGCGTGTGGTGGTTTAGAACGTGCGTTTAAAGGGGAGACGGGCGTTGCCGGCGATGGAAAAAGGCAACTTTCGAGCGGTGAGTTGGTGGATCACTTGGGAGGACATTCAGTGGCCCGACCAGGAGGTCGCAGATCGCATGAGAAGGCGGGCGGACCAAGCCGCTGCCTCCGGAGTGAATCTTGCCATCTTCTTTGGCGCTCACTTTCGCTGGGACTTCCTTCCGCTTTGGTCGCGACTGCACGACCTGATTGCTTTTATCCGTGAGGAGCTCTCACAAAGAGGGATTTCACTTTTTGATCACCACTCATCTGTGTTGACGCACCGGCCGCGCACGCCGGAGGAAGCGATGAAGATCACTATGAGAAACAGGCACCATGTGCCTTTTTATCCATCCCGCGAGGCCGCGGCGGAATGGCAGTTTCAGGGCAAATTCCTGAACGATTGGCGCATGATCGACGTTGCTACAGGAAATCCCCTCTACCTCCCGGCATACGAAGCCGAGCAGTTTTGCATGAACAACCCCGACTTCCAAAGTGCGTACCAAGAGTACGTGCGCCGACTGATTGCGGATACTCAGATTGCCGGACTGATGAGTGACGATGCGTTCTTTTACGGTTCGTGGTCGGCATGCGGGTGCCGCCATTGTCGCGAACGGTTTCGCAGGGAGTATGGACATGAGCTTCCGCCGGTCAGCGATGACACGTTTTGGGGAAATCGAGATTCGCAAGGCTTTCATGATTGGATCGAGATGCGGTTTCGCACCACGAAGGACTTCCTGGGGCTCGTAAAAGAAGCCGTGGGTGCATTGCCGCTCATGACGTGTTGCTCGGGAAGCGACGGACAGGCCCTCTGCGGATACGGGCTTTCGTACCAGGATTTGGCGGAACACGCCGATTTGATCATGCTCGAAATGACCGGGTCGTGTCCGGCACTTGACGGCACGTGGGATGGAAGAATCGCGGCCCAAGCACTGCATCTCGCCATCGCACGCGAGGCGGATTTTCCCTCGCTCGGCCTTGGTTACGGGTTTTTCCCGGACACGGCGTTTTTCGTTTGGGCCTGCAACCGTTTTCTTGGTTCTGATCCTTGGTTTAGCACGCTCAAAGGGCGATTGGCCCCCAAGTCCCTCGTGACGGATCTTGCGGACGACACCGAACTGGTCGAAGAGGCCTACAACTGGGAGCGCGCGCACGCAAGCCTCTTTGAGGGTAGGATGAATGCGCGTACGGCGGTGTTTTACTCCCGGGCGACTCGAGATTACTACGGTCGCACGGACCTGGATTACGTGAAAGATTTTCGAGAGACGTGCAACGTCCTCATGAAGGCCGGGATCGACTTCGAAGCGACAACCGTGATCCCTAAGCCGGGCACCTACGGGGTATTGGTCTTGAGCAGCGTCACCTGCTTGACGGAGTCGGAGATGGCGGAGCTCGACCAGTTCCTGGCTGGAGGCGGCGCTGTGGTTGCGAGCGGCCCGCTCGGGATGCGGGATGGTCGCGGTCGACGGATGGAAAGCGGCTGGACCGAACGGTATGGCCTTGTGATCAATGTGCGCGAACCTGAGCGAAAGACCGGGTTCCCACCGTTTGCACAAGAAGGGGCGTTCGCCTCGTGCGAAGGTCGGTATCAGGGAAGGGTCGTGTCCAAGGACGCGTGGGTGATGATTGACGCTGCTCCAGGGAGCTTCCATTGGACCGCGGGACGCGTGCAAGAGCGTTCTGTCGATCTCGCAAGGCGCGTCAGCGCGGTTTTGCCGCCGTCACCTTACTCGATTCGCGTCGCGCCCAAAGGTTGGTATCTGCGCAGTTACAAAGACGATAAACGGCTGCTTATCCATGGAATTCCTGCCAAAGTCGAGCCGATTCTCCACGCCGAGCTCGAGAATCAGTTTCATCGACAGCGAGTGATTGAATACATTCGTTACGATGAGCCCGCGCCGCGTGACATCGTGATTGAGTTGCCATCCTCCGCGGAAAAAGTTGCGTTGTTCAGCCCGGACCTAAAAGCGCCTCGACCTTTTGAAAAGGACTCAGACGGTGCTTGGCGCGTCGCTCTTGATGGGGTAAGGCGGTACTTTGTCGTTGAAGCGGCCTTTGGGGACGACATTTTCCGCGGAAAGATGCAGTCGTCCCCGTTCCCGCTACGCTGAAGAGCTCACCTCTGGAAGCACATTCACAGTCCAGCTAGTCCGACCTCACGAGAGGGTAAAGGTTTCGGAACCGAAGTCCCCACCATTTCCCAGACCGCAACGACGCTCAAAGTCTTGACCGCTCGATACCCTAGGGGGTATAGTATCAACACCGGATCGATCTGGCATGCAAAGACACCTTTTGAGTAACGATTGAGCAGCAAAGGGGAGAAGAGGCGTGATTTCCACCCGAAAAGACACGGCCCAAATCAGTGTGGACGAGCTCTTTGACGCGCTCGTCCGCGGCGAAGAGTTTTTTGTCGTCGACGTCCGTAACCGTGAGGAGTTTGATGCTTGGAGAATCGAAGGGCGCCGGCCGTTTGAGACGATCAACGTGCCGTACTTTGAGCTCCTCGAGGAGGGCGGAAAAGACGACATGGTCGACTCAGTCGTGGCCTATGCCGCGGAGCGCTGGCTCGACCGGCTGCCACGCGACCGAGAGATCCTGGTCGTTTGCGCCAAAGGCGGCACTTCCGAGTACGTAGCGGAGGCGTTGAGACGCCTTGGGTTTTCAGCGGTCAACCTCCAGGGCGGAATGATCGCCTGGGGAGACTACTACGCCGTCCGGCCCGTGGCGGTCCAGGAGGATCTATCGATTCACCAGGTGATTCGTCCCGCCCGGGGCTGCCTTAGCTACGTGGTTGCATCCCACGGGGAGGCCGCGGTCATCGACCCACTCCGCCATATCGAGCATTACGAGTCGTTCGCCAAGGAGAGGGATCTGCAGATCGTCCATGTCTTAGACACGCACGGCCACGCCGACCACATCAGCGGCGGCAGGGCGTTGGCCGATCGGGTCGGGGCGCCGTATCACCTCCACCCTTACGATGCGATTCACCCGGTGGACGTCATGCCGGCGACGATCTCTTACGAACCGCTCGCAGACCAGAAGACGTTTCGCATCGGAAGGGCGACGCTCAAGGCGATTCACATTCCCGGACACACTCTGGGCAATCTCGCCTTCGTGGTCAACGACCGGTATGTGATGACGGGCGACTCCGTTTTCATCGAGTCGGTGGCCCGTCCGGACCTTGGCGGCCGCGGTGCGGATTGGGCGCCGCTTCACTTTCGGTCTTTGTCAAAGCTCGCCGAGCTTGCGGACGATGCGATCGTCTTGCCGGGACACTTCAGCTCGCTCGATGAGGCCGACGAAAAAGGGGTCTTTTCCGACTCCCTCGGTGACCTAAAGCAAAAAAACGCGGATCTGCGCATGATCCTCGAGGGTGAGGAACGATTTGTCTCGCACCTGCTTGCAAATCTCCCCACCTTTCCCAAACAGTACGTCGACATCAAGCGAGTGAACGCCGGGCTCCTGCACCCCAACGAGGAGAGCGCGTCAGAGCTCGAGCTCGGGCGAAACTTGTGCGCCCTATCCGGCGCTTACGGAGAGGTGTCACCCACTTGACCGCCCGACCTTGTCGGCCCGGCCAAGCCACGAGCGGATG
>CAYRIY010000108.1:9132-11517 GCA_964424335.1 uncultured Clostridia bacterium
CGCCAGGCCGTCTCAAAGCTGGGCGCCGGCCAGGTTCTCAAAGTGATCGCAAGCGATCGGGGCTCGGTGCAAGACTTTCAAGGGTGGGCCAAGACCAGCAAGGACGTGCGCCTTGTGGGCCAAGAGACCTTGGACCAGGGCGGCAAGACGGTCTACGTCCACTACGTGCAAAAGGCTTAAGGATGGGGATCAGTTTTATGGGAAAGGTGTGGTCATGATGAAGACCGAGACGCTGCCGGAGTCCAACGGCCTCACAAACTCTGCGAAAGGCGCCCCCATCTCGATCGAGCAGCGCGTCAAGGAGCTCGAAGCGCGCATCGCCGAGCTCGAACGGACGGCTCCCGACGACCGCGTGTCGATGGTTGTCTTCTCGGGAGACCTCGACAAGATGATCGCGGCCTTTATCATCGCCACGGGCGCGGCGGCCATGGGCCAGCAGGTGTCGATGTTCTTTACCTTCTGGGGCCTGAATGCGCTAAGAGAGAGAAAGGCGTTTGGCGGAAAGTCCTTTGCGCAAAAAGCGATGACGCTCATGTCGCCGGGATCCGCCGACAGCCTTGGCGTCTCAAAGATGAACTTTTTCGGCGTCGGCGCCCACATGCTAAAACTGATGATGAGACAAAAGAACGTCACCTCGCTTGACGAGCTGATGGAGATGGCCCGGGAGCTTGGGGTGCGGATCGTCGCCTGCGAGATGTCAAAGGACGTCATGGGCATCGGCGACGACGAAATCTCCGAGGCTTGCGAATTGGGCGGCGTCGCCGCGTTCCTCGGTGATGCGTTAAAGTCGCGGACGACGCTGTTTATTTAACCACGCTCAGGTTTGGACACAAGGTGAGAGGAGGCGCTCTATCATGAGCGCGCAGGCAGCAACTCAAAAGGCACGGGCTCACACCACTATGCTCACTAAGATCCCGGGGCTGCTCCCCGGGGTCGCCTTTGCAGCGGCGATCATGCTCGTGTCGCTAAAAATAGCGGATTGGGCGGGCGCTCGTCTCCTTGCTTTGCAGGGCATCGACCCCTCGGGCGCTTCGAGTCCCATATCGGGCGTACTCGTGGCGATTGTCGTAGGGATCGCAATTCGCAACACGGTGCCGATTCCACAGGCGCTGCAGCCGGGAATCAAGTTCGCCGTAAAAAGCCTCTTGCGGCTTGGCATCATCTTCGTGGGAATCAAGCTGAGTCTGCTCGACATCCTGCGCCTCGGGGCGTGGGGGATTCCCATCGTCGCCGTTTCGATCGCGGCGGGACTGGTCCTCATCACGTGGATCAACCGAAGGCTCAACCTTCCAGGCAGGCTCGGGACGCTCATCGCAGCAGGCACCGGCATATGCGGCGTCACGGCGATCGTCTCCGTGGCCCCGGCCATCAAGGCCGACGAAAAAGAGGTGGCGTACGCAGTCGCCAACATCACGCTCTTTGGTCTCTTGGGCATGTTTCTCTACCCCTACATCGCCCCGCTCCTTCTCGCGACGTCGGAGCAGGTCGGCCTGTTCCTTGGGATCGCGGTGCACGAGACGGCGCAGGTCGTGGGCGCGGCGCTGACGTACCGCGAGGTCTTTGGCGATGACGTGGCGTTTCAAGTGGCGACGGTGACCAAACTCACCCGCAACCTCTTTTTGGCCGCGGTCGTGCCGATCCTCGCCTACACGTACCTGCGGCAGTCAAGAGAAGGAGACGGGCAATCGCAGGCGGTCAAGGTCACGAGCCTGCTCCCCCTCTTTGTCCTCGGGTTTGTGCTGCTCGCCGTCTTTCGCACCGTCGGCGACGCGACGGCTGCGAGCGGCGCGGCCTTTGGGCTGTGGCACCCGACGGCGTGGCAGGGAATCGTTCGCCAGGTAGGCGATGTGTGGGGATCGAAGTACTTGCTTGGCACCGCAATGGCTGCGGTCGGACTTGGCACCAGCTTCTCCGTGTTTAAAGGTGTCGGGTTCAAACCGTTCTTAGTTGGCCTTGCAGGCGCACTGCTGGTGGGCCTCGTGGGCCTTGCCATGGCGCTCACGTTGGGAACCTTCGTCCGGCTGTAACGGCCGGACGAAGCGCCCGATCTTAGCGGTTTATGGCGGTATGATAAAGAAACGACAGGCGGTACGAAAGGAGTCGGGACATGGCCACGACGTTGAAAAACCCGCGGGCGACCAAAGAGGTGATGGATCGCCTGCGCCGGATCGAGGGACAGGCAAAGGGGATTCAGCGCATGATCGACGAAGGTCGGCCATGCAAAGATGTGATCGTGCAGCTCGTCGCACTCCGAAATGCCGTGAACAAGACCGCTACCACGCTCATCGCCGAGAACCTGGAGTCGTGCATCTTGGACGGCGACTCCGAGCTCGATCCCAAGGAAGCCATCGCGGAAGCAAAGCGACTCTTTTTGAGCCTTTAGAC
>CAYRIY010000109.1:0-11422 GCA_964424335.1 uncultured Clostridia bacterium
GGGCCTTCACGCTCTTACCGGGTTTCTCCGGGAACCAGAGGGACCGGCGCCGCGCCCATAGATTTGGTAAAACAAAGGCCAGGCGAGGGCGGGGAGAGCAGCCCGATCTCGGCACGCATGTCAGGGGCCCTGGACCTTTTGTCTAGGTCCCCTTTTTTGTGTGGAGGGTAGATCATGGAAGAGCGCACCAAGGTGTTCACGATCGCCAATGCTTTGACATTGCTGCGGCTAGTTCTGGCATTGCCTGTCGGCTATCTCATCGTGACGGGTGAGCGGGGTGTCGCCAACCTGGCTGCGTTGGCGATCTTTATTGTGGCCGCCCTAACCGACGGGCTCGATGGGCATTTGGCCCGCGCAAGGGGAGAAATCACGAAACTTGGCAAGCTACTTGATCCCATAGCGGACAAAGTGCTCGGGCTTACGGTCTTCGCCGCGCTCGCGCTGCATGGTTCCTTGCCGGCGTGGGCTTTGTGGACGCTCATCGGAAAGGAGTCGGTTTTGCTGTTCGGGGGCGCAGCAATCCTGGGATCAGGAGGTTCTGTAAGCGCCGCCCGCTTCTTGGGTAAGATCTCAACGGTCGTCCTTTTCATCGGATTCACCCTCGTTCTCGCGGGCTTCGGGTTGTTCGGCGAGGCCGTTGTGTTACTCGCAGTCGCGCTTTCCCTCGGCGCAGGCATCGATTACATCATGCAATTTGTCAAAGACAAGAGGGCGCAATGAGAAGCGACTGCTGACTTTGTCTGGATGGATCGACCGAAAATAGGTCTGCCGTTCGCAACGTCTGTGTACATATCGCCCCTGATGCGGGAAAGGCTTACACGGTAAGCCGAGCGCTCGCCTTTCGCCCGAGCGTAGCCACGTTCTCGCCAGGGGTGTCGTCATGTCTGGGCTCGTCATCTTTTTGATCTCCCTCATTCCAGGTCTACTTTGGGTGTGGTTCTTCTATAGGCAAGATCGCGAGCGGGAGCCGATTCGCTTGGTCTTGTGGACGTTCTTTGCCGGAATGTTGGCCGTCATTCCCGCTGCTCTGCTTGAGTTTCCTTTCCGAGATGTCCTCGCCAATCCGCCCAACGTGTTGACTCGGCTCGTCGTTGCCGTGGTGATTATTGGGTTGGCGGAAGAGGGCGCGAAACTGCTCGCTGTCTACTACGCCGCGTTTAGAAACAGAGAGTTCGATCAGATACAAGACGGGATCATCTACGGGGTCACAGCGTCACTGGGATTTGCGGCACTGGAGAACCTGCTTTATGCGACGACGTTTGGTTTGAGCGTTGCTCCTGCTCGTGCGATCGTCACGTCGCTCGCCCATGCTTCATTCGGTGGCATCGCCGGCCTTTACTTGGGGCTGGCTAAGATGCGGCGAGAGCACGGTATAGCCACCGTACTGCGCGGCTTGGCGATAGCTGCCGGCCTACACGGGTTGTATGACTTTGTGATCTTGTCTCGGTTCATCCATCCGATTTTCGCCATCGCCATCGTGTATTTCTCATATCGGTTCGTGTCCGCAAAGATCCGTAAGAGCGAAAGAGATGCGCTTTCATCCACTTGAGTGACGTGAACTAGCCCAGCCGGTCTATGGTAAAATCGACAGTACAGCACGCAATGTGCTAGAGTAGGAGGGCAGCAACGTTTGTACGGAGGAGGGCCCATTTTTGGCTGGTCACTCGAAGTGGGACAACATCAAACATAAGAAGGCGAAAGAAGACGCGCGGCGAGGCAAGATCTTTACGAAAATGACTCGCTTAATCGCCGTTGCAGCGCGCGAGGGTGGACCGGACGTCAACACCAACTTCCGCCTTAGGCTTGCAGTCGACAAGGCAAAATCGTACAACGTCCCCAACGATACGATTGAGCGGGCCATTAAGCGGGGAGCAGGAGAGCTCGAAGGCGCCTCTTATGAGGAGTTCGTCTACGAAGGGTACGGCCCCGGCGGCGTCGCGATCATGTTGCAGATCATGACTGATAATCGAAACCGCACTGCCGGGGATGTGCGACATCTCTTCTCAAAGTACGGCGGCAATTTGGGCGAGTCCGGATGTGTCGCATGGATGTTTGAGAAGAAGGGCGTCGTAAGGATCGCCCGAAACGGCGCGGACGAGGACGAAGTGCTCATGGCTGCGTTAGAAGCCGGGGGCGAAGATGTGCAGTCCGACGATGAAGGGTTTACGATCTATTCTGACCCCGCTAGCTTCGAAGAAGTGCGAAATGCGCTTGAAGAAGCAGGGTACGTGATCGAGTCGGCCGAGATCAGCATGCAACCCAAAAACACGGTCGCGGTAGAAGGCGCAGATGCCAAACGCCTCCTTCAACTGTTGGAAGCACTGGAGGATCACGACGACATTCAGGACGTCCAGGCGAATTTTGACATCTCCGAAGAGGCCCTAGAAGCGATCCAGGCCTAGGTGCGGGGCACGCTCGCCTAGGATTTTTAACCGGAATTGTAATAGCTCGCCTCCCACCCGGGCAACATATCCCAACCAAATCCATATTGGGAGGGGGGAGGCCGATGCGTTTCAAGGAAAGGACGATCCTCTACTTAGCGGGCGCAGTCTTGTTTGGAGCCGCATTTTCGCTTACGTTCCTTTGGCTCGGTCCGGGCGATGAGCCTAGTCGGGAGCAGGCTCCTTTATCAGGTGTGGCGCTGGCGCCCGGCGCTGAAGCGGTCGTCCACTACCTCTTAGGCGACGGACACATCGCGACGACGGATGTCTTCGCGCTGCCCGACGACCTTGTCGGTCTCACCTTGCAAGAGTTTCGCACTGCTCGTCCGGAGTGGAGCGTGGTGAGCTTTGCGCCAGAGCGCGTCGTCGTGAGTCTTCCGTGCGAACCGATCGAGACGACGTCCGGGTTTATCAGCGCCAAGGACGGTAAAGTGGCGATTTTCCGCGGGCGTCCTGAGGGTTGTCATGAGGTGCAGGAAATTACGGACATCGACGCGGCTGTCTTAGGGGCGAACGCACATCAATCGGTTGATAGTGCGATTCCCTTTGACGATCCTTCCGAGCTTCCGTTCATCCTCGAGGGTTTGAAGGGGCACACGTTGTAGGCACGTCTATCTCGACGCTTGCTTTCATACCGCAATGCCTCGATACGGCCAGTCTCGAAGGAGACGGCCTGCCTGCGGCCGAAGTAGGGGAGATACCACTCGACTTCGGGAGGCAGTTCGCCTTTTGATCATCATAGGCATCGACCCTGGAACGGCGACGGCCGGATATGGCGTCGTTCATTCGAGCGCCGGACGTCTGCGCGCCTTGGAGTACGGTACGATCCGCACCCCTCCACGCCAAGGGCTTCCTTTGAGGTTAAAATCGATCTACACCGAGATCACGGCTGTCCTTGATCGGTACAGTCCGGATGTAATGGCGGTTGAGCAGCTTTTTTTCAATCGGAATGTCACCTCCGCGCTCTCAGTCGGTCAAGCCCGCGGCATATTTCTCCTCGCCGCGGCGCAAAGCGGGCTCAAGGTCGCGGAGTACACGCCTCCCGAAGTAAAACAAAGCGTGACGGGGGACGGAGGGGCGGACAAGGCGCAGATCGCGTTTATGGTGCGGGCGCTTCTTGGTCTGCGAGAGACGCCGCGGCCCGATGACGCCGCGGACGCGCTTGCGATCGCTATTTGTCATGCGCACACGAGCGCGACGGCGGCCCGAATCGCCGGCTCTTAACGCGTGATGAGGCGTCTTCCTTAGAATCATATGCAAAAAGGTGGACAATCAATTTGATCGCACGTTTGCGGGGGGAAATCGTCGAAGTCGGTCTCGGAAACGTCGTACTCGATGTACATGGGGTCGGATACTTGGTCATGGTGCCGGATTCAACGGCCACGCGTCTTCCGAGCGCGGGGGAGACCGCCGAACTCCACATACACACCCACGTCCGGGAGGACGCCATCGTCTTGTACGGCTTTCTCACCAAGTCCGAGCAACGGCTCTTTCAGACGGTAGTCGGCGTAGCCGGAGTGGGTCCAAAACTCGCCTTATCGATCCTCTCGCACGTGACCCCTGAGCGCTTTGCTGAGGCGGTCGCGCTGGGAGATGAAAAGCGCCTGACGAAGGTTCCAGGAATCGGCAAGAAGACAGCGGCGCGGATCCTGCTCGAACTGAAGGATAAGCTGAAGGTCGCCGATGGCGCGGAGCGCGCCGACTTGCAGCAGGGCGCGGCAGTCGACGACGTCGGCCCTGTAGCTGACGATGCCGTTGATGCGTTGATGGCACTCGGATATAGTGAGCATGAAGCCAAAGCGGCGGTCAGCGAAGCTAGGCGGAGCAGCGGTGGGCAGGCTGAGCCTGTTGAACAGGTGATCCGCGCCGCGCTTCGCTTGCTTGATCGTGTGGGGTGACATGTGGCGCCGGGGAGTCGGCGCGCTTAAAGGTTGGGAGGTGTCGCCCGCGTGGCGCTTGAGGATGATCGACTGATCGGCCCGGTCCGTCGCTTTGAAGAGGATGAGATCGAGGCGTCGCTACGTCCGCTCCGACTCGATGAGTACATCGGCCAGTCGCGGGTAAAGAGGAAGCTGTCGCTGTTTATCACGGCCGCAAAGCAGCGCGGCGAGGCCCTCGACCACGTGCTGTTGCACGGTCCTCCGGGACTTGGAAAGACGACGCTTGCTCACATCATTGCGGTCGAGATGGGTGTTGGAATACGGGTAACGTCAGGGCCTGCCATCGAAAGGCAGGGCGACCTCGTCGCGATCCTCACCAACATTCAACCTCGCGACGTACTCTTTGTCGATGAGATTCACCGATTGAGTCGAGCCGTCGAAGAAGTGTTGTACCCTGCGATGGAGGATAAAGCAATCGATATCGTTATCGGCAAGGGCCCTGCCGCTCGCACGGTTCGACTCGAGTTGCCCGAGTTTACGCTTGTGGGGGCCACCACGCGGGCGGGCATGCTCACATCGCCTTTGCGAGATCGCTTCGGCGTCATCGAGACGCTCGAGTTTTACAATCACGGAGAGCTCGAGGAGGTCGTCAAGCGGGCGGCCAAAGTGCTTGACGTGCCTATCGAAAGCGATGGGGCTTATGAGATCGCCACGCGCGCCCGCGGCACGCCTCGGATCGCGCTCCGACTCCTGAAACGGGTACGGGACTTTGCGCAAGTTGAAGCGGACGGAAGAATCACGCAGAGCGTAGCAAGCGCCGCACTCGAGCTGCTTGACGTGGACTCGGTCGGGCTCGATCGGATGGACCGCAAGCTGCTTACTACCATCATCCAAACGTTTGAAGGAGGGCCGGTGGGCGTCGAGACGCTCGCGGCCGCCGTGAGCGAAGAGGTTGCCACGATTGAAGACGTCTATGAGCCCTACCTGATGCAATTAGGGTACATTCAACGCACGCCGCGGGGGCGTCTGGCGACGGCCGCGGCTTGCCGACATCTGGGACTGCCGATGCCGACTGCAAAGGATCCCAAGGTGAATACTAATCAGGAGGTCCTGTTCGAAGAGGACGGGCGCGGCAAACAGGAGGCGCTGTGATGGCGGATATGGGCCGGATCTTGATGGTGATGGGCGCGCTGGTTTTCGTTGTCGGCGGCCTCTTGATCTTGGTGGGCAAGGTGCCGTTCATCGGAAAGCTGCCGGGCGACATTTACATCAAGCGAGACGGTTTCACGTTTTATTTCCCGATTGCGACGTCCATCCTGCTCAGCGTCGTGCTTTCCCTGATCTTTTGGCTGATCCGCAGGTAAATTCTATTTGCGCTGCCGCCAAGCTCGCTTGCATAATCGCCGACCTTGAGTCCCACGCTATTACTGGGTCGTGCGGTAGGAGGTCTAGAAGACCATGGCAATTGGCAGCGACTTTTTCTGGAAGTTGTTTCAGGCGTCGGGCAATATCGGCGCGTACCTACTATACAGGGATTACCGTCGTTTGCAGCAAGTTGGAGTCGATCAAGAAGCGGAGCGCACGGTGGAGATTCTTGGCCGTGAAGCTGCTCCGGCCGCTGAGGAAGGGCATTTGCGTCGTCCGTGACGACGCAAGTGCATTTCGGCACACGGAAGGTGATGATGTGGCGCTATACAAAGCAGAAGGCATCGTCCTTAGGACGCGCAACCTCGGCGAAGCGGACCGCATCATCACGCTTTACACGCGGGAGCAGGGGAAAGTCGACTGCGTCGCCAGAGGTTCTCGCAGAGCCCGCAGCAGGCTCATGGGCGGGACGCAGCTCTTTACTCATGGGCGGTACATGCTCTTTTCGGGCCGCAGCCTCGATTCCCTAAACAACGCTGAGATCAAGCAGAGTTTTGCAAAGCTCCGTGAAGACCTCGTGAAGCTTGGATACGCAAGCTACCTTGCCGAGCTGCTCGACGTTGCTACGGAGCCGGGCGAGCCGAGTGAAGACATCTTTCACATGATCCTCGACGCTTTTCTCGGTCTGGAACGGGATGTAACGCCCGGGACCGTCGCCCGGTGGTTCGAGTTTAGGCTGATGGCGCTGCTTGGCTACGAACCCGAACTGGAACAGTGCGTCGCGTGCGGCGGCAGCGTCGCCGGCGAGGTCCGCTTCAGTTCCAAGGAGGGCGGGCTTCTTTGCTCGGAGTGCATTGGTCGGGATCGGTCGGCGATCGCCTTGCGCCGCTCCACCGTCGAACTCCTCAAACACTTCGTTTCAATGGAGGGCACGCGGCTTGGCATCGTGCGCCCGTCCCATGGAGATCTGGCGCTGCTCGAGGAGGTCGGTCGCAGTTTCGTGGACGAGCGGCTTCCAAGACCGCTAAAGTCGCTCAGCTTTCTCTCGTCCATTCGCGACTTGGCATAGGCGGGCTTGGCCGCTATCATTGACGAGCGGCGCGAGGTGTGGTATTTTCTTCTCGAACTAGCTGAAAAATGTTGTCCCTGAAAAAGAGGAGTAGGCGGAGGCGCTTTTGCGTACGAAGGGTCTGCTCGGAACGAGCGTTTGGAGCGGAGCCTTTTTAGAGACTCGGAGCCTTGGGCTGAAAGCACGAGATGCAAAGCACCGCTGAAGGCGCTTTTGTTTGACCGGGGACGAAAAAAAGAGGGTCCAGGCTCACATTTAGCGCCTAGACCAATCAGGGTGGAACCGCGGAAGATACCTTTCGTCCCTGGCCTTTGTGGGCTTGGTGGACGAAAGGTTTTCTTTTTTAAATGGGAGGTAATCGAAAAGGTGAACTTTCAGCAGCTTCTCTTGACGCTGACCCAGTATTGGGCGGAGCGCGGCTGCGTCATCCAGCAGCCCTACGATGCGGAAGTAGGCGCCGGCACATTTCACCCGGCCACCTTCTTGCGCTCGCTCGGCCCCGAACCTTGGAACACCGCATATGTGCAGCCGTCGAGGCGACCGACGGACGGCAGGTACGGGGAGAACCCAAACAGGCTGCAGCACTACTACCAGTTCCAAGTGATTTTAAAGCCGGCGCCCGACAACGTCCTCGACCTTTATCTCGATTCATTGCGCCACGTGGGAATCGACCCAAGTAGACACGACATCCGGTTCGTCGAAGACGACTGGGAATCGCCGACCTTGGGCGCGTGGGGACTTGGATGGGAAGTTTGGCTGGACGGCATGGAGATCACCCAGTTCACCTACTTTCAGCAAGTCGGCGGCATCGATTTGATGCCGATCTCGGCCGAGATTACATACGGCGTTGAACGGATCGCCATGTACATGCAGGGAAAGGAGAGCGTGTACGACCTCGAGTGGGTGGACGGCATCACGTACGGCCACGTCTTTCATCAAAACGAGGTCGAGCAGTCCCGCTTCAACTTTGAAGTGGCCGACGTCGACGCGCTATTCCGCTTTTTTGACGGATATGAAAAGGAGGCCTTGCGCGTGCTCGATCAAGGCTTGGTCTTGCCAGCGTACGATTGGGTGCTCAAGTGTTCGCACACGTTCAACTTACTCGACGCGCGCGGGGCGATCAGCGTGACCGAGCGCACGAGCTATATCGGCCGCGTGCGCAACCTGGCTAGGCGCTGCGCCGAGCAGTATTTGGAGTCCCGGCAAAAGCTCGGCTTTCCCCTTTTGAAAGCGGGCCATCGTTCTTCGGAAGTTCGCTCCGAAATGGAGGTCGACGTGAAGTGAGCGCACGGACGCTGCTTTTTGAAATCGGCATGGAAGAGTGTCCCGCCCGGTTTGTACCGCAGGCGCGCAAAGACCTAGAGCGGCTCGTGAGAAAAGGCCTAAGCGAGTCACGGCTCGGCTTTGGAGATGTGAAGACGTATGCGACGCCCCGTCGACTTGCAGTCATCGTAACGGACGTCGCCAAGCGACAGGAAGACCTCGCCATGGAGGTAAAAGGTCCTCCGGCGCGAATTGCCTTCGGCGAAGACGGGGCGCCCACCAAGGCGGCAATCGGATTTGCGGCGAACGTTGGCGTGGATGTGGGGGATCTCGAGGTACAAGAGATCGGCGGCGCAGGTTACGTCTATGCCACAAAGCGCGAGGCCGGCAAAGCGGCGGAGGAGATACTCCCGGACGTCCTTCGCAGTGTGGTGGAGGCCATGCGCTTTCCCAAGTCCATGCGGTGGAACGACAGCGGCCTTCGGTTTGCCCGCCCGATTCGCTGGCTCGTCGCGCTCTTGGACGACCGCGTCATAGAGCTCGAGCTGGGAGGCGTGCGGGCTGGCAACGTGACACAGGGCCATCGATTCCTGGGCGAGCGCTCGCTCGAGCTCGAGCGAGCATCGGACTATGTCGCCATGCTCCTTGAGCGCGGTAGCGTCAACGTCGATGTCGACTCGCGCAGAGAAGCCGTCAAGCAGCAGGTCGAGGCCGCCGCAGCCTCGGTCGGGGGTCAGGCGGCCATCGACCCCGAGCTCCTCGAGGAAGTGACGAACCTCGTTGAGCATCCCACCGCTTTGGTCGGGTCCTTCGACGAACGGTACCTCGAGGTGCCCGAAGAGATTTTGGTCACCTCGATGAAGGAGCACCAGCGCTACTTTCCCGTGTACTCCGACTCAGGCAAACTCCTCCCGAGGTTTGTCGCTGTGCGGAACGGCTCCTCGGACCATCTCGACGTCGTGCGAAGAGGCAACGAGAAAGTGATCTCCGCCAGGCTCGCCGACGCCAAGTTTTTTTATGACGAAGACCTAAAGACACCGCTTGCGGACAGGGTCGACGGCCTCAAAAACGTCGTCTTTCAAGAGAAGCTTGGAACCGTTTGGGAAAAGCAAGAAAGGGCGCGCCGCATCGCCGAAGCCGTCGGCTCGTCGTACCCGCTCGACGTGCGCCAGGCGGCGGATCGGGCGATCGCCCTCAGCAAGGCGGACCTCGTGACGAATGTGGTGTACGAGTTTCCCGAATTGCAGGGGTTGATGGGCAAAGAGTACGCACTCCGCTCGGGCGAGGACCCGGCCGTTGCGGAAGCGATCTTTGAGCATTACTTGCCGCGCTTTGCCGATGATGACTTGCCACACACCGATGCCGGCATCCTCGCGGCGGTATCCGATAAGATCGATACCATCGTCGGGTGCTTTGGCATCGGCCTCATACCGACGGGCTCCGCCGACCCGTACGCACTGCGCAGGCAGGCCCTGGGGATCATCCGCATCACGTTGCGACACCGGGTGTCATTTACGCTCGGTGAGCTCTTGGACGCGTCCTTGAAGGCATACGCAGACCGGTTCGGCGAGCACGAGCGCGTGAAGGGCGAGGCGCTCGAATTTTTCGCAGGGCGGCTACACACCTTGCTGCTCGAAGAGGGGGTTAGGCACGACTTGGTCGACGCCGCATTGGCAAATGGCGTGGACGATATCGTCGCAGCCTACGAGCGGGCGCTTGCGCTTTCGAAGGCGGTCGGCACGGAGCGCTTTCAATCGCTGCTCACGGCATATCAACGTTCGGCAAACCTCGCACAAAAGGCAAAGGGCGATAAAGTCGACCCGGCGTTGTTTGAGCACGCAGAAGAGGGGGCTCTGTGGGAGGTAGCCAAGTCGGTCGCGGCGCAGGTTGCGGATCGTGCAGGCGGAGGTAGCTTCCTAGAGGCCATCGAAGCGCTTGCCGCGTTGAAAGAGCCCGTGGACGACTTTTTCAAGGCCGTGTTGGTCATGGCGGACGATCCGCGCGTGCGTGAGAACCGCCTGGGGATCTTGGCGGCTGTGGTCGCGGCCTCCCGACCGATCGGAGACCTGGGCAAAATTGTGATCGCTTGATTCCATGCGTGACCATGCGCGCATGAAAAGTGTCGGGAAGGAAAATACAACCGGAAGGCGAACAAAACCTGTTGGTTGTCTGTGTTCCGGGGGGTACGGTTTTCGTCCCGCCCGTCAGGCAACTGACCAACGAGATTTAGCTGGTGTGCCAAAGACGCATACGTTCGGTACGGAACGTGAAGGAGTCACCCATTTGGACGCCCGACCTTGTCGGCTCGGCCAAGCCAGGAGCGGAGAAAATCCGCGGGGCGTCAAGTGGGGGCGACAGCCAATCGGATCAGAGGAGTGGATGTATGTTGGCAGCTAAGAAGATGGTCTATTTCTTCGGTGATGGGGTAGCCGAAGGCGACCGCACAATGCGCAACCTCCTGGGAGGCAAAGGAGCAAACCTGGCCGAGATGACGAGTCTTGGCGTTCCGGTGCCGGCCGGCTTTACCATCACCACCGAGGTGTGCACCGAGTATTACAAGAACGATCGCCAGTGGCCGGAAGACCTCGAGAATCAAATTCGCGAGAACTTGGCCAAAGTTGAGAAGGCGATGGGGGCCGAATTTGGTTCTACCGAAAACCCGTTGCTGCTCTCCGTCCGCTCCGGCGCCCGTGTCTCCATGCCTGGCATGATGGACACGATCCTCAACCTCGGCTTGAACGACGAGGCGGTACAGGGTCTGATCAAGCGCTCGAACAACCCTCGGTTCGCCTATGACAGCTACCGCCGGTTCGTGCAGATGTACGGGGACGTCGTCCTCGGCGTGGAACATGCCAATTTCGAGGCCCTGATCGACGAGGTAAAGGAGAAAAAGGGCGTCACCCTCGACACGGAGCTCGATGCTGACGATTGGAAAGGCCTTGTCGAGCGCTTTAAGGCGGTCGTCAAGGAGAAGACGGGCAAAGATTTCCCCGATGATCCTCACGAGCAATTGCGCGGCGCCGTCAATGCGGTCTTCGAGTCTTGGAATACGCCGCGAGCGGCTCGTTATCGTAGGATTCACGACATTCCCGGAGACTGGGGCACCGCGGTCAACGTCCAGAGCATGGTCTTCGGCAACCTCGGCGAGACGTCGGGCACGGGCGTCGCATTCACCCGCGATCCTTCGACCGGTGAGCGCGTGTACTACGGCGAGTACCTCATCAACGCTCAGGGAGAAGACGTCGTGGCCGGCATCCGCACGCCGGAGCCGATCAGCGCACTGGAAGCGCAGATGCCGGAGGTTTACAAAGAGCTCACCGCGATCTTTGATCGACTCGAGCTGCACTACAAAGATATGCAGGACCTCGAGTTCACGATCCAGGACGGCAAACTCTACGTTCTCC
>CAYRIY010000110.1:0-9088 GCA_964424335.1 uncultured Clostridia bacterium
CGCCTTCGATCAGTTCTCCGCCAAAATGAAATGTGATCGTGTCGCCGGGTTCGAGATAAGCCCGGTAGGCTCGGCCCGTGATCAACTCCTCGGCCTGCCTGCGGGCGCCCCAGCCAAAGGCGATGATTGCGGCGACCGGGACGACGCTTACGGCGACGGCTACGACGAGCAACACGCTGGTCGTTGCAATCTGGAGGTAATCGAGGACCGCGAGCGCCGTAAAGCCGATGGTCGCGTACTGAACGCCAAGGCCCCACAAGCGGGGCATGGGCAACTTGGCCGAATCGGCGGCCGCAGTGACGACCCTGTTGAAGAGATCGGCCGCGTAGAGGCCGATCGTCACGATCGCGATCGATATGAATACCATCGGCAAATAGCTTACGAGGCGATATAGGAGGATCGCCGCCTCGCTGAGGCCAAGGATCTGCAGCGCGTACAGGGCCGCGCTCAACATGACGGACCAGTAGACGGCGAGCGCGCCAAGGTCCGACGGTCCCCCGACCAGGCCCTCTGTTGTGACGTGCTCTTTCTGGGTGAGGCGGCGGTAGATGACGTCGATTCCGATTGCACGCAAGATGTGTTTCGTAAAGCGACGCAAGATTGACGCTGCTACGTAGCCGATCAAGATCGCAAGCAGCGCTTGCAAAACGTTTGGAAGAGCGACGATCACGGACGCTCCCAGATTGCGCAACGGTTGCAGCAAGATCTGTTCGATGGATGCTACGAGCGTTGAGTCGTTCACCAATCAACCCTCCACGACGGATCTTGTAATTTTTCGGACGCTAAAAATCAAGCCGCGGGAGTCACTTTACCGCGGCCGACCGCGGAGTAAAGTCCGTATTCGTTCCCACACGGCAATGATCCGATCGATCAGGGCGTCGATTCGCCCTTCGTGGCGCGCAAGGCGCGCGTCGACCTTGCTGTCGATGCGCTCGGCTGCGCTCTTGGCGCGCTTTAGCGTTTGCCAGCCGCGTTCGATCTCGCGTTCGAGCCACCGCTCCATCGCCGCGCTGCCGCGGGCTACCGAAAGGTTGACGTTTTCAACGGCGGCAAGTCCAAACCCGACCGCTTGGTTGACGCCAAAGATGGGCACTCTCGTTTGAATGCGTCTCAAGCTAGCAGCGATTTCCTCAGGCTCGAGTCTCTTTCCTGCGTCCACGCGAGCAAGCAGGCCAAGCGAGAGAAAGCGAACCGCTGCGCTAATCAAAAAGATGATGCGTAGCCCTTCAAACTGCACGGGACCCAACGATAGCACGCTCCCGGCGAGGATGGCGCCGGCAGCGCCGCCGACGAGCGGGGCCGATGCGCCGGCCAAAC
The DNA here is from genome assembly GCA_964424335.1 of uncultured Clostridia bacterium. GTDB lineage: Bacteria > Bacillota > Limnochordia > DTU080 > RSA5 > CAYRIY01. The sequence goes on from CAYRIY010000110.1 coordinate 1,318, forward strand.
CGACCAAGGCTGCGTGGACGCCAAAGTAGGGCGCCGTGTTGCCGCTTGGCGAGACTTGTACGAGCATGGCGGTGTTGGCAAGGCCCGTTCCTGCGGAAGCAAAGCCGCCCAATATGTGAGAGACCCATAGGGCAGTCACGTTGTCGGGGCCCGCGGCTAGCCACGCGAGCGGCACGCATGCCTGTCCGAGGCCGCATACGATGAGGAGGGGCTTTGGTCCGATCCGGTCTAAGACGCCGCCCCAAAGGCGCATGCCGAGGATTGTCGCAACGCTGCTTGCGACGCCGAAAAGGGCGATCAAGGAGAAGGAGACGCCCAGGCTGCGAATCATAAACACACTAAAAAACGGGCTTGCGATGCTCACGCCAAATGACCAAACGACGATGAACGAACTAAAGCTTAAGAAGCGCTTGTCACGAAAAGGCTCGCGAATCTCTTTAAAAAAGGAGGCGCTCTGCGCCGGCTCCTGCATCGCCGGCTCGGTGATGCGCGCCATGGCAAGCAGCGCCAAAAAGCCAAATGTGACGCCGATTGCAAAAATGGCGGAAAATGCGCTCGGCACGTCGCGCCCGCCGAGGAGTTCGATCAAGGGGCCTCCGGCAAGGCCTGCCGACATGGCGGCAATTCCCGCGTACATGCTCCGCTTGCCGTTGAAGCGCCCTCGCACCTCGGCCGGGACAAGGTCGGTAAGCCATGAGAGCCAGGCGACGCCCGCCGCCGACGAAAAGAGGCTGACGAGAGCAATACCGGCCATGAGCAGCCAGACGCGCCCGTCTCCAAACCCGTCACCGATCAGCCAAAAGGGAATGGAAAGGATCGAGAGCCAGACCGTGCGGCTGAGCCCGATTGCGATCAGGCAGAGCCTGCGCCTGCTGCCAAACCGGCGAATCAGGATCGAACCAAAGATCTGCGTGAGGTTGAGAAACGCGGGAATCGCTGCGAGCAGACCGATGTGGGCGTCCTGCGCGCCCAAGAGAAGAGCAAAGCCCGTCAGGTAGGCGCCGCCGACTAACGTGCCCATGACGTTGCTGAGGCTGCCCTCGAGCATGGCAAAGCGCATGTTTCTGCGCACGTCTGGGGAAAGAGAGGCGAAGGGATCCGCAGCGATCCGAGGCTGAGACATCGGTAAAAGCTCCGTCAAATCACAATAATCTAGGCGAGCAAGATGCGATCGTCGACGATTTGCTCTCCGCGGACGCGGCTAAACTTCCCCAGCAAATCCTCCACGGTCATCCGCTCGCGCTCCAGGCCGGCGATGTCGAGCACGATGCGGCCTTCGTGCATCATGATCGTCCGATCTCCGGTCCGCAAGGCGTGCTCAAGGTTGTGGGTGACCATGAGCGTGGTGAGCCCGTACTGGCCAACAATTCGGCGCGTGAGCGCGAGCACCTGCTGGGCGGTCTTTGGGTCGAGGGCGGCGGTATGCTCGTCGAGCAAAAGGAGGGACGGGCGCGTCATGGTCGCCATGATGAGGGAGAGCGACTGGCGCTGGCCCCCTGACAAAAGGCCGACCTCACTCCTCAGGCGGTCCTCGAGGCCGAGCCCGAGGGGAGCGAGGAGTTCGCGATAGCGGCTTCGACTCTCGTTGGTCACCCCGCGGCGCAGGCCGCGGCGAACCGCCCTGCACTCCGCCATGCTCAGGTTCTCTTCGATCGTCATCGAGGCGGATGTGCCCTGAAGCGGATCTTGAAAGACGCGGCCGATGAATTTGGCTCGGCGGTGCTCGCTCCATCGGGTGATGTCGACGCCCTCGAGCGCGATGGTCCCGCGGTCTGGCATGATGCGCCCTGCGATCAGGTTGAGCAGTGTGGACTTGCCCGCTCCATTGCTGCCGATCACGGTGACGAACTGGCCCTTTTCCACTGACAGGTCGACGCGGTTCACCGCAGCCTTGAAGTTTCCACCGCCAACGGAGAACAATTTGGTGATTCCTTTGATGGCGAGCAAGCGCTTTGCCTCCTTTCCAAATAGGAGTCCGGCGATCGGCCCGCAGGCCCTTTTGGTCTATTCACCGAGCGGGACGCGGTTTTTGGCAAACCGCTCTTTGATTGCCGGCGCCGCGAGCGCCAGAATGACGATGGCCGCGGTCACGATGCGCAGGTCCGTAGGGGCAAAACCGGATCGGAGCGCGAAATAGATGGCAAGGCGGTAGAGGACCGATCCGACCAAGGCGCCGAGCGTGCCGAGAAAGACCGTGCTTGGCCGGATCAGGGCGTTGCCCAATATGACCGAAGCGAGTCCGGTCACGATTGTCCCAAGGCCCATGCCGACGTCTGCGAACCCCTGGTATTGTGCGAGCAAGGCGCCTGAAAGCGCGACGAGTCCGTTGGAAAGGGCGAGCCCGGCAATGGTCATCGTCTCGGTGTCGACGCCGAAACTTCGGATCATGTCCGGATTGTCGCCGGTCGCCCGCATGGCAAGCCCAATTTGCGTGCTCAAAAAGGCGTCCAAGATCAGCTTGAGGACGATGGCGACGGCCGCAAAGACAATGAGCGCCTGAAGCGGGTGATCAAAGCCCCAATTGGCAAGTTCGGAGAAAATCGTAGGCTGCCTGAGCAGACCGACGTTCGGCCGGCCCATGATCCGCAGGTTGACCGAGTACAGCGCCGTCATGGTCAAGATGCCTGCCAGCAATCCGGCGATCCGCATCTTGGCGTGCAACACGCCTGTCGTCGCCCCGGCGATCATGCCGGCGCCGAAGGCGGCGAGCGTGGCGGCGAGCGGGTGTGTCCCGCCGACGATCAGGACGGCCGCGACTGCAGCCCCCAGAGGAAAGCTCCCGTCCACGGTCAGATCTGGAAAACGCAAAATGCGAAAAGTCAAGTAGACGCCGAGGGCGAGCACGCCGAAGACAAGCCCTTGCTCGACGGATCCGCTCAGCGCGTACCAACTGCCCAACCGGATGACACCTCCCGATCAAGTCGTCCCGGGTACACGGGAACGTGTATGCTACGGTTCGCCAAAGATGCGCACGGCCTTGGCGGTCATTTCGTCGGGGATTGTGACGCCGAGGCGGCGGGCGACGTCGAGATTGAGGAAAATGTTCTGCCCCTCGATGCGCTCGATGGGAATGTCGGCCGGCTGCTCACCTTGAAGGACGCGGTAGGCGACATCCGCAGTCCTCCGCCCGAGCTCGTAGTAGTCGATTCCGATCGTACCGAGGGCGCCCTTCTCCACGACCGTGTCGTCGCTTGTGATGAGAGGCAGCCTGCCTCGTTCAGCAACGGCAATGACCGCTTCGATCGCGGAGGCGGTCGTATTGTCGTTTTGCACGTAGATGGCGTCGACTCGCCCAAGCAGGGACTGCGCCGCTTGCTGCACTTCGGCGGTGCTGCCGACCGTCGCTTCGACGAGCGTGATTCCAAGCTCGGCGGCCGCCTTTCTGGCGAGGTCGATCAAAACGACTGAGTTGACCTCGCCGGCGTTGTAGATGACGCCGACTCGCCGTACCCTCGGGACAAGCTCCTTTAGGAGCGCAAGCTGGGCCCGTACCGGCGGGAGGTCTGAAGTGCCCGTGACATTTGTGCCGGGCCGGGCGATGCTCTCGGCAAGCCCCGCAGCGATGGGATCGGTCACGCCGGCAATGATGATCGGAATCTCTCGGATCACGTTGGCCGCCGCTTGCGCGCTCGGTGTGGCGATCGCGAGGACGAAATCTACGTTGTCGGCGAGAAACTTTTGAGCGATGGTGAGCGCGGTGGCAAACTCGCCGTGCGCGCTTTGGATGTCGTAGACCGCGCCCGTTCCCTCAGGGTACCCGAGCTCACCCAAGCGATCGATGAACCCTTGGCGGATCAAGTTGAGGGAAGGGTGCTCCACGATTTGCGTGATGCCGACCCTGATCGGTTGAGCGTGGGCGCCGGCGCCGATGAGGAGCGCCAAGAGCGCCGCGCAAAGGGCGTGTAGCCGAAAGAGCGAGCGCGCCAAAACAATCATCGCTCCCTTTTTCGATATTAATCAAAAGGTGAACTGAGCAATCTTTCACGATCCTAAGGAAAACCTCCTCCCTTGCCCTCTCCTGCATGGGTTAGCAATCTCGCAGCACCGGGATCGTCAGCCTATTTCTGGGGATTGTTGGAAGGGAATGGGCCGTTTGTGCATAATCTTACGGTGGCGGAGCTCCGGAGGATCAAGGGAGGATCGGGCTAGGCGTCCTCATGGGAAACGAACGCTCCTATAAGTTTGTCTGGGACTGGACCCCTGACGAGTGGGCCTGGTCGCCTGATGTCGGACGCTGGCGACCGGAGTACGGCTCTCCGAGCGTGTGCGTCGCATTTGACGTGACGACCTCGGGTCTAAGTCCTGCGCAGGCTTACGATTACTGGCGAGAGACCGTATTTTACGGCTTTGACGCGGACCGAAACAGCGGCGACTCGGGCTTTAGCGCTCATGCCAGCGGACTGCTCGCTCCCCGTGCCGAGTTTTACGCTTACCAATCGGACGGCGTTTCCGGCCGCAGGACCCAAAAACAAGCGCGGGTGGACGGGAGCGACGACGTCATCTTGGGTTCGGTCTTCACTGGCCGGCGGTGGCACCGGGACGATCAGGAGTCTGTGGTCACATCTTCCCGAGGCGACACGTTTTTTTACGATGCAGCCCGCCCTTCCCGAGTGATGTGGGGCGCGCACTCCGGGAGCCACCTTGCGCTCAGGCGCTCGGACGTCGTCGAGGCGCTCGGCCAGGATGTGCCCCCCGCGGGCCTCGTGGCAGAGGCGCTGGCTCGCTCGAGCCTCTCGCCGCTGTTTGCAGCTCGCATGCGGCTGCTATCGGATACTCTCTCCATATTGACCCGCGTGGAGCGCGCCTTGCTCCTCGACGGGACCGTCGAGTTGGCGCTCTCCGTGCTTCAGCAGGCCGTTTGTGTATCCAAGGGCGGTCAAAGCGGGCAGAGGGAGGCTCTGTTTGCCGCGGCGCGGCGACTGATCGACAAAAACCTCGACAACCCCGATCTCGACGCCGGCAGTGTCGCACTGGCCCTTGGGTGCTCGCGGGCGACGCTGTACCGAGCCTTTTCCGACCAAGGGCTCACCGTCTACGGATACATCCGCGAACTTCGACTCCAGCGTGTCCGCAAGCTCTTGGGGGCGGTCGAGCGCGCCGAGTCCATCGCAGAGCTTGCACGAGCGTCGGGGTTTAGGGACCCCTCCAATTTTGGGCGCGCCTTTCGTCAACGATTTGGCGTGTCCCCTCGAGAAGTGGCGTTCTCAAAAGGCGCGACCTGCCCACGATAGCTTGTAGTTCGCAGTGAGACAAATTGACGATTGATCCCAAGACGCGTCGATGCGATGCTCGAGTAAACCACTTTTACGGGTTGAAGAGCCTCAGGTGGGGAGTTGAGCATCTGCCTTGACATTACCCGGTACGACACAATTCCGTTTCGCCGAAGCACACACTTTTTTGGGCGCCCTCATCATCGCCGCCGCGCTCGTCTGTCCGATTGTGAGTTTTGGCGGATTCGCAGCGGCCGCCGAAACGGGCGAGGGCGCCTATGCGTTCTCCGGCTTCCGTTTGGTCGGGGACGCGCTCTTTCCCGATGAGACGTTCGCCGAGCTTTTTGCCTCTTACACGGATCGCCCCGTCACGTTTTCGGAATTAGAGACCCTCGTCACCATGGTCGAAGACGAATACCACCGGCGCGGGTACACGCTCGCGATCGCATTTTTGCCCCAACAGGAAGTGACGGACGGCGTCGTGGAAATCGCCGTGCTCGCCGGTCGGTACGGGGATGTGCGCTTTGAGAACGAGTCGCGCCTTCGCACAGCCGTCGCCGCGCGAGCGCTGCGGGGCATCCAGATCGGCGAGCCGGTTTACATGCCTGCGCTCGATGCGCGCATCGCCGTACTTGGTTCCCTGCCTGGCGTGAGCGCCGACTCGTCCTTTGTTGCCGGCGCGGAAACGGGCGAGACCGACCTCATCGTTCGCCTCGAGGACGCAGCGCCCGTGACGGGGAGTGTAGCGATCGCACTTTCCGGGCCCGATCTAATGCAAAGTCGCTCGTTCTTGGGTCAAGTCAAGTGGAATAACCCGACCGGTCGGGGCGACCAGACCTCGCTTTCGATCTCAACCGACGCAAAAGCGACCGCAGGCCTCCAACTCGGCCACGAACTTCCGATCGGGGCGGGTTTGGAAAGTCGACTCAAGAGCTCCGCGCGGATCAACCGCTATCAGTTGGAAGGCGTCCTGGCCGGCCTGGGGGGCGGCGGCTCCGACGGGCTCGATGTCGCGTTGGAACGCTCGTGGCCGAGGCACGCGGGCGCACGTGTCGTTGGCCGGATCGGCCTTGGGTACCGCCGCAATTTTGACGAGTTTGTGGGCTCCTTTTCTTCGACCACATACACGGCGGTGGACGCGTCGCTCGAATGGCGCCGCGGCTCGCCAAGGGCGAGCGGGTTGACCCAGGCGCGCATCGGCGTAAAAGGCGGCAGCCTTGCGTTTGGTACCGAAGCACAGAAAGAAACGGACGACTTGGCGGCTCAAACGAGCGGGCTGTATGGCGTCGTGCGCGCAGAAGCGACGTGGACGGCGGCTGCGGGGCCAGGGCAGCTTTATGTCGACCTCTCTGCGCAGTGGGCGAGCAAAAACTTGGGCTCGGCTGAGAAGTTTTCGATCATGGGAGGTAGGGGCGTGCGAGCTCTGACGGTTGGACGCGCCTCCGGCGATGATGGGTGGCGGCTTCAGGTCTCGTACGTACACGCTCAGATCGAAGCCGGCGATCCTCCCGGGCGTGTGCAATATTTCGGCTTTCTCGATGCCGGAAGCGTCACGTACAACAAGCGTCCCTGGGACGCCTCGGGGGTCGGTGGCCGATTTGCCTATGGCGCCGGGGTCGGGGTGCGCTGGGCCCTGTCCGATCGACTCACTTTGGAGGCGCACCAGGGTTGGTTGCTTGGCGACTCAGCCGGGCAGCAGGCGAGAGGCATGCCGGGCCCTGTGAGTCTCGACCTTACGTACAGTTTCTAGGCTTTATTTTCGAGGCTAACCACACAATGGACGCGAGGTGATCCTTGTCATGGGACAACACGAGCATAAGGGGAGCAGCGCCCTGATTGGGCGGATAAGGCGCGAGCGCTTTTCCTTTCGTACCTTGGCGCTCCTGATCGCTGCCACGATGCTGGTCACGTACACCGCACCGGTGTCCGCCCAGTTGCCGCAAGGGGGAACACTGGTGCGGGGAGACGCGGTCTGGAGCGACGATGGGACGGCGATGGAGGTCATACAGTCGACCTCGCGGGCCGTGATCGACTGGAACTCCTTTTCAATCGGGGCCGAAAACAGTGTCATCATCAAGCAGCCTGACGACAGCTCCGTTTTGCTCAACAGGGTGCTCGGCGACGATCCAAGCGAGATCCTTGGGACGTTGCAATCCAACGGCGGGGTCTTCCTCATCAACCCGCACGGCGTCATCTTCGGCAAGGACGCCACGATCGACGTGGGCGCGCTGGTCGCATCGGCACTTTGGATGGATATCGACGACGCAAATAACAGTCTCTTTTGGGATCCCGACAGCGAGCTCGATCTTGCTTGGGGCGAGTTTGACGGATTGGCGTTTGCCCATCGAGACGGCGATCCATATGGCGATGTGGTCAACCTCGCCCGTATAAGCGCAAATGCCGATGACAGTTACGTCTTTTTGCTCGGGCCCGCGCTTGTCCAAAATGAGGGATCGATCAACGTGGGAGGCTCCGATCGAGCGCATGCGGGCCTTGGAGCGGGCGGCGAAGTGCGTTTTCAGATCGTCGAGGACGACTACGGCGACATGGTTCGCCGGTTT
>CAYRIY010000110.1:9188-11215 GCA_964424335.1 uncultured Clostridia bacterium
GACGATCGTGCAGGCCGAAGACATGGCACTCACCGCAACAGAAGAAATCGCCGTCAACTCGCCGCTCCTATACCGGAGTTGGTCGCCTTGGCGCGTCCCGTACTGGGACTTTGATGCTCCGACGATCTTGATCGATGCCCCGGTCGCGGCATACGATGACGAGTCGCGAAAACCCAACAACCGAATGACGCTTTACATCGAGAACTCCGCGTCTGACACGCTACACGTCCGCTCGTCGGCAGCCGGGACGATCGAAGCGGCTAAGCTGAGAATTGATGGGAAAAAGGGTGCGGTCGAGCTCGATGGCCGGGTGGATGTCAGCGACTCGATGTCCATCAGGTTTGATGACGCCGTTTCGACCCTGCGACTTTCTCATCCAGACAACCGCCTAGGCGATCTTCGGTTGGGAAGTCTCACGGCGGAGAATGTGTACATTCGAAACGGTGAAGGCGCGCTGATGCTCTCAGGCACGCTCGATATCGAAGGTGACGTCGATATCTTGACCGTGGGCGGCAACCTCGTGCTCGAGAATGTCCAAATCGAGGCCCAAGGCCTTACGACGTTGGCAGCGACCGGCGGGGGCGTCTTTGTGAACAATGTGGGGCCCGACGCATTTGCCGGCCCGGGCAGAGTGCGGATCTACTCGAGCTCCGACGCCGGGGCGTACAATCCCGGCGACCTCGAGAATTGGGAGTATGATGATGACACGGTTACGCTGGGCGAAGATCCGGCGGCGCCAAGCAACGTCATTTACTTTCTCAATGCGGCGGGATCGTTGGTCGTGGTTGTCGAGGTCGTGGACCAGCAACACAGGTACGGAGACTTAAAGGATACGTCTCAGATTTCGTTGCGGTATTACTACGAGGATGACCCAAGTCAAGAGTTTGATCCGGCCTTCATTTCAGGCCTTGGCTTTCAAGTTGAAGATGGCGAGGGCACGTGGATTGATATCACCGAATTGACGTGGCGGGGACTCGGCGCCGGAACGCATACGGTGCGCGGCATTGGGGCCGATGGAGGGGTGTACCGGCTAAAATACGTTCCAGGCAACGTTACCCTCACCCCCCGACCGCTCACCGTGACCATCGGGAACGCCGAGCGGCTGTACGGCGCTCGAAACGACATCCTCGCTAGTACCGAGGTTACGTTTGAAGGATTTGCGACTTGGGACCAAAGGAACTGGAAGTGGGGTGACCATTACACGCTCGAAAGCGTCGCGGAAGACGCCGACGTCGGCGAGTACGACATCGACTTCGTTGCGCTGCCTGGCGATTTGAAGCGTACGTTGGAAAACTATGACATCACGTACGTGCCAGGGACCCTCGCAGTGACGCCGCGACGTCTCGTGATCGATGTCGACGGCGCCCTGCGATGGTACGGCGACCCGAACGATTTCACGTCTGCAATCGTCTCGGTAGGGTCGGACGGAGACGGGCTTGCACTTGACCAAACCCTCGCCGACCTTGGGATCGACCAGGGCGCGCTTACGTCGCCTGCAACCTCGACCTCCGCTCCCGGCCTCTATGATCTGCAGTTGGACCCGGCGGCGCTTTCGCCGCTTGCGAAAAACTATGACATTAGGTTAAGCAGCATGCTCGAGGTGACGCGCCGACCGGTGACGCTGACGGCAAACGACATCACGATCCCCTATCTCGATGACATACCGAGTCTCTTATACGCCTACACCCACTCCGACCTCGGAGACGGCGTGCCGATTCACTTCGGCGCCAACTGGGATTGGCCGATTTACCAACTGCGGGTCGAGACGGGGCGCGACCCGCTTGACGCAGGCGATTATCCGATCGAGTGGCATTGGCCGTATAGTGACGATCCGGTCCCACACCCCTACTACGAGCTGTCGTATGCCCCGGGGACGCTTACGGTAGTGCCGCGCCCAATCGAGATCGAAGTTCACGACTACGAGCGATACTACGGGTTCGAGCCCGAAAAACCAGAATTCGGGTACACGATTACCGGAATTCCTGAAGGGGTCGCAAGCCGCCTCCTGCCTCAAGTGTCGTTCTCTA
>CAYRIY010000111.1:0-11181 GCA_964424335.1 uncultured Clostridia bacterium
ATCGGTCATGCCGGGCAAATTCTGGACTTCGCCAGCCCAGCTTTGAAGCCCGATGGTTTCGGGACAACGGGCGAAAATTGGAGCAGTGATGGCTGGCTGCTACCCGTCGCTTGGAAACCGTTGCCGAGCCCGGTGCGGCCAAAGGACCGTATCGCAGATTTGGGCCCGCTTCTGCCGACGAAATATTCACCGATCCACCCGGTTACTGGAAACGGGAATCAGAAGGCGTATCTCGCCGAGATAGACAGGCGTGTGGTGGAACTTCTTCTCGATTCCGATACCTCCGTGATTGAGATGAACCTAGACGGCGGTATTGCGGATGCGCCTCTCGCGCGGCTCGATGATCTGGTCGAGGAAAAGCTGGTCGAACAGCCCGCTTTCGATACGACGACGAAGCAGCAACTCGTGCTTGCTCGGCACGGGCAGGGCGTCTTCAGGGCACGCGTGTCGGAGATAGAGACGCGTTGCCGGCTGACCGGTATCGAGAACCCACGACTGCTCGTGGCTAGCCATATCAAGCCTTGGCGTGTGTGTGCCACTGCGGCCGAGCGTTTAGATGGGGCCAATGGGCTTTTGCTTGCCCCGCACGTCGACCGCTTGTTTGACCGCGGTTTCATAAGTTTCGAAGCAAGTGGGCGCGTCATCGTATCTCGTCGGCTCGCCTCGCTCGATCTGGATCGACTTGGCTTACGTGATGCTTGCGCACGGAACTGCGGAGTCTTCACCGAACGACAGGGGGCCTACCTGTCGTTCCACCGAACCAACGTCCTTCTTCCTTAAGCCGATCCATCAAACAGCCGAAGTTCGATAAACTCCTATAGACAAGTCCGATAGAATTCGATAGCCTGTCTGCATGAGTGAAGAAATCGACATCGAAGCCTTGAAGCTCCAAGAGGCCGCTCTCCAACGGCAACTCGCCGAATTGCGAGAAAAGCTGGCTAAAGCGGAGAAGGGTAAGAGCCGCGCGAGCGAAGGGGGGCGCCCCCTCCGTGCCATGGTGCTCGATCTGCTGGCCGAGGCTGGTTACCCGCTAAATTCTCTGCTGCTCGCAAGTCTCATGCGCCCCCTGCGCGGTCGAGATATTCCATCGACACGGTTTGGCACGCTCTCCAACGACGAGATGAAATCCTATGATTCCAGTCGTCCGCGGCCGGTTTATCTCTGCCACTGCTTGACCTACGACCAGGGCCAGGCGGTGAAGCGCTTCTGGGCGAGGTCCGACTGGCCCCTCGCCAGTCGCATCATGGGCCCCATGTCTGGGCGTATCTTGTTCCTACGTGGAGCGGCCTGGACGATCACACTGGCGCGCGCTGTAGATCGCGGCGAGCGATCTGCCAACAACCCGGAAATTCTGAACTATGTTGCGGCGGATCAGGCGCGTGACGCTGGCTTAGCCGTCAAGCGGGGCGAGTTCCCCTATGACGACTGGCTCGCAGAAATCCACATGACAATCGAGCGGTTCGGCGATGAAGATCGCGCGACGCGCGAGAAGAGCGCCGAGCTCTTGTCCGCTCATCTCTCTGACCGCGATCAGCTATTCGGTTCCCGGCAGCCACTCGTGTCCTTGCCCGGTTCGAGCGCGGCGTGGAGGAGTGCCGTCGAATGAGCGTCAAGGGCACTACGGCACTCGTCCGCCTCGCCAGCAATCCTGGCTGTGAAATCCTTGGCGCAATGATCTTGGAGCCAGGCTCCGAGAAGCGCTTTTATGAGCGGGTCGTGGGCGAACCCTACGACCGTGAGTTCGGCGAACGCCAATCTTCAAAACGCCGCGGCGCGCAGTTCGAGCAAAACGCCTATGCAGGCGATGCGCGTCTGCTCCGCGAAGCATTTGCTTCCCATCTGGGGCTCGCTCCTGATGATGTGGTCGTGCGTAATCTGCTCGATGATTTTCCCGGTACCAAGGATGATGCGCGCATTGCTCGCCTGAGCATCACCCGAACCCTTCTCAAGGACGCGCGAGAGGGCAAACCCGCGCCACATATCATCATCCAACCGCAATTGCTGCTGCCGACCAAGCCCGGTCCCAAACCCTATTTCTTTGTGGCACCGGACCTACTGATCCTCTCGCCCCAGAACGGCGTTTATCTCCCGGGCGACCTCAAGTCCTTTGTGGTTCGTGAGAACGAACTCTCGAAAGGGGACCTAGCGCGGGTTCGCCTGCAACTCGGCGCTCAGCTGCTCGCACTGATGCATGAATACGACCGCTTCGATAAAACAGCGATTATTCCCGCTAGCGGTATGCTCGTTTTTTCCAAGCCGAATGGCCTCGCACCCCACGCGCCTCGAGTGGAGGACGTGGCTGGAGGCGTGGAGGCCATCCGCATTGGGATCACGGCGTTTCTCCGTCACCGCCAACGCGTAAACGACCTACGGGCGGGTGCCGAGCCGTACACCGTAGTTGCCGACCTGCAACCTCACTTCCAGGATAGCTGTCTGAATACATGTGTCATGGCGCAATGGTGTCGTCAGCGAGTGGCAGAAGTAGCTGGGGACCTGGGTGACGTCGCCGGCCGGGTTCTAGGGGATATGGAACTGGCGCGCGCGTTCGGTCTAATGACTGGCGACATCGAACCGGCTGACGATCACGAACGTCTGATTGCCCGCCACCTCGTCGACCTCGCCGAGCAACACTCAATCGAGAGGGCGGCATGAACGCGTTCGACGACACGCTCCATCGCGTACTCGCGCGTTACCAAAGGCGAGCAATACCTGTCCGCACGTCGAGCCAATTGTCCCCTGATCCCGACGTGACGATCGGTATTGCCACGATCAAGATCGTGACCGAGGAGCAGATCCAGGCGATAGCATTTGGTGAGCTCGATCAAGAGCCGCAAGTGATTGTGCGTCTCGATCCGATCGGCCGCGATGTCCAGGACCTCGGACCATTCGCCGCATTTCTGGCGGATACGATCGCGCGTGCCGCGGCGGTGGATTCAGCTTTGCGCCTTTGGGTGCCCCACTCGGTCACGCTTGAGGCCCTTGATGTGCTCGGCCATCGCTATTGGCGCAACCAAACGGCACCCGCTTCGATTGTGCGCATGGGTGAAATTTGTCGGATCATCGCTCGTGAGGCGATCATCCCCGGCCAGCAGCTTGTCGCTGACGCGGCGGCACTGCTCCAGGATCACGTAGTCACTGGTTTGGCGCCGCTAGAAGAAGGACATCTCGGCGCGCTCCTCGCCTGGCTCGATCCGACGGTGTCCGACCCCGTTGCGGAAGCGCGTGAGCGCATTCGTTTGCCCGCATCCGGGGTTCTCCCCAACACTCCGGACTGTCATTGGGACGACACGATCGATCGACTTCGTAAGGAAATGAAGGGCGCGTACGGTGCCCGTCGGCATTTACTCGAAGATCAGATCACCGATATCCTACGTCGGGCCGTTCTTCGGGAATGGAATCTACTGATCGAAGGCCGTCGCGCCTTCCTCGACCTTGGCCTGCCGTCTTCACTCGGTGGGCTCGTGAAAGATTCCAACCAGCGCGTGCGTGACGCGCTGGACAATGGATTTTTCCCAGCCCGTTCGCCAAAGCGCCTGGTGGAACAACTCAGCGTAATGGAAGCGGGGCAAGAGAAGTCCGAATTGGCATCTCTCGAGGCCGATGCGATGCTGCGCGATCAAGCGGCGCGTGCTGGTGGCGTTGTTCGGGGTGAAGTGAGCACGGTTCGCCAAAACAGACCCGGTTTCAAGCCTTGCGACATCGAGATCAGTTCCGATCAAGGGATCATCCGCCTTCGCTTGGATGACAAGGTACGCATAATCGGCACCAATGTCGCCGGGGTGGTGCGCGGTCTCGCGACCGCGCCCGGTGGCGGTACGCGTGTCTGCATTGAGATCACCAGCGGTGTTCGCACTCGTAGCGTTTTGACTGTCGGTGCACGCGTTGAGCTGATCCGTGAACCATATGCCTTTATCAACTACCGTTCGCTCGGCGAGGCCCACGCGCAGCAGCCTTGGGTGTTCTACAGCGATACAGCACCGGTTCTGGCGTCGAGACCTTCATCTGGCCAATCGGCCTTGGCCATCGCACGAGCAGTGAGGCGCTAGATGACCCTTCCCCTCGAGATTCGTCGTAACCACGCCGACCAAGTACTCGACGCCGCGATCGAGCACGCGCTATTCGGTACCGCTCCCGTCTCGATTGTGAAGTCACCCCCTGGGGCTGGTAAGACATTTCTCGTCGAGTGCGCGGCGGCGGTCGCAGTCACACCGCCCGCAGGGATGCGTATCGTGATCGTCACGCCGGGCGTGAGTCAGCTCTATGATATCGCGCGCCGACTACTGCAGTACCGATTGCCGCGACTAGAGCTAGCACACGCGCAACATCGCGTTCTTCCGAGCGACTTGGTCGGCCGCATCAGTGCGTCCAATGGATGGAACCAAAATCTCAACATTGGCCCTGGAGTGATTGTCACGAATGCGCATCTCCTCGCGGCGAATTTCCATCATCTGGGTCCGAACGCGTTCGATGTGATGATCCTCGACGAAGCGTATCAGTTGGCTGCCGGTGATTATTTACAAATCGCATACATGGCGCCGCGCACGCTGATGGTCGGTGACCCTGGGCAGCTGAATCCAGTGAACTCGGCGGATACGACCAATTTGGAAGCTAGCCCGCACAAGATCCATTGGTCGGCGCCCGCCTACGTTCTCGATCGGTTTCAGAACACGCCGGTACATGGGCTGCCTGTGACGCGGCGCTTGCTTCAAGATACATCCGACCTTGTGCAGGCGGCATTCTACCGCGATTTGCCGTTCCAATCGGTTGTCGAGCCGAGCGAGCGCCGTCTTCGTTTCCACGTCCCCGGTCTTGAGAGCGGATTAGACGACGCGCTCGACGCCATTGCGGCCGGACAGAGTCTCGTAGCGATCACGTTGCCCGGCGCGGCACCCATGCACGAAGAAGCCGATCTTGAGCTTTCGGCTCTGATGGCACGCATTGCCGACCGCATTCTCCTGCGGCAAGCCGAATGGGTCGGCGAGCGAGTCCTGTCGGAAGGGGACATCGCCTGCATCGAGCCCCACGTCATCGCTGGTGGTGCGATCCGTGACGGACTGCGTCAGAGAGGCCGCGCAGGTATTCAGGTCGATACGGTGGAACGGTGGCAAGGGTTGCAGATGCCGGTTTCCGTCGTCCGCCATCCACTCTCACTGCCGAACGATCCAACGGCTTTTGACCTAGAAGCTGGTCGCTGGTGCGTTTCTCTGTCCCGACATCAGATCGGATGCATCGTGGTAGCCCGAGAGGCGGTACACGGCGTGATCGACGATTATGTTCATGGCTGCGATACGGTTGCTGCTGGCGCACGAGACACGACCTGGGCGGGTTTCGAGGCTCACCGAATGATTTGGAACGCACTACGAGATCAAGGTCGTGTTTTCGCGCTCTGAATTCGGCGAATCTCTTGTTCGATCCGATCGGCAGCAACGGTGATGTCTTCGTGTTCCCAAACGCGCACGACACACCATCCAGCTTCTGCGAGGCGGCGATTTGTATCTCGATCGCGTCTGATATTGGTTTCGATTTTGGCCCGCCACCAATCGGCATTGTTCTTTGGCCAAGTACCGTGTTCAGGGCATCCGTGCCAGAAACACCCATCGACGAAGACCGCAATCTTGGCGCCAGTAAAGGCTATATCGATAGTGCGGCGGCTACCTTCGACCTTGCGATGCAAGCGAAACCGCAGACCTCTCCGATGCAGCTCCTTACGCAGGGATCGCTCTCTCGAATTGTCGCGTTGCGCAGTCCGAGACATGCGCTGGCTCGCGTCAGGAGCGGCAGGGTTGCGCCGCTCAGCCGTTTTCGAATGACTCGACATGGTGAGCGAGGTCGGCTTCGAAAGCCGCTTCATAGCGAAGGCTGCTCTTTCGCAGCCGTGTCAGGAAGCCGCTCGTGGCTTTTTTGGATAGGGGCGCGACGCGATAACGGAGAAAAGCGGCAAGATGCTCGCCCTCGACATGAACCGGCCACTCGGACACGTCGCAGCGCGCACGCACTCCCTTCATGCCCCAACCTGCGCTTGGCCAGCTGGCCTCGTCCGGCAGACCGACAATTTCGTCCGCCTGGAATGGGAGCGTAGTGGCGGTAAGGCGCTGCGCGATCCATTTCGCCATCGGGACGCTCACAGCGTTGCCGACCATACGCCACCGTTTGCCCGCGCTTCTTGATTCTTCAGCGGAGATATCGGTCCAGCCTGCTGTGAACCCTTGAAGACGTTCCGCATCTTCGATCGCCGGCGTCGCTATCAATCTTCGACGCGGGAACCAAATGGCGGGGGCTGAGGGGATATGCAGAGCGGACCCTCCCTTGAGAGGTGGAACCGCATCTATGGCCCATCCGAGGCCCGTATTGCCCTCAGTCCAGTAGAAGCCACAAGCGTGAGACTCCCTGGCTTTGGGTTTCGGAGCGCCGGCATCTATGCCGAGGAGTGGAGGGCGGGGATCGTATTGCTTCGACGCCAAGAGAATGACACGCCGTCGTCGCTGGGGAAGACCGAAGGCACGGGCGTCGATAGTCCGGTATGCCCAAGCATAACCCAATTCCTCCAGCGCTCTGGTGACAGCCCTGATCCCGTTTCCGCGATCGAGCGAAAGCATGAAGGGCACGTTCTCGAGTACCACCCAGCTCGGGGCCTTCTTCTGCTTGGCGAGCAGGTCGAATACAGAGCCCACCAATCCGGAGTTGGGTCCAGTGATCCCTTTCCGGCGCCCGACCTGACTGAGGTCTTGGCAGGGGAAACCCGCGGTTAAGACATCACATTCGGGTAGACCAACGAGAGTTCTTACGTCGGTGGTGAGCTCCACCTCCTTGAAATGATTGGCCAACACATGGCGCGCCATTGTGTCGGACTCACACAGCATGACGCTGTGGTGCCCGGCTTGCCGAAACCCCTCTTCTAGGCCCCCGACCCCTGCGAACAGACCGGCCACTTTGAATTTGGTAATCGCTCCTCCCTTTTTGTCTCTGTTGGTGTCAGGGACTGGCGCTTGATCCCTATCAAGGCAGATGTCGTCGGATTGGACCAGTGTTGCGGGTGCAATCGGACCGAAGAAATCGTCCTCTTCGAGGCGCTTCATTGGCAATGCCCCGCTGTACGAGCGCCACGGTAATGATCCACGAGCTTCGAGAGGCTAGTAACTAGATGAGTTCGGTTGGCTCTGTAGATGATGTTTCGGCTATGTCGTTCTGAATGAACAAGGCCGGCTTGGTTGAGCTTGTTGAGATGCGTTGACATGGTATTCGGCGGCACGCTGAGCGCGCGGGCTACCTCGCCGGACGTCAGACCCTCCGCCTCATGCTTCAGCAGGAGCTCAAGCGCTTCCAATCGCGTTTGCTGCGCGAGCGCTTCCAAGATGCCGATGGTTCTCTCTATTTCCATTCTTCCACGATGCCAGAAATATGGACTCATCGCAAGCAATGATCGAGTACATGTTCCTATCTCCAATTACCGTCAGCTGACATCGGGACACGGCAAATGAGGATTCGCTGTCGGGAGAGTAAAATCATAGCCTCTCCCGGATTGGTATGGGGGGAATGCGCTTCCACCCCAGTCATCCCGCCGACCCCATGTCGTTCCCGTAATCTGCCGTTCACGGAAACCTAGTCCCGGCTTGTTGGAAGATCGGGTGTGGGGATATTGCTGCCGAGCAGATCTTGGATCGCAGCGAGCGAAAGCTGCCCGATGGCGCCTAAAACGTCGGCGCAATTGGCGAAGATATAGAAGCACGGTCAGTGGTCTTGGCCGAAGGCTCCAGCGCCAAGTTGATCAGCTTGACGGCGGCCCGCTGATCGCCAGCCTGGTCCATGCGCTCATCGCCATGATCGATCGACTTTGAGTGCGAGCGCCGTTCCATCGCGGACTCCGAGGCGCTGCATATGAATATGCCAGACACATTATCCCGCACCGCCTCCGTAGATCGCCACAACGGTGCTGGTTCATTTACACCTTCGAACCGTTATTCCTTTCGGTGGGCCGGTGGGATAAACGGGAAATCTACTACGGGATTTTGGGGGGAGCGGGATTTGCTTGGGGGGGAACTGTCCAGGACAGCGCTTGCGCTGTGGCCGCATCAGCATGCGGCGCTCGACACGGTCGAAGCATATTTCGCGTCGGCGAGCGCCCGCGCGTGCCTCGTCAATATGCCGACAGGCACCGGCAAAACGGGGGTGATGGCGACGATCGCGCGCCAGCGCGCTCAGCTTCGGCCGGTGCTAGTCGTCTGCCCCTCAGCGGCTTTGGTCGAGCAGCTCATCGCCCAGTTCAAAGACCGCTTCTGGGATAAGATCGGCGCGAACCCCGCTTGGAAGCCCGACAGAGTCTGGAATGTTCTGCCGAGTGATATCGAGAGCCTGGCCCAGCGCCTCGACGGTCATGGTGGCGAGCGGATCATCGTGGTCGGTACCGTGCAGGCCATCCAGCAGATCGACGCTGACGGCAAGATCGATCAGCTCCATGGCCGCATCGGTACGATACTGTTCGATGAGGGGCATCGAGAGCCTGCACCTAGTTGGGCGCGCGTCGTCCGCGGTTTTGCTGTACCTACCGTCCTGTTCACTGCCACACCGTTTCGGAGCGATCTCAAGATCTTCGACGTCGATGGCGACCATATCCATTTTCTTGGCTTTGCTGACGCGGTCGATCAAGGCCTCATCCGTGGGGTCGAAATCGTTGAACAGCCATTGCCCCTGTCGCCGGAGGACTATTCCCTTGCGCTTATCGCCAGGGTCGACGCGCTTGTGGCCGAGGGGCGATTCACAGCTGACAACAAGGTGATCGTGCGCTGCAACAGCGAGGAGTCAGTCGCCGAGATGCACCAGGCACTGACCGCGGGGCTTGCCGGTCGAGCTGACGGGGTCCTCGCGATCCATCATAATTTCGACGAGCGGCCCGATGACGGCATTTTCGACGCGGTGCCGAGGGACCTGGCGGCGCGGGCCGAACGCTTTCTCGTCCACCAGTTCATGCTGATTGAAGGGATCGACGATCCCCGTTGCACGATGCTCGCGCTCTACGAACCGTTCACGAATACGCGCATGCTGGTCCAGCAGATTGGCAGGCTGATCCGTCATCCGGGGCCGATCGGCGACGCCGCGTCGGCCGCCTATGTCCTCGCGCCTAAGGGGGGTGACATCGCCAACGAATGGAACAGCTTCCTCGCCTTTGACGCAGCCTCGAAGGCGAATGATAACAAGCCGTTCGTCCGCAACGACGCGACGATCCTGGAAAACCTGATCGCAGCCCTGCCGACCCTCGACTATGTTATGGGGCGCTTCCGCGAACGACCCGATCTCGACGATCCCGGTCTCCATGACGACCTGCGCTTCCCCAGCGCGGCGGTCGCCTTCACGATCGAGCCAGATCTCGATCTGGACGAGCTCCAAAAGGCGATCAAGGCCGAACTCATTCGCGAGGATCGCCACGAAGCGCTTACCGGTCGAACCGCCGACGGCAATTGCCGCTATCATATCACGCTCCGGCTGACTCCATCACCGTTCCTGTCGGGCAGCCTTTTTCAGGCGCCGAGCCTTGAGGCGACGATCTATGCGAAAAAGAATAAGCGTCTCTTCTTCTTCGACAGCGCGGGACTCTGGATCAACGAACTCGATGGCATCGGCCCGCGCGTCAACGCCAAGACCTTACGCGCCCTTCTACCCGATGGACACGACAACAGCATTTCTTTCATGAGCGTCAAAAATACCGATCTTGGGCCGCTGGCGCTGCGATCGCGCAGTCTGTCGGCACGCTCGCTCGATCGGTCGGGCGTGTTCATGGGCGAGCATCTCAACGTGGTAACACGCGCGACCGGCTATATTCACCCCAAGGCCGCTGAGGATGGGATCCGCCGGGCGGTTGGTTTCTCACGATCGCGTGTGCGCGACGGCAAAGGCAATGACCTGACCGCGCAGCAATATGCCGATTGGTGCGGTAAGGTCGATGCGCAGCTCGACGCCGCCGCCCGGACAGCATCGATCTTCACCCGCTTCGCCGTTCCGGACATGGTTCCGCCGGACACGACGCCGCTCAACATTCTCGTCGATATGGTCGAGATGGGCGATCAGTTCGTCGCTAAGGGGCAGACCGCGGCGGTCACGATCGAGGATCTGTGTGTCGCGGTCGAGGAGGACACCGACCCCAAGGCGCCGGCGCCGTTCCGCTTCCTCTTGAATGCCGATGGAGAGGAGCATCCGGTCTGGATCGACTGGAACGCCAAGAAGGCAAAATATTGGCTGGTGTCGCCTGGCCTTAGCCGAATCAAGACCAAGGACAACCCGAAGATCTCGCTGACCCGCCGCTTGAACCAACTGCAGCCTTTCCGGATCATCACCCGCGATCTCGCCCACACCTATGTCGGCGGCGATTTTTACCGGCTAGACCTGGATCTCACCGACCCAAAAGGTGCCGCGAGTCTGGTACTCGATCTGATCACCGCCATCCCCGGTCTCGGTGCGGTGACGTCGGAAAAGGGTATGTTGGTCGACGGCCATGTCGATTATTG
The DNA here is from genome assembly GCA_964424335.1 of uncultured Clostridia bacterium. Taxonomy (GTDB): domain Bacteria; phylum Bacillota; class Limnochordia; order DTU080; family RSA5; genus CAYRIY01. The sequence goes on from CAYRIY010000111.1 coordinate 10,497, forward strand.
GGCCGACGGCTCGCTATTTGAGTTTCTCGATAAGGCGCTCAGGCCCGACCGCGGCCCGGCGCTGTTCGGGCGGAATTTTCCTGATCTGGTGTGCGACGATCTTCAGGACGAGGTCGGCGACTTCCTCGGCCTAGATGAGACATCGGCTAGGCCGGCGGCAGTGGCCGTCGCAGGCAAATGGAAAAAGGGCAATCCCGGCGTGTCGGCGTCAGCCTTTTACGACGTCTGCGCGCAGGGCCTCAAAAATCTCGCGTATATGAAAAGCGACGGGGTCGTTCTGCCGGGCAGCCAGACTCGGTTCGATGGTCGTTGGCGGTTGTCAAAGCGCAATTCGCCCATAACCCAGACGGTCGATCGCAAACGACATGGCCGCGGATCGAAGGCCTTCCGCGGCGCCTTCCAGCGTCTGCGCGCCGCCCCGACGACCGACCGGGCGATCTGGCTGGTCTGTTCGGGCGGCATGCTGTCGCTCAGCAAGCTCAAGGCCGAGTTCGCTAAACCCCAGCCCGAGCCGCACGTACTCCAATTCTATCACCTGGTACTCTCGACATATTCGGCGTGCCAATCGGTCGGGGTCCAACTTCGAATTTTCTGCGCCGAATAGCTCCCGGCCACCCGGACATTTCGACAGCCCTTGTCGTCAGCGTGTGAGTACGCGATTGCCATCGATGGATGTCGGCTTTAG
>CAYRIY010000112.1:0-10944 GCA_964424335.1 uncultured Clostridia bacterium
CGGCGCTCCAATCCGACGTCACGTAGACGCAGTCAAACTCGATCCCTTCGCGGTGTGCCTCCATGATTGCCGCAAACGAATCGGCCGGCTTCAACGCATACGCCTCCCGCACCACCTGGATGCCGCCCGCCTCTTGGACAGCCGCATCTACGCCACGCCTGTTGAGCGGGTTGCCGTAGTCCAAGTAGACGAGGCGCCGCTTGCCGGCCTCGTAAAGGTGACAGACTGCCTCCCGAGACCCCGCTTCAAAATCGACGTTGACGCAATCGAAGGCCCCGGTAAACCGATCGATTGCCACGACAGGGATGTTGCTCCTACTCACTCGTTCTAGCACTTTGTCGCTGAGCGACACCGAGGCAACGATGCCGGCCACCTGGTGGTCGATCATGGCACCGATCTGATCCTCAATGATCGCCTCGTCGCGGCTTGGGTCCGGGGGGCCTGCATGGATCAACTGATCCGAGATGAATGCGTTGAACCCTTGCGCCCTCGCGTGAGCCACCAGCGCGCTCACGATGAACGTCTCGACAGGGTGAACCAGGTGCGTAACGACCACGCCGATCGTCTCCATACGCCGGGTCGCAAGCGCCTTTGCAATGGCGGACGGCTTGTAATCCAGCTCGCGGATCGCTGTGCGGATCCGCTCGATGGTCTCCTGGCCGAGTTGATCGAGTCGGCCGTTTAGGACAAACGACACCGCCGTCGTCGATACCCCTGCCCTGCGGGCGACGTCCGAGATGGTTGGCAAAGCTCTGCTCCCTCAAATCCTTCGGTTTATACTAAATCGGTTTAGACCCGAATTTTCCCCTTTCGAAGACCAATTCCTTCTTTAAACCCTCGAATCCGGTGGCGCTAATCCCCTGGATCAGGCACCGGGGACAGCTCTTTCGCACGTGCACGGGCGTGCTCCCAAAGCGAGTATCGCGCCGTGCGTTCGAGCGATTGAGCTGCCTGCCAAAAGGCTCATTTGCCAAACAAAAGGCGCCATCCGATCGTAAATCGGCCGCTTGGCGAGAACGTAGGCGTGCTCGCATGAGCGCCCGGAGCGTAGCTCGCACCGTCACCCATGGCGTAGCCAAGCTCCAGATTGATCAAGAGTTTCTCCGATAGGCGCCAGGCGTTTCCAAGCGCCACGCCCAACTCGCCGGTCTGCCAAACGGCCTTGTCCGTCCTCCCGCTTCCCAGCGTCCCGGTGACGTGCGCGTACGGCCCAACGCCGCTAGGCCTTAGAAAATACTTCCCGCCCACTTGGAGGTAGTAGCCTGAGTACAACCGATTGAGTCCCGCGGAAAGAGAGAATGCGGTCCTGCTGCTGTCTGCCCCCAGCTCGAGGTGCACCCCTGGCGAGCCGGCTCCACCGCCCACGTTGAGCCCGATTCGGGCCGCCTCTGCGCCAAATTGAAAGGCCGTCACCAAGGCCATGACAGCCACACCGGCCACAAGTCGGCGAAGCTTGGCGCGCAAGCGACCGTTCATTCTCCCAAGTTCCAAGGAAAACCCTCCAAAACATCAAATTCCCACTAAATGTGTATCGACGACAATTCGACAACGAAAGTGAATTCCCCGTGCCGTTAATTCGAATCTTCGCACTAGCCATGGTCGCGCTAGTCGCTGCCGGATGTTCTGTTGTCGATATGATGTCGGGCCGCATGCCCGCTGCCGTGACGACGGGCATCGGGCGGACGTTGGCGCATTACGAGATCGTCGACCCTTACGCCGTCCCCGGTTTTTGGGCCAAGGCGCAATTTCACGTCCACACCAGTAGGTCGATCGACGGGAGATGGTCCATCGGAACGGCGCTCGAGACGTATGCTGCGCGCGGATACGACTTTGTCGCCATCACCGACCACGATACGATCACGATTCCACCGACCGTGCCTGATGGGCTCACCGTGATCACAGGCGAGGAGCACACCTTTTCGCATCCTTTTTACCCTTTGGGCCAACACGCGCTTTTTCTTTTTATCGAGCGCCATCCCTCCGGTTCGACGATCGACGCAAGGTTTGACGACGTTGGTTCACAAGGAGGCGTGGCGGTCATCGCCCATCCGACCTGGAACGGGGCCGGAGGGTACGGTGAGTGGCATGACTGGCAGCTTGCCGCCATGCCTTCGTTCCAAATGATGGAGGTATCGAATCCCCACTCCGATCCCGACGTCGATACGGCGCTTTGGCACGAAAGCGTCTGGCGTCGAGGGCCCCACGATCCCGTCTGGGCCATCGCCGTCGATGACGCGCACGACGTCAATGGCGTCGACCGGGGTTGGACCGTGGTCAAAGTTGAGGGGAGAGACCCTGAGCACCTCAAAAGCGCGCTCCTCCGGGGAAGTCACTATGCCACGACCGGGATCGTCGCCGAGTTTGGCGTCGACGGCGACGGCGCCATCTTTGCAAAATCGTCGGAGCCGGCGGACATCGTCTTTATCAATGCAGCCAATCAACGCGTCTTGCGGGTGCAGAGCGCCCTGGAAGGCACATACCGACCGCTAGGCACCGAGGGGTTTGTCCGGGTCGAAATCTACGGCCTCGCGAGCCGCAAACGTGCGTGGTCACAGCCGTTTTGGCTGGTCGAGTAGCTAAGCGCGTTAATCCCGAGAGCACCAAAAAGCGCCACGGGCCCGGACGGCATCTTTGCCCCGGAACAAGTCGATGCGCTCATTAATGTCCTCGAGCACGTCCGAAGTGGCGCGATGGCGCAACGTCCGTTCCCTCCAGGAGCAACCAAAATTTAACTTAACAACAAGGAATCTCCAGCTTGATCTTCGAACCTTCGCAATCAAACGACCTTCGGGGTGCGTTCCATGTACGAGATTCACCTACCTTGCGCTGCGTTGCGCCCCCGACTCTTTCGCCAAGTCATTGGGTTGCCGCCGAAGTTTTTTGCACGAACGGTTCGCTTTCGGCACGTTCACGGTGATCTGTTGCGGAGTCCAACGATTGATTGGAATGTAATTGTCGACTCGAAAAACAGACGGGAAACACCAAGACGGCGTTCCAAGCCTAGTCCTCACAGTCGATGACGTTTTCAAGAGCTTTCACGAGTTCAAGGATAAGGGCGTCGTCTTTACGAGCGAACCTGCCGGCGCGCCCTGAGATGAGAGCGAAGTATTTGCTGTCTTCCTAGATAGTGAGGACAACCTCGTAATGTTGGGCTCTAAGGCCCGCTAATCCAAATCACAATTAATACTCAAGGAGCAATGTAAAGTGTTGCAGAACGAACCGATTGCACGCGCCGAAATGCTAATTCGAAAGCCGGTCTCCGAGGTCTTTGAAGCTTTTGTCAACCCGGAGATCACGGGCAAGTTTTGGTTTACGCGAGGAGATCAACGATTAGAAGAGGGCAAAACCGTTACGTGGTACTGGGACATGTACGGCGTTTCCGCCGAAGTCGAGGTCAAGGCGATCGAGCAGAACAAGCGCATCTTGATTGAATGGCCCAGGCCTGTGGAATGGCAGTTTACGCCAAAGGGTGACGATGCGACGTTTGTAAGCGTCACGGAATCCGGGTTTGAAGGCACCGACGATGAAAAGGTTGCGCAAGCGATCGATTCGATGGGCGGTTTCACGCTGACGCTCGCGGGGTGCAAGGCATACTTGGAGCACGGCATCGAGCTCAATCTTGTCGCGGATCATAGCCCGGATCACCTCGTCGAAGGGTGGAGCAATCGATGACGGCCTTTCACGCCGATTTGGGTCTTGCCCGCCGCTTTAGCGCGGCGTTGGATCGGATCCTTGTCGATCACGTGGGTGTCGTTGCCAAACTGCGGCCGGAATCCGGGGCGATGGCATTGCCTGTGGCGGACGGCTTTGCGCTTTACTGCGGCCAAGGCACCGATCCTTCGGCCAATCGTGTGACGGGGCTTGGCATGCACGGCCCCGTCACCGCGGAACATTTCGATGCGATGGAGGCATTTTACGCCGAGCGGAATATGCCCTGTGTGATCGCCCTTTACCCGTTCGCGGACGCTTCGGTTACCTACCAGGCAGCAGCCCGGGGCTACATGCTCCACATGTTCCGAAACGTATTGGCGCGCCCAGTCGACGCCGCGTCAATAGGCGCCCCGGATCGGGACCCGCTCGCTGACGCCGCGGCCGCTGGGATTGTAGTCGAACGTGCGAGAGCGGATGAAGCAGAACTATGGGCCCGCGTCGTCGGCAGCGGCTTTGCGGAAAAGGAACTCGACGCGCCGGCTTTTGGCCGCCTTGTGGCGTTTCACTGCCCTGACACCGTGTGCTACTTCGGGCGGATCGACGGCGAGGAAGCCGGCGGCGGCGCCATGACCATAAAAGACGGCTTTGCCTACATATGGGAAGTGGCCACCCGCCCCTCCTTTCGGCGGCGGGGCGTTCAACAGGCCATCTATCACACGCTTGTGCAGGATGCCGCCCGGGCGGGATGCGACACAGTCGCACTGGGCACGGAGGTCGGGCACGTTTCACAGCGAAACGCTGAGCGCGCTGGATTCCGGTTGATTTTCACCGGCGCCGCGCTTGTGCGTCAACTTCCCGGCGCCAGCTCCGTTCGCGTCAAATAAAGCCGAGTGCGGAAACCACGGAGACTGGTGGGAAGTGCCGCCGAACGTTTCACCGTGGACGTGTCACCTGCCTTCACTCGACAGCAAGAGCTTCGAGGGCCTCGTCGATCGTACTGACGAAGCGGATGCGGCCGCCTCGGTTACTCTCCCGAATAAAGGCCTGCAGACTCTCGCTCGCATACTGGCCGAAGTCACCGACCAACGCAAAACGGAGCCCATAGTTGGTGCACTTTTGTAGAATCTCCCCGGCAAGGCCTGTGCTGAGGTCGAAAAATGCCGGGGCGACGCTACTTTCGTGCAAGATCAGCGCATCCGCTTCATAGCCCCAAAGGTCGCCGATGATGTCCAGGATATCCTGTGGGGATGAAAGCGCCACGTCGCTTGCGGTCAATTCGGCGATCCGGCTGCCATCGCGCTCGTGAATTACATATGCTGCAGATCGTTCACTCATCTCAATTCTCCTACTCGGATTATAGGGTAAGCCGCCGCTAAATCTCGCCCGACTCCACCATGATTTCGAGCGCCGATTCGGGAGTTTGTAGCGGCAAAACGATCCGCCTGCGAAGCCGCGCAGATTCAAAGACCGAAAGCGAGACTTCGAGCGCGCTGCGGTGATGTTCCACGTCGAGCGGATGCTGGCTGAGCTCGCCGTCTAGGACCCGGACGACGTCGCGCATCTCTTTGCCAAAGGGAACTTCGGTGTACTCTTCACCGAACCGCTCTTCCCTCCGCCCCTTGGAAGTCAGCACCGTCACACGCCCATTCGTATCGGCCGTGAGCTGGCCTTCACTGCCAAGCACCGCGATGCTGATGTACGCTTGGGAGGGTTTGATTTTTCCGGTTTCGCCGATCAGCCGGATGCCGGAAGCGAGCCCGGCCGAAAATGTCGTGCTGTCCTCGACCAAGTGGCCGTAACGCCAGCCGGCCTGCATCTTTCCAAATGCGCCAGGCTCGGCGCTCACGTCGACTTTCCGTCGGTATTCATCCGCAGGAAAATGCGTGCGGTCGATCTGGCCGAGCACCCACTCCACCTGCGGATCGCCGGTCAAAAACAGGCTCAAGTCGATGCCGTGAACACCGTCGGATAAGATGTCGCCGCCGTGCGAGAGCAGGACTCGCTCGACCTTGCCGACGGCTCCTTCCGCGATCAACTCGTGCGCTCTGACCCAGTGATCCTCGTAGCGCCTCTGGTGGCCGACCACAAGCAGCACGCCCGCGCTCCGGCATGCCCCAATGATCCGATCGGCGACTCCAAGGCTCGTGGCCAAGGGCTTTTCGGCAACTACCGCCTTCGCGCCCGCCTCCACCGCGGCCAACGCCATCTCTTCATGCAGCAGTGGCCAAGTACATATGCTCACGATGTCCGGACGGATGTCGTCGAGTAACTTGCGATACTCTTTATAGGCGGCGCCTATGTCGTACTGGTTTGCGAAACTCTGTGCGCGCTCTTCGTTGATATCTGCAACTCCGACGACGGGTATGCCTGCCCAGCGGTATCCCAAGACGTGCTTTTCGGCGATATGCCCACATCCCAGCACCGCGGCGCTGTACGATCCTTTGGACATCAACAATGGCCCCCTCATCAAGCGCGATTACTTAAGAACGGTCCAGATCAATCACGACCTTGACCGCCTCTCGACGGTCGAGCAACTCAAACGCATTGCCGATCTCTTCCAGTGGAAGGACGTGCGTGAGCGGCGCCTTCAGATCGACATGCCCTGCGTTCACTGCAGCCAAACATCGATCGTGAACCTCTTCTTCCACCGGATTGAGGCGCACGAGCGAGAAGTCGTTGGGCACGCGATCCCACCCGATCGGCAGGTTGATCGATGTGGCAGACCCCACGCCGTAAAGCGCCACCAGCCCCCCTCGCGCCAAGAGAAGCGGACCCAACTCCAACATTTCCTTTGCGCCGGTCGATTCCACGACCAAGTCCGCGCCGGACCTTCCGGACCAATCGCGCACGGCCTGCACAACGTCTTCGGAGCGCATATCGATTACACGATCTGCACCAACCCGGGCGCAAAGTTCCAGCGCTTCCGGTCGCCGGCCCACCGCGGCGATCGAGCGTGCGCCCAAGACCTTGGCCGCCTGAATAAACGTTGTGGCGACCGGCCCACTGCCCAGCACGACCACATTGCGATCGGCGACCTGGCCTGCTCGTTCAAGAAAGCTAAAACACTCCTTGAACGTGATGAACATCGCGCCGTCGACCGGATCGAAATCTCTGGGGACCTTTTGGTGCTTCGTGGCAAAAGGAGTTGAGGCAGGGGGCCCCGTCTCGGGCTTTGCCGATCGGACCGCCTCCAGGTCCCAAACCAATCCCCACTCGGCGAAGCCGCCCCATTGCGAGCGCAGCTCGCCCAAGCGTTCCGTCGGCGAGAGGCAGTAAGGTCGGAGCACGTAGTCTCCCGGCGCCAGCGAGCGCACCTCGGGGCCGACCTCCTCGACCCTGCCGATGCTCTCGTGTCCCAAAAGGCATGGATATTGCTTCGACGGGAACGTTCCGGCGAGAATGCTTCGATCCGTTCCGCAGATTCCACAGGTCATAATCCGAACCAACGCCTGAAAAGGTCCGGGCGTCGGCCTTGGAATCTCAACCAATTCCAGGTCGTGGGGTTTATGCACAACGACCGCTTTCATCGGCCACCGTCCTCGAGGCTGCCATGTACTCACGCAAGCTCTACATCTAAAGTAAATGAAACTCAAGGGATATAATAGGGGTTTTGCCACGTTTAATCCTGGGGCAAGATCGAGGGGAAAGGGGACCGAATCGATCATCGAGTCTTTTCGGGACCAAGAGCGGATCGGACTCCGTGGAGGCGGGCGTTGCCACCCGCCCCACGGACCATATCATTACTCCTGCAACAGAGCGTTGATCACGCGATCGAGCTCTTCCATCGAGGCTTGGACCGTGGCCTCTTGCCGGACCGCTCGATTGACCGCCTCCCAGATCATGGGGTCAAGCTCCCGGTACCTGCGGCCAAACATGTCCAGCCGAGTTTGCCCTGCTGCCGTGAGAAATACCTCGATGCTTGCGGGCACCCCCTCCGCCGCGAGCGCGAACTCGCTAACGAGCGCCGGCGAGCGGAATGAAGGCAGCGCCATCCCCATGGCAGCCACGGGAAACTGTCCCTCTTCGGTTGCAGTCAAAAACTTGAGCAGTTGCCATGCAGCTTCGGCGTTTTTGGTCTGCGCCGAGATCCCGTAGTTGAGCGTCGCCGCGATCGTCTGTTGCCTCACCTGGGACGGATGGAGAGCGATATCCCACTCAAATGAAGGTTGGGCCGTGTACCGATATCCCGGAAGATCCCATACTCCCGACGAGTACATCGCGTACCCTTCTTGTAGAAAGCCCGGCCCCTGATAGGCGTGAGGATTGAGCGCAGTCTGATCGACGTGGACCAGGTCAATCAGGTACTGCAAGGCGTCGACCACTTCAGGCGAACTAAATTGCACGCGACCATCGCCGGACGAGATCTCGCCGCCGTTACTGTAGATAAAGGGCATGAAAGTTCCCCACCAAAACCAGTTGGCATACGCGTAGCGGCGGTCGGGGCCGTCTCCATACGCCAGCTTTTTGCTGGTCTCCCTAAAGTCATCAAAGGTCCAGTCGCTCAAAATGGGCGGAACACCCATGCGATTGAGCCAGTCGACATTGTAGTAGATGACCAAAGGAGAAATTTCTTGTGGCAAACAGTAAGTGACCCCATCGACGGTACATGCGTCAACCAGTACCGAGTGAAAGTCTTCAAATCGGACGCCATCCCTTGCCATGAAGTCGTTGAGAGGCAACATCATCTCGCTTTGAATCAGATCTGTCGTCATCCACTCATTGAGGTAGATCAGATCCATGGACTCCCCGGCTGCCCAAAGGGTCAGCAACCGTTCTATACGATTCGAATCCTGAAGGTGGTAAAACTCGACTTGGATATGGGGATGTGCTGCTTCAAATGCAGTAATTTGCTCCCTGCGAATTTGCGCCTCGGCCAGGTCTCCAAAGGTGCCGTACCTGAGCACCACGGTCTCCTGGGCCAGTGCAACCGCACTGATGCAAGCGACCAAAACGACAACGCTGACGATCCGCCACATTCCAAACATATCTCTTCCTCCTTTTCGGGGTTGTGAAAGCGCTGTCAATTACATTGCTTCTTTTGTCCAAAAATTCCTTCTGACAACTCAAACTAATCGGTCAACAAAAGCAAAAGCCTCATTAGACGCTAAACTCCGAGCCGATACCATTGCCAGGCATTTCCCCTTTCTAAAAGGGATATTGCTCGGTGTGACGAAAGGGCTTTCATTGCCAGGCAGCCATTCTCTCACGCGGAGGGGTGCATTAAGTGTTTCCTCATGATTATCACGAGCGAGTTTACGCAGGTGTGCTGGGAAAGATCATTGGCGTCTACCTGGGCAGACCGTTTGAAGGCTGGTCGTACGAGCATATTCTCGATCGCTTGGGCGAAGTCGACTATTACGTCCACGAGAAGCTCGGAGTGCCGCTCGTCGTGACCGACGACGACATCTCGGGGACTTTTACATTTTTGAGGGCATTGCCCGACTACGGTTACAGCCGGGACATAACCCCAGAGCAAATCGGGCAGACATGGCTCAACTACCTGATCGAAAAGAGGACCGTGCTCTGGTGGGGCGGAATGGGCAACTCGACGGAACACACCGCCTACCTGCGCCTAAAACACGGAATCCCCGCTCCCAAGAGCGGCTCTGCCGAGCTCAACGGCAAGGTGGTTTCGGAGCAGATCGGAGCGCAAATCTTTATCGACGGATGGGGCATGGTCGCCCCCGGGGATCCCGAGTTTGCCGCTGAGCTCGCCCGGCGAGCGGGAAGCGTCAGCCACGACGGGGAGTCGATCTACGCAGCCCAGGTGGTTGCCGCCATCGAGGCGCAGGCCTTTGTCGAAAGGGATCTCAACAAGCTGATCGATATTGCGACCGGGTTCATTCCCAAAGACTCCGTCATCTACCGGATGATCTCGGACATCCGCTCGTGGCGAGCGAAGCACGACGATTGGAGAAAAGCCCGGGAGCTCCTGGCCAAGGATTACGGTTACGACACGTACGGGGGCAACTGTCACGTCGTTCCCAACCACGGGCTCATCATCCTCTCGCTCCTCTATGGCGATGACGATTTCCAAAAGACACTGATGATCGTAAACACCTGCGGTTGGGATACCGACTGCAACTCGGGCAACGTCGGCTGCATTATGGGGATCAAGAACGGCCTTGCCGGCATCGACCAAGGGCCCGACTGGAGAGGTCCCGTCGCGGATCGGCTGTACCTGCCCACGGCCGACGGCGGACGCTGCATCTCCGATGCCGTCATCGAGACGTTTCACATCATCAACGCAGCCCGGGCCCTCAACGGGCTCGAGCCTGTCGCGCCGAAGGGCGGCGCTCGCTTTCACTTTTCGCTGCCGGGATCGGTCCAAGGTTTTCAGGCAGATGGCGCTTGCAGCGTGCAAAACGTCCCCTTTGGCGACAGCCGGGCGCTTGCCATCGACTTCACCGATCCGGGTCCGGACACGCCCGCTCGAGTAGCGACCGCGACGTTTCTCCCTCCCGACGCCAGGCGGATCAAAGGGTACGAGCTGATCGCCTCGCCCAGCTTGTATCCTGGCCAGACGGTGCGTGCATCGGTGATCGCCGACCAGCAAAACGCCGGGGCTGTGGCGTGCCGCCTCTTTGTCTCCGTCTACGGGAAAGACGACGAGCTTGTCCACATCGACGGGCCGCAAGCGACGCTCACGCCCGGCGCCCAGCATGACTTCGAGTGGCAACTCCCTGAGACGGACGGCGCTCCGATCGTTCAGGTGGGTATCACCCTCAGTTCGGCGAGCGGGGTTTCGGGCAGAGTGTACCTTGACTCCCTGACGTGGGACGGCGAGCCCCGCTTGACCCTGACCCGCCCGGCCCACGGAGGCGCCATGTGGCACAAGGCGTGGACCAACGGCGTCGACCGAGCCGAGCGGTGGGGCGAGCCGTTCCGCTTAATTCACGACGAAGGCCGAGGCCTTTTCATGCACGGCGCCCGGGAATGGCGAAACTACGAGGTATCTGCGGACGTGACGCCCCATATGGTCAAAGCGGCGGGGATCGCCGCCCGGGTGCAAGGGATGCGGCGGTACTATGCGCTGCTCCTTTTCCGCGACGGAACGGTGCGACTCGTCAAAGTGCTCGATGGTGAACGAGTCCTGGGCGAGGCGAATCTCGACTGGCAATTCGGCGAAACGTATCAGCTCAAGTTGCGGGTGAAAGGTGAGCGGTTGCAGGCATGGGTCGACGACCGGCTTTTATTTGATGTGCAAGATCAGGAGCGACCGCTCGAGTGCGGCGCGGTGGCTTTAGTCTGCGAAGAGGGCCGCACCGCAACTCGAAAGGTGCAGATCGTTCC
>CAYRIY010000113.1:0-1281 GCA_964424335.1 uncultured Clostridia bacterium
GTACGCCTCCGGCTGGTAGTAGTCGTAGTAGCTTATAAAGTAGTGAACGGCGTTTTAGGGGAAGAACGAGCGAAACTCGCTGCAAAGTTGCGCCGCCAACGTCTTGTTGTGCGCCATGACGAGCGTCGGCTTTTGGACGCGCTCGATGACGGACGCCATGGTGTACGTCTTGCCCGTGCCCGTCGCTCCCAGCAACGTGAGTCGCTTCTCGCCGTTTTGTAGCGCGCTCGCCAACTCGTCGATCGCTTTAGGCTGATCGCCTGCCGCTTCCCACTCGGCGACCAATTTGAAACGCTGTTCGGCCAAAGATACCGCCTCGCTTCGCGCATGCGAACGCCCGCGTCTCCCGAAAGTATGTTCGCCTGCTTTGGTACGGTAATCATTCTACATGAAACGCGGGCCTATGGCAACGAATTCGGAAAACCTGCATCCCACCCAGGATTCACCTGATCGAGGATATCGCTTAGGAGCGCAAGCCGAACTCCTCTTTCCCGAATGTGCGGAAGCGCGGCGATGATGCCGTCGTAGGTGGCGCGATGCACGTGGCCGATGGCGACCGCCCACCCCCGCCGACGCGCCGTGTCGGCAGCCAGCAGTATCGCATCGCGCACGCGGGAACTATTCAAATCAATGTCGACGAACCGATCGTTTTCCAGGAACGGGACGCCGAGTTCCGTCGCCACCTTGTCGATCACACTGTACGGCGTCGTGCGGCTGTCCAAAAAGAAGACGCCTCGCTCTTTTGCTGCCTTGAGCACAGCGCGAACGACGCGCTCGTCCGCCGTTGCCTTCGACCCCATGTGGTTATTGATGCCCGAGATGTAAGGAATGGAATCCATGGCGCGGTTTACTTCGAAGGCGATCTGGGTGTCGGTCATGTCGGTCGTGACCGCGCCGTCGCCCAAGTCCCAGGCGGCGTTTTGCGGCTCCATCGGCAGGTGAAGGATGACTTGATGCCCGTTTTGCGCCGCGATGCGCGCATGGTCGACCGAACGAGGAAGGTGCGGGATCACGGCGACGTTCAACGGCACTTGGAGCGCGAGGAAGTCGGAGGCGGCCTCCCAACCGTAGCCCCAGTCGTCGATCACGAGTGCGAGGAGCGGCGCGCCCGGATCAAAGGTTTCGTCCGTAGCAACCTCGGAGTCGTCTGTAAGGATCGGCAATGATTCGTCGGATCCGGCAAGCGATCCGTCTTCCGCGCGAAGAGCGTCCGTCTCGCCGCCCTCGGCGCCAAGTTCAGCGCCGACCCCGACGCCCTCGCCAACGTGAAGCGGCGCCGAC
>CAYRIY010000113.1:1381-10455 GCA_964424335.1 uncultured Clostridia bacterium
GGCGCCAAGTTCAGCGCCGACCCCGACGCCCTCGCCAACGTGAAGCGGCGCCGACTCGTCGGAAACGTTCGCCGTCGAACCGCTCCCAAAGAGCGTCGACGCGCCGAAGGAGACCGCAAAGAGCGCAACGAAAAGGGCAAGCGCCAAGAGCAGTTGTTGCACGGACGGCCGCCTTGCAACCGTCCGCCCGTCTGCCCCGGGCCCTTCGAGAAACTCAGGCTCCACACCGTGTCCCCCCTATCTCTTAAGGGAGAACTTCTCGCCGATTCCCGAAAACACTTGCCGCCACCGCGATTTTGTCTCCAATTGAACGTGAGGAACGTCCGTCTCGAGCGGCACGAGGAGAACGCCAAGCGGAGGAATCTTCTCTCGGACGAAGACGGTCCGCCGCTTTCCGCTAAATCGGTTCTCCACTTCGATTGCGGCCTCGAGCGCCCACGGCTGCATCGCATCGTACAAATCGTCGCGAGTGCGCACTTTGACGCCGTTCACACTGAGGATGACGTCGCCGGTGCGCAGGCCCGCTCTCGCGGCCGCGGTGTGTGGGTGAACGTCTAGGACCATCGTTTCGATGCCCGTGAAACAAAACGGGCCGTTTCGCTCGGCCCGCCTCGCCCGGTGGATCACCCACTCGTGAGCGAGGGGCGAAAAGAGCGCCGCGGCAAACGCAAACGACACGTGAACTCGAGCAAGGATGGCAAGCGCCAGCAATCCCACACTATAGAGCAGCAGACTCACTGCGGTGCGCCTCGCCTTGACTGCAGGCGGCGCAGTGAGCGTGAGGTCGCCGTAGCCCAGCGCCGCCACCACCGGGAAAAGGGCGAACGCATACTCACCTACCCCGCCCGCTTCGGGCTTGATGATCGGCCACCACTCCGGCATGCTCACACCACCGGCGCCTTGTAAGAGCTCCGGCGCTACCCATGCCCCGACGAGCGCCACAAAGGGGAGCGGCCAAAACCGCTGCATCGCGAACCCACCGACGACGCTGCCGCGGCCGTCTCGCACAAACACCGGCATCGCTCCGTCGGCGCCGGTCCAATAGATCAAGACCGCCTCGACGAGGTGCAAGACGGCGACGAGCGCCATGACGGCCGCCACGTCGATGTCGGGAAACCCAAAGAGCAGGTGCGATAGGGCGAGGATTCCGGCGCCGTAGGCAAAGCAGAGAAAGCGCGGGTGAAAAAACATCAACACCAATGCGAGCAGCCACAGATACCAGATGCCAACATCGTTCAAGGGAATGCCAAGCGCCACGAAGATCGCGGTCGCCAAGATTCCACCCAAAAAGCCCGCAACGGCGGCCCAACCCAGTTGGCGCAAGGGGCTTTGCTTCACGTAACCAAACAGGCGCGCCTCGAGTCTTGCGCTTCGCTGGTACTGTACGAACACCAAGAGCATGACGACGCCGACGACCAGGAGGAGATCAGAGCGCAGCACGTAAAGGGGGTACGTCTCCAGCATCAAGTCCAAGAGCTCTAAGAAGGGCACTGTCTGAGCTTAACCCGCCCTTCGCTCCATCGACTCGATGGCGGACGTCAAAACTTCGACTGCCTTGACGACCTGAGGATCGTCTTCAAACTCGGCGCCGTATAGGGAGGAGCTTGGCAATTCATCGTCCTCCCACGGAGGCAGCTCTACCGTCATGTCCGGCTCGATGCCCACGTCGTGAATAAAGCGGCCGCCGGCGGTCTGGTAGCGGGCCGACGTAAGCGATAGCGCCGAACCGTCGCGCAAGGGCACGATCGTTTGAACAGAGCCTTTGCCGAACGTCTTGGTCCCGACGAGGACCGCTCTTCCCCGATCCTGCAAAGCTCCTGCGACGATCTCCGAGGCGCTGGCGCTGAATTCGTTCACGAGGACGACCATCGGCATATATGGGTGCGTCCCACGCTCATGGGCGTACACGGTGCGCCTCGTCTCGTCTCTTCCGACGATGTGCACGATCGGGCCGCCGGAAAGGAACTTGTTCGCAACGTCGATCGCGGCAGTCAGGGTGCCGCCCGGATTGTCCCGCAAATCGAGGATCAGACCCGATGGATTTTGGCCTTCGAGCTTGATCAAGGCCTGCTCGAGCTCCTCATCCGTCCGCTCGCTAAATCGCTGCAAGCGCACGTACCCGATCGGATAGATCTGGCCGGGCAACCGGTTTGCAGGGAGGAACGTCACATCGGATACGCTCGGCACGTGAATCGTCGCCCGCACGATCTCGATCTCCGTGGGCTCGTTGTCGTTTCGTTGGATCCCCAGCACCAGCGAAGCGCCCTCAGGTCCGCGCATCATGCTGACCGCCTCGTCCAAAGACATGTACTGGGTGGACTTGCCGTTGATGCTGACGATCTTGTCGCCGGACCTAAGCCCGGCTGCAAAACCCGGCGTCCCGTCGAAGGGGGCGATGATGGTGATCTGGTCGTCTTTCATCCCCACCATGATCCCGATTCCGCCGTACTCGCCGTAGGTGTCGATCTGCATCTGCTCATAGGCGCGCACGTCCATGTAGCGCGTGTAGGGATCGTCGAGGACGCCCTCGAGCATGCCGTTGATCGTCCCCTTCTCGATGTAACCGGCGATCATATCAATCGAGTCGACATCTTGGATGTACTGGGTCTTGATCAACGAGATCACCTCGAGGACGGTGCGCAGGCTGGCGCCTCCGCCCTCTACCCCGGCCTCGACCCTGTTTTGGAGCGCCCAGGTTCCAAGAGCCGCGGCCAATACCACAACCAAAAGGACTGGGATCAACCATCTGGCTCGGAATTGCACTGGGCCACCTACTTCATCTCGCGATTTCAAATCTTTTACGCATCCATCCATATGCGCGGTTTACTCATTATATCGCAGACACGGCGCTACCGGCAACGAGACCTACTTTTTCCGCTATAGTTGCCGGGGTTCGAAACCCTCGCCCAAGACGTCCGCGACGTCCGTGATCACCATGAACGCACGCGGGTCGGCGTCGTGTACGATCATCCGCAACTGCCGCACCTGAGGACGGCCTACGATCACCATGAGCACGTCGCGATCCTTCCCCGTATAGACGCCGCGCCCACGGAGCAACGTGGCGCCCCTGTCGAGCTCCGACATGATGCGCTCTCCGATCTGATCGATGTGATCGGATATGATAAAGGCGCCCTTGGCAAGCGGCGTTCCTTCTTGGAGAAAGTCGATGGTCTTGCTTGCCACAAACAGCGACAAGAGCGCGTACATGCCGAGCTCGGCGTTGAACGCCAATGCAGCCCAGGCGATGACCGCGGCGTCGACGATGAGAAACGAACGGCCAAGCCCAATGTGTGTAAAGTGATGCAGGAGGCGGGCGGCGAGGTCCGTCCCACCGGTCGACCCGCCGAAGTAAAACGTGATGCCCACGCCAAGACCCGTCAACACGCCGCCGTAAAGCGATGCGAGCAAAGGATCGAACGTGAGCGGGCGCGTAAACGGCGCAAACACATCGACCAAGATCGACGAGACCACAGCCCCGACGAGCGAACGAACGCCAAATCTAAGTCCGACGATGCGAAAGCTCAAGGCAAAGAGCGGGACGTTGACGGCCAACATGGTGATGCCCACGGGCCAGGCAAAAAGGTAGTGCGTGATGGTGGCAAGTCCGCTCACGCCACCGGCGGCGATCCGGTTGGGCACGGTGAACCAATCCAGCGCGAGCGCCAAGATCGCAGACCCGATCACAAGCCCGGTGTAATCGTAAACCAACCGACCAATTCGACGACCCCGGCTTATATTCGTCTCAATCCCCACCTCGTCGAATCAAGATGTCGCGGAGCACGCGGGCGACAAATCGCGGCAGCGCGGCCATCCGGCCGATGCGCCGGGGCTCCCTCGCGAGCCGGTACGCCCACTCGAGTCCGACGCGCTGAAAAGCGATGGGTGCACGGCGAGCGCGGCCGGCGAAGACATCGAGCGCTCCTCCCACGCCCATCGCCACCCTCACGCCCGTCGCTTGGAGGTGCTCGGCAATCCAAAGCTCTTGCCGCGGCGCCCCCATGCCGACGAGCAACAGTTCCGCTTTTGATCGGGCGATCTCCTGGGCGATCGCGGCGTTATCATCATTGCCGAAATACCCGTGGCGTACCCCGACGACCATGAGGCGCGGGTGACGACTCACGAGGCGAGCGGCCGCCTCTTCGGCGACGCCGGGCTTTCCTCCGAGCAGAAAGACTCGTTTGCCTTCCCGAGCGGCGAGGGCGAGGGCCCGCTCGGCAAGTTCGATTCCGGGGACCCGCTCGGGCAGCGGGGTCCCAAGGAGTCTCGAGGCCGCCACTACACCGATGCCGTCGGCGACGACGAGTGAACTCTCCTCGATCGCCCGCCGAAGCGCCGCGCCCGTCGCAGACCGCTCGCTCGCCGCCATGACCATTTCGGGGTTTGCGGTCACGACCTGGCCCCCCTTGGATTCAAAAAGATCCGCCACGCGTCGAACGGCTTCGTCCATCGTGACGGAGTCAAAGGCAATCCCGAGAATGGTAACCCGCTCACGTGCGTGCGCGCTCACGCCCAAGCCCCCTTGATGATCGAATGAGGGCGGCCACCTTCTTCGAGCGCTCGTTGTCGAAGCTCTTCACTCATCTGCAGAAAGGTCCGTCTGAGCTCGTCTCGCCTCGCCCAGGCCCTGGAGAGCGCTTCTCGCACATCGTCCTCCTCCGCCGTCAAAGGGAGCGCCTCAAATCCAAAAGCCTGCGCAAGCGCTCGCACCTTGGGGTCGTACGCTACGCCGACGCAAGGCACGCCGGCCCCCACCGCAAAGAGGAGTCCGTGAAACCGCACGGAGAGAAGGATGTCGAGCCGCGAAATGATCGACCTCACCATGCGAAAGTCGCCTGGCTCATTGATGACGACGGCGCGGCGGCCTCCTAAAGACGCCTGATTGGCGACCATTTCGGATTGGGCCATATCGTACACCGGATGCATCGGGAGCACGACCAAGCGGCCGTTCACCTTCTCCGCCCACGTTCCCACGGCTGATGCCACGGCGCGGGCGAGACCTTTATCACGGTCTGTCGCTCGACCGCCCGTGACCCGATCGCCCGCGCTCGCAGGCGGCCGCCAGACCAACCCGATGCGCACTTCGTTTTCCCCTACCTCCGAAATTCCCGCGGCATGCAGGGCTTCCTCTGCTCGCTCAGCCTGCTCCGCCGTCACAGGCGGCAAGGCAAAGGCCGCGTCGGCGGTCACGGTCACTCGGTCGCCGGGGACGCCGAGCCGAACGAGCGCTCGAGCAGAATCTTCGTCGCGAACGCCTGCGCCCACGACCCCTGGTAGGACGGCGCGGGCCGCGGCCCTCACTGTGCGCGTACGCACCGGTCCCACGCCTTGCGCGTACAAGTACGTCGGAACGCCCATCGCCTTGGCCAGCCCGATGATTCCAAGGTAGTAAAGGGCTGACCTGCGACTCGTGCTGTCTTGAATCAGGCCTCCGCCCCCGCTGATCAGGAGGTCTGCCCGGCGAATCGCCCTTGCCACCTGGCCCCAGTCGCCCCGGGCGATCGCCCGCACACCGTGCAGCGCCTCGGTTTTGGCAGAGTCGCCGCTGATGACGACCGGCTCCACGCCGTGGGGCCGAAGTGCGTGCAGCATGCCGCTCAAGACGGCTTCGTCCCCCGTATTGCCGTATCCGTAGTAGCCAGAAATGACCGCCCGCAAAGTCATACGTTGCTCCCGGGACCTACGTGCCGCAATCGGTCTTGCGATTGATGCAACGCATCCTCGCTTGTCGTGGAGGCCGCGGCGATCCGAAGCAGTAGCGCAGCGAAGCCCGTTCCAAAGAGCGATCCGAGAAGCAGGCCATAGCCTGTCCGCATCAGTGAAAGGTCGAGCGGGCTGTGCGCGTGGGCAAATGTGTTGATCACCGAGACGGGGCCCACCGTGCCGAGCAACACGAGGAGAAATAAGAGCGGTGCACGCCACCGCCGGTACCCCGATGCGCCGACCAGGGCGTACGCTGCGATCATCGCGGGGTGGCCGATCAAAAACTCCTTGGTCCTCGGCCTCGCCGCAAACGTCTCCTCCAGAAACGTGCGAACCGCAACCTCAAATCCAAATGTCGGCAGGCCTTGATTGCCCGAGCGAAGCAAGTAAACCGCAAATACGCCGAGCGCGCCCGCGGCGACCGCCACGTGCCAAAGTTTGATCGGCATGGAAAAAGCCGCGAGCAATTTCTTCGTCTGGGAAACCCGCTGGCGATTCAAATCGGTCGAAGGGCGCGCCCACTCGAGCAAAAACGCGGCCGCCACGACCGCAAGGGGCGCCACGTACGCCGCTTTCACCCCTCGAAACTCCTCGATCTTGAGTAGAAAGCGGACGTCGTCAAGGGCGACGATGACCGCCATCGCCCCGCAAAGCGCAAGCGCGACGCTCACAGCAAAACCGATCCATCCGGGCCGCAACCCCGCCGCGATCGCCGGGCCCTTCGTCGCCGTCACATTTCGGACGCCCGCGCGGGCGCACGCCAAGCCGACGAGCGCGGCGAGGGGCGGGTAGATTACGGCCGCAAGGCCTGCCAACATCTGGCGGGCGAGCACGGTGTGGCCTTTCAACCAAAGCAAGAGAAAAACGATTGACACCGCTACAGCGCCCGCTGCGACTCGTCGTGCGTCAAGTCGCAGGCGAAAAACCTGGCCCACGAGCCAGGCGCCGGCCGCACCTGTCATCGCCGCCGAAAAGATCAAGATCCAAAGGGGCGAGCGGCCCGGTGGTCCGCCTACGGCCTCGATCCGCCCCAACTCGTAACCCGCTCCCCTGAGGCGGTCCGCGATGGCGCCGAGGTAGGCGATCGTCTCGTCCAGCGACGCGCCCGGATAGAGGCGCACGTAAAGCAGTCGGACGCCCCGTTCACGAACGGCTCGCTCCCAGCGGCGCACCGCCACGTCTTGCCCGATCCGCGCCTGCATTTCCCCTTCCGTAATACTATGGACGCGGACCGCACGGTAATCGAGGGATTTCGCCACTTCGCTTACCCCACGCTGCACGGCAAACTCGATCAATCCGACTGGGGCATCGAGCAACGCCAAGTAGCCGGCCACTTCGCCGAGCGCGTCGGGATACCCCGTCGCCGCAGCGCCCCAGAACACGATAGCGGCCGCCCCGTCGACTTGATCAATGGCGTCCTTGACTTGCTCGAGGCTCCGGCCATCGGTCGGGCGCAGCCGAGGAATGATGTCGAGTCCCGCTTCCCGAGCAGCTTCGAGGTCCCTTGGATTAAAACCGAGCGACACATTGGCCAGCGATTGCGTCCGTGGAAACTGCCAAAGGGCCACGCGTTCATCCGAAATCACGAGTTGGAATTGTTCAGGCAGGTTGCGCCCGAGCGCGTCCCAAAACCACGCGTCGTCGGTAGCCTTGAGGACTCCAAAGAGGTACGGCGACGCCTCGACCTGGTCCTGGGGAGGCCATTCGAGCGCTTCGTCGCGGTCGGTCGCTCGTCCGGGCGACCCGGGCTTGGCAAACGCTTCAAGTCCGCCATGGGTCAGCAAGAAGGCCCGGCCATCCTCGACTGCATGTTGCAGCGTGTACTCGTGGACGCCGACCGCAGTGACGCCGACGGAGCGAAGGGCGCCCAAAAACGCTTGTGTGGAAACGGATGCGCGCTCGGCTGCCGAGGAGACTTCTTCGAGGTCAACGGAGAGAATGACCGTACTTAGCGCGCGCTCATGCACGTGCCGCCCCCACATGGTTGTCGAGGCGACGGCCAGCGAGAGCAAGAACAAGGCGAGAACCGCGCTTAGACTGCGAGAGAGCTCAGACCGGCTCAAAAACCTCAATAACGCGGCTCACCTCACTTCACGGCCGACCGCGGTCACGAGCCGGCGGCCGGCCGCCTGCCATAGATGAAGAGTTGGCCATCTTCGACCAAGAGGTCCTCCACAATCATCGGAATCGCCTCTTGATCCAATTCCAACGAAACCGCCCATTCCTTGGCGATCAGGTCGAGAAACAACGGCGGCACGGTCGTGTTTTCGACTTTTACCTCACGAGGAACGAACGCTACCGTGGTCCCACCGCCGACTCGAAACTCCCCGGCCACTCGGACCGCCAGGTCGCGCCCGAGCACGTTCATATTTCCCGTCAAGACAGCCCGGCCTCGATCGAGCGCAACTCGGAAAAACCGCGATTGATTGAACCGCTTCCAAAAGTACTCGTTCAAGTCGTCTTCCGCGATGACGAACGTGCCTCGCAACAGATCCGCATCGGTGACACGCACGCCTTCACCTGCTACCAGCCGCCCCATGTCGAGCTTGATGTTGCGACCGTCGAGCAAAACCGCGTCCACGACCAGATCTCCAAACGCCACTCGGCGCAAGTCCAAGTTGACCGAGTCGATCTTGCCGCTCAGCATTTGATAAGCGGGGTAGGCGCTCACCTCGGCACGGATGATCTTGACGTCCCCAAACGAGCGGCGGAGCCCCTCGACGAGCCGGTTTTCGACGATTCCCGGCAAAAGGAGCTGCGTAGCTACCAAGATGCCGAGCGCGAGCGCGAACATGACGATAAAGCGACGGGTCCATCTTAGCAGAAGGCCCTTCAACCGTTACGCCCCTTTTTTGGTCCGCAGATACGCCTCGATAAACGTGTCGATCTCGCCGTCCATCACACTTTGGACATTGCCGACTTCGACGTCTGTGCGGTGATCCTTGACCATCGTATAGGGGCAAAAGACGTACGACCGGATTTGGCTCCCCCAGGCGATCTCGTTTTGCTCGCCTCGGAGCTCCTGGAGCTTCTCTTGTTGCTCCAGCATTTTTCGCTCCGCAAGGCGCGACCGCAAAATCTTCATGGCCGCATCCCGGTTGGCGTGCTGCGAACGCTCGGACTGGCACTGAACCACGATCCCGGTCGGCATGTGCGTGATGCGCACGGCTGAGCTCGTCTTGTTGACGTGCTGGCCGCCCGCGCCGCTCGCCCGGTACGTGTCGATCCGCAGATCGTTGGGGTCGAGGTCGACGCTGACGTCATCGTCCACTTCAGGCAACACATCGACCGATGCAAACGAAGTATGCCTCCGCCCCGATGCGTCGAATGGGGAGATCCGAACCAGCCGGTGCACCCCTTTTTCCGCCTTGAGG
>CAYRIY010000114.1:0-10428 GCA_964424335.1 uncultured Clostridia bacterium
CGACCTGCCACGTGAGCGTCGGATCGGAGCTACCATAGACCTTCTCCAAATCATCGGCCGTTACCGTGATCGGCTTGGGCGTGACCGTGAGGATCCCTGCAGCGTTGAAGCTAAGTTGATAGCTACCGGTTGCCTGGACTGACTCTTCATCAAAGTCGATGGCGTATCCGCCGACCTTCACCGGTGCCTGAGCAGCAGCGCCTTGGGAAGTCACCACCACAGCGCCGTCAATGACGTCAGCCAGCGAATCCCCGTCAAAAGCTCCGGCGACACCTTCGTGCAAACCGTTTACTTCGAAAGCATCCGCCAACGTTTCAGGGTCGAGCTCTTCCCCGTACTCCTTGACAAGATCTGTCGTCGTAAACACAAGTGTGGCTTCGTGAGAGAAGACATACCGATTTCCCTCCGCCTCAACAAGTTCGTCGATGGAGGTGAACCTCGTATTCCACACAGCTTGGTTCTCGCTATTAAGATCACCGTACACATTCGCGTCAGGATCGGTACTATACACCAACCACCGCCCCTGCGGGGTGTCGATCGCATTTGCGCCAACTTCGTTTACAAACGCATCCGCGACCAAGATCACGGCATTCCCCACACCATCGCTGCGTACGGCTCCGTTTAGTGTAAGCTTCGCTGTGTCGCCCTGCGCATGCAAAACGAGTTGCTCGACGACGTCGAGCCCAGCATCTTCGACAGATAAATCACCAACGCTCAAGAGATGTAGGCTACCCGCACGGCCAGCCACACCGCCGATCTCGTTTGCAAAGCTATCGAGATGAAAGTTGCCGCTACCCTCCAATGTCAGCAATGCAATGCCTTGCAACGCCCCATAATGACTCACGTTTCCGTCGGCCTCGAGTCGCAGTTCGTACGTTGCTGCGCCCGGGGAGGCCGTTCCACCCTCAAACACGATGTCTCCCCCACGGGCGTCGAGTTCAGCATCGCCGTGCAGCGCGACCAGCCCTCCAAAGTGGAGACCGCTCGCTCGGAGGCGATCGCCATATTCGCCGCCAATGCGGTAGATCACGCCAGAATCCACAAGCAAGGAGACTCCATCGGCCAGCGTAATGCTCCCATCTCCCACTTCATACGGCACCGTTGCAAAATCGAGGTTGCCGAGCGCCGTCGAGAGCAGCAGGTTCGATCCCTCGCTCCCCACCACACGCACCGTGCCCGCGTTCATATCGAGGCCTGTCAAGTGAGTCCCTTTTGCCTCAACGGTCAAGACGCCTCGGTAGCTCGCGTTGTCGACAAAGGTAAGAACCGCATCACCCGCTGACACATACCCCCTGGGAAGCGTCGCGTAGAAAAAACCATTGGCGCCGGCGATGGTCGATCCGAGGATCGCTCCATCAACTGCCAGTCGGATGGCCTGGCCACCCGCCCCCGTCGCGTTGCCGGAGATCACTTGGGGCCCTTCTGCGCCAAACGCCCACTCAAAATACGGGAAGGAGATGCCGTCCAAGATGCCCACGCCATCGCCGAGACCTCCCCCGGCGACATAGGTTGCCTCCTGCATCATCTGCGCGGTCGTCAGTCCGACGACGACCGGTCCGTCCGCTCCAGAAGAAGCCTGTCCAGAGGTCTCGACATTCCAGACGGCCAAGCCCCCGCCTGGATCGCCCATCGTTCCCTCGTTGAGGCCGACCAAAGCGTTGACATTCGATCCGTTCGCAGACACGAATCCCGTGCTAAACACCTTGGCAACCCAACCGCTGTTGTGGCCCACTAGGCCGCCGACGCGGTGGTTTCCCGATACCGAGGAGGTTGCGTACGCATCCCAGACAATCCCGATGTTCCTCCCCACGAGACCGCCCGTGTCGCGATCGCCCGTCACCGCGCCGACACTGAAGGAGTGGTAGATCTGCGCATTTGTGGTGTTGATGCCGACGAGACCGCCCACGCCATGGTATCCATTGACACCGCCGGTGCCGGAGACATCGCCGCTGCTGAATGTGCGACTCAGCACTCCGACATTCTCACCGACCAAGCCGCCGGTCGCCTCCGTGTTTGAGACGCCAACCCCCGTAACCGATCCGGTGCTGTAAGCATCTTGCACGAGTGCGCTATTCCATCCGATCAATCCGCCTACTCGAGTCTGCCCCACCACGTTCGCGCTGCTGTGAACATAGCGCACGTCACCGTTGGGATCGGCTGATCCGATCAACCCCCCGACACGGCTGGCCCTAGGCGCGTCGACCAACCCCGCGCTGGAGCTATCGTACACGTGCCCGCCCCAATCCGAGCCTACCAGTCCTCCATACGCAACTTGATCCGATACAGCCAATCCTGACGCCCGTACGAAGACGTCTGCAGTCGATCGGTCGATATTTCGATAATTGGCCCCAACGAGCCCGCCTACGTGACCATGGGAGCCGCGGATCTCTCCCGTCACGTGAACATCTACGACGTACCCGTGAGAGATGCCCGCCAACCCGCCAACCGCCTGCCTGCCACTCACGAACACGTTTTCAAGCGATAAACCCATCACGGTCTGTCCGTCGCCTAAGATGCCAAAAAGCCCGACCCCATTCGTCGTGGGCCGATCGATGTGGAGGCCGGTGATAGTGTGTCCAAGGCCGTTCACAAAGCCGACGAACGGTGTATCCCATGATCCAATTGGAACGAAACCGGCTCCGTTGTTCCATCCAGCCGTGATCGAGGCGTCGATGTCGCTCGTAATCTGGTAGTGGCCGCCTTGTACCATCCCATCCGATGCAATGCCTTGCAACCCGTAAACATCCTTGATGTTCAACCAGCCCTCAGCAGGCACGTCCCCCCGGATAAATGTGGTCCCGGGATGCAGGCGAAAATTGCGCGCCGTAAAATCGGGCAAATTGACGTCCAATTGGCGCCAAGTCCCCTTAGTGAGGACAAACTCCCCTACGTCGATCCCAGCCGTCGCGGTCGATTCCCCTTGCGCGTCAATGAACAGCGCCCCATTTACACCCGTGATCGCCGCGTTGATGGCAATGTTGTTGTGCGCCTCGAAGCTAAGCGTCGCGCCCGTGTTCCACGTGATCGGGTCAATGATCGTAATATTGCCCTGCTGATCACCGCCTGAACCTGTGATCAAACGCACTATCGCGCCGTTGCCGCCAGCCGTCAAGGCGTTTTCAATACTGCTCGTGGTCACCACCGCATCGTTCCCGATTGACTGCCACAACACGGATCCAAATCCCGCTTGACTCACGTTGAAATTCGTGCCTTCATCTTGAACGGTGATGTTATACGGATCCAGCAGCCACTCGCCTGCGATTCCTGCTGGCGCGCTCACATCGACGGATCCTTGAGAACGAAGCGTACCGCCCGATGTCTCCACAAAGCCGCCCGAGCCGCCTCTCTCGCCGCCTCGGGCAGCGATCTGCCCGTCGAACACAGTCACTCCATCGGCCCAAAGTATCGCCGTCCCGCCGTTCCCTAATCCCGTCGAAGAGACATCGATCCGGACCCCTGATCCCATGAAGAGATCGGTGGCGGTCGGCGCCTCAATCGACGCGCCCATACGTCCGCCACCGATCTGCACAATCCCTCCACCTTCACCGCGGGCATCGATGAGCGTGTCGCCGAGCAAGGCGACACGCTCGCCGCCCACTTGTACGTGACCGCCCGGCCGCCCGTTCTCACTCCCCGCGACGTCGAGGACTCCCGTTATTTCGACCACTCCTGAGTTGCCACCCGAAAGGACGATCTTGCCGTCTCGCTCCTCGACGCTGCGGGCCCGTGCAACTCCAGAGTGTCCTAGCACTGCATCGTAAAGCGCTTCCTCGGCTCCCACCGCAAGCGAAATGAGGCCGCCGTCCGCGATGAGGTCTCCTGCATTCTCTACCAATGCCCTCAGAGCGCTCTCCTCAATGCGCAAGCCGACCAGCCCATCCTGGGCGAACTCTAAGCTCACCTTGTCCCCGGCGCCGAGCGCAATCGTGCCCAAGTGAGCCGTGATCGTACCGTCGTTGTGCACCTGGGGGCCGATCAGGACAACGTATCCTCCGGGAGCGGCAGTGATCGTTCCTTCGTTGATGACGGTCCCGGTGGGAAGGCCGCGCATCGCGGCGTCTTTAGCAAACGAAAAGCGACCATCAAGGAAAGCCTCATCATCCAAAGCGAGCGTGGAAGCAACCAGACCGCCGACGTCGACCTGGGCTCCAGAACCGAAGAGCACGCCGTGGGGATTGATCAAGAAAATCTGACCCGGAGCGCTTAAGACACCGTCGATAAAGCTCCTATCGCTGCCGACCACTCGGTTGAGCGCCACAGCCAATTCACCCAGCGCTTGATCAAAATGTACGTGCTCGTGCGCTCCGATCGAGAACGATCCCCAATCGATGATCAGTCGTTCGGACTCTTGTTCGATAGTTAGGGAGCCGTCCGAACGTACGATAACGCCGGATCCATCCCGTATTTGCCCGTCGCTTGGCAAAGCCCAAGCAGGATGTACGCCCACTGCCGCGACCAATAACGTCGCCATTAGGACACAAGCGATCAGCTTTGCCGGACGCTTCGCGCGCAATTTCATATTTCCTTCGACCTCCATTGAAACGGGTAAACGTGGGGAGCGACGCGATTAAAACCGCAAACTTGAAGTAATCCAAAGAACCCCGTGTTTGGGCCCTAGATCGTAATGATCACGCAGCGGCCACGCAAAGTCCGCGCGCAGTTCAAACGGCTCCAAGGTGTACGCTATTCCCGCAGACGCTCCAAACAGCGAGAGCACGTTTAACGGCGGTGCGCCGACCCACTCTTCCTTGTTGCGGCGCACTCCGCCGATATCCAACGAACCGATCAGCTCCAGGCGACCAGGCAATGCCCCAAGGGCGCCCGTGTCAAAACGAAGTTCGGTGCGAACCAGCCAACCATCGTCACCAGAGAGCGTTCCCGGCATATACGCTCGCACGCCCCGGGGACCGCCCAGCGCAAACTTCTCGAGGCTAAGTAAGTTCTTCGAGGCCCACTGTGCGCTCAAATCCATCTCAACCGTCACTCGCTCTCCGAGACGCCAGTTGCGTGTGAACGACGCATTCACCTTTGCATAATCTCCCGCAGTCCCGACCGTTGCGCGGTCTTGCGCTCGGGTAGCCGGATCAAGGATCGCAAGGCGTCCGGCTGTCACAACCAGAGCGAAACGATCGTAGCCGCCCAGACCCCACTCGATGCGGCGCTCCCCGTCCAACGCCAAGGCAAGGGTTTGCGTCTGGCGAAGCGCTCTCTCTCCGGCGGCCGAGTCCTCCAAATCTCGATTGGTGAGCGCCACCTCCGCATCAAGCTTTAGCGCGGCCTGGCGGACGAAAGGGAACTGAAATCGAAGATCGGAAACGTTCGCGGATCCGACCGCATCGAGGGCCGCGAAAGCGCCTTGAATCTCGTACTGCGTCCGTCCATAGCTCGCGCGCCACCGATTGGGAGAGTTTCCAAGTGGGCGGCCATAGGCGATATTGCCGTGGTTAATACCGCCGATGGTTGCAAAACCGATAAGGGTGACGCGATCGCCGCTTCCAGTCGGATTGTTGATGTTTAGCGCGGCAGTGACGCGATGTGATCCTGTCGCAGCGGTCCCATAATTGTCGAGGGAGACGCTGCCGCTAAATCTCGGGCCATCAGCAAGGTGTACAGTGAGCGTAGCGCTGCCCGGCGTAGCGCCGGCGCCGAGGAAAGTCTGCGCCCGCACGCCCGGTGTCTCTAGAAGAAGCCTCGTCGCCTGTGTCAATGATCGGCTCTCGATCAAAGAGTCGGCGCGAACCGGGCCCAAGATCCCCCGAGCCACAGATTCTTTGAGGCGAGAATCGTTCTCAATCAGCACCTCGTCGTACTCGCCTTCGAGCACAACGATCCAAATAACGCCGTCCGCAATTTCTTGCTCGGGAATGTACGCTCGTGCGAAGGAGTAACCGTGTTGTCGGTAGTGACGGGTGATGGCATCGGCGAGGCGCTCCAGGTCCGATAACGTCACCATACTGCCCTGGCCCATGCGGGGCGCCGCGTCGTCCAACTGTTCGAGCAACGCATCAGAGTCGAACGCCGTCACCCCTACTAACCGCACGCCCTGGATCGCAAAGGAGGATCCATTTGTCGCAGCGTAACTCGTCAGACTCAGCAATACCCAAAGCGCAAGCGCCATGCGCGCGCAATGCAACGCAAGACGTCTGCAGGTTCTTAGCGCTAGACGTGAGTTCAGCGGTACCAAGGATATGACCATCCTCCCCGACGCTCTAGATCCCGACTCCGAAATATCCGGGTTCATTATAGATCTGGAATGGTCCGACGACGGTTTCAAGACGTCGTGAGACTAGTCTCAAATCTCGATACCGATCTCAGGAGTCTCGCCCTAGCCGTGCAGGAGGTGGCCGATTTGACGAGAAAATTTGGGATGCCATTTTTTAGAGAATGACTGTTGGAATTATAGCGAGAAGGTCCGGGATCCATTTATGAGTGAGTTTCTGCATGCCTCAGCTCGCCGTGCTTCACCGGAAAGGGCCATCTTCGTAGGCCGTGAGGAGCTTTTGGAGTGCGTGCAAAATTGGCTCGACGAAGAGGATTCCGCGACCCATCTCCTCTTCGTCACTGGGATGGGAGGCATCGGCAAGACGGCGGCGCTCCAACGCATCGAGCAGTTGGCGATCGATCAGGGGCGCTCCGCGGTCTGGATTGATGGACGAGCGTGCGGGCACTCCCCTAGCGCTTTTCTTGAGTATGTCAGCGCGGTGAGAGATTCCAACTGGACGCAGCTAGAGCCGCACGGCAGGTTTCACGCTCCCGATGTCTTGTGCATCGACAATTTCGAAGACCTTCATCCCATCAGCGGTTGGTTACGGCATGAGTTCATTCCCAGTTTGTTCGATCGGCGCTGCCTCATCGTCACCGCATCGCGTCAAGAACCGCCAATTGCCTGGCGCAGCGACGCCGTGTGGCGGGAGCGCTGGAGTTCGTTCTACCTCGATGTGCTTTCGCCCGAGGAGGCCGAAGCCGTGCTGCGATTACACGGCGTCGCGGAACATCCTCAAGCAAGCGCGCTCCTCAAGTCCGCGAAAGGTCATCCGCTCGCCCTTGCTCTAGGCAGTGACGCCCTCGCCCGGCGAGTGGACGGCGGCACCATGGATCCCTGGGAACTCCCTCACGAACTCAGCGCCTATATTTTGCGCGAGTGTGCTACACCTGAGGCGCATCCGTTTTTGGACGCGCTCGCTGTTCTCCCCGAAGGCGATCAGGAGCGACTCGCAGCCGTCGCGGACGAACCGTTGCCCGCGGACGTGTTTCATGAGCTTGCGCGACTCTCCTTCGTGCAAAGGGGGCCGCGCGGCCTCTCCTTGCACGACGTTGCGCGCGGTCTGCTCTCCTCGGATCTGCGGTGGCGCGCTCCCCATCGATTCGCAACATTGCGCAGGCGCTCGGCCCGCGTAATTCAGGCACGCATGACCACTGCGCCCCCTCGAGAACGCCGTCTCCTCGCCGCCCAACTTCTCGAGGTATGCAGCGACGTTTCCAGCGTTGACTCGGCCGTATCCGCCGGAATGTCGTATGTCGACGGGATCACCTCCGACGATCGCGCAGACCTGCACAGGCTCGTGGATCGATCTGTGGATCGCGGCTATGAAATGTGGCCTCGCAAGCGCTATCACGACGCGTTGGACATGATCATCCAAAAGTCGCCTGAATCGATTCGCGTGGCCCGCGACGCAAAGGCGCGCCCGATCGCCTTCAACATCCAGCTTTGGCTTACCAAGGACTCGATGGACTTTCTCGACTACTATGTCCCCGGTCTCTTAACGTTTTTATCGGAGGCCGATCGCGCCGCGCTGTCAAAAATGGACGCCTCATCGGCCGATACAACCCTGTGCATTACCATCGGATTAGAAACCTCGGTGTCGCCGTTTCCGTCAGGCGAGGCAATCGATCATCTGGTCCGTGACGCATGGGCTTCGCTCTCGGACCGAGGACGCTCACTCATCCTTTTGGAAGGGGATGCTTGGCGGGAGATCTATCAACAACTCGGCTGCGCGATTCATCTACTCCCAGGTCCATTGGCAAATAGTGGCGTCTTCTTTGCGGATCTTGATCTAAGGCGCGTCGAATTTAGTCAGTTTGCTTTCTCGCTATTGGACCGCCTCGATGCAACTGCGACTGAGCCCCCTTTGCCGAGTCTGGCAGCGGCACCTGCTAGCACCGGGCTAAGACCACCGCAGGTTGACCAGCCGACAGTAGAAGAGATGCGTAGCGCGTTGACCGCAGTTCATGATATCGGTGCGCTAAACCGCTCTCCCCTCACCCTTCGCCTTGGCATCGACGGAGCTATTTTACAAGAGAGACTCCTAACTTTGCTCACTCAGGATCCTCCTCCGCCGCCGCTCGATGTCAAGTCGCAGCGCCTTTTGCATGCGTCCTACATGGCGCCGCCGGGAAATCGAAGTGACGTTGCCGCCCACTTTTACCTTAGCCGATCATCGTACTTTCGCCGCCTCAAAGACGCACTTCAACTCGCTGCAACGGCCCTTGCGCGCGGGTAGATGGTGTTGAAGTGTCAACGTAGCACCCTACCTATGGGCGCCTTCCGTTTGGACACGCGATCTCGATCGCCCGCGGGTCGCCCTCCTTGATCAGATTGCGCAGGGCATGCCGTATCACCCAAAGGCGCTCCTTAGGGGCCTCGACTCGCCACTCCCCCAGCGTGTCGAGGACGAGCTCCCTATGATCGTGTACCAGATCGTGCAGGTTGTTGGCGACCGATTTTCGCACATACGCCGATCGGTCGTCGCGCAACCTCTGCAGCAAGGAAAGAATGGGCGCCGGGTCGTCGATCTGTAGCCGCTTGGCCCAGGGCAGGCGAGAGCGGGTCCCCTCGCTCACGAGCCGCCGCACGTGCGGGTTAGGGTCTGTGCTCCACCTTTTCAGGTATGAATACGTGAGGTCCCCGTATCGCTGGACATACGGCCTTAGGGCGTACTCCCCCGTGTGTCTCTTCGTGATTTCGTACAGGGCGTCGAGGCTCCGATGGGGGTGGTCCAGCCCGAACGCTTCGACAAAATGAGCGACGGGCATGAGCCAGTAACCTTCTGTAAACATGCCCTCCTCGCGAGGGTTCTTTGGCCCCAAGATATTTAGGAGCACCGAAAGTGCCTCGGTGTAGTCGGCCGGAAGGTAACGCCGGAGCGCGGAACTGATCAGTGTCACTCGGGCCTTCAGTTCCAGAGGCGGCACGCCTGTTGCAACTTCATCGATAAACGACTCGGACGCGAACCCCGCGTGGACGGTCGCGATCCGGTCTGCGAGCAGCCGGGCCAATTCAATGCCGAAGTACTCCTTTAGTTTCACTCCCACGGGTCAGTCTCCGATTTCCCCGCGATACTGGAGGGCAAACTCCGAAGACGGCGGAATCACCTTGATCACGTCGATCAAGACGCCGTTGGGATCGACGGTGATGAAGTGACGCTGACCGAACGCCTCATCCCGCAGGTCCAAAACGACTGGCAGCCCGGCTCGGCCGATCAAACGCTCATACTCGGCGTCGACGTCCTCCACTTCGAAATTGATGAGCACACCCTGCACGGGCATGCGGTACGCGGCGGGCAGGGTTTCGTGGGTGTAGTCGAGTAAGGCCAGTTCATACGCGGGATTGGCGGCGAGCCGTAGGCTTACATACCAGTCGGATTCGAACGTCGTCTCAAAGCCGAAGTGCCGACAGTAGAACTCGCGACTTTCGTCGAGTCGACTGGTGGCGACGACCGGATAGCAACTGCGTACTTCCATTGCGCGTCCCTCCGAAGTGCATTAAGATACATACAGTTTGTATGGTGATTCTACATACAGACTGTATGTATGTCAAGAGGAGCGAGATCGATGGGTGTCAAGAAAGATCAGAGCGATGCGACAAAGGAGCGACTAATCGCCATCGCGCGAAAGTATTTCGCACAAGTCGGCTACAGCGCCGCCGCGACCGAACGAATCGTGGAGGAATCGGGCGTGACCCGCGGCGCCCTGTATCACCACTTCCAAAGCAAAAAGGGACTCTTCCAGGCGGTGCTGGAGGAGGTGCACGCCGAGGTTGGACGCCGGGTCGTTGCTGCGGCCCAGGCCGCTCCGGATCCGTGGCAGGCGCTCTTGGCCGGATCGCGCGCCTTTCTTGTGGCAGCCACGGCCTCGGACGTACAACGGATCATGTTGCTGGATGGGCCCGCAGTGCTAGGCTGGTCGGCCTGGCGCGAGCTTGACGCCCGCTACTCCATGAAACAGCTCCGCGAACACTTGGTTGCTCTGAGGGAAGCGGGGCTGATCCGTCCGGTTTCGCCTGATGCACTGACATATCTCTTGTCCGGTGCGATGAATGAGGCCGCTCTTTGGATCGCGGCGCACCCAAACGCCGCACTGGCTTTGGAGGAGACCGAAAAAGCTCTCGAGGTAATACTCTTGGGTCTGCGGGCATCTGATTGAACGACA
>CAYRIY010000115.1:0-9679 GCA_964424335.1 uncultured Clostridia bacterium
TCTCCTTTGCCTTCTCTTCGTCGGTGCTTTGGAGCCGCTTGCGAATGACGAGCCGGTAGCGCGGTTTATCCCACCCCTTCACGGATATCGCCCCATTGGTCGTCGACAACTCAACGTTTGGATCCGATTCAGATAGAACGTCCTCGATCTCGTCCACAAACTCATGCGTCTGGCCGAAACCGACATCCCGCATATGGGAGATCAATCCCATCAGACCGCTCACGTCGACGAGGCCCTTCTTGCGAATCTCATCACGGATCTCATTGAACGAGTGGCGCAGGTCTTCGGCTACCTCTTTCCAGTTGTCCTTGAGCTCGTCGGTAACCTGAGGAACACCTTTGAGAGCCGACTGCACCGCCTCTTTGATCTGGGTCGCCACATCCGCCGGACGGGGCTTGCGAGCATGATCCTGCTCCTCGGCGGACTCATAGGACTGGGAGCGCTCGCCCTCCTCACTGTGTCCGCGGGAATCGGACCCAGGATCGTCCTCAATGCCCTGGTCAACCTCGGTTCTCGAGCCGGCGCGAGCGTCGTCCCGCAGGGCCTCAAGTAGGGCAGCTCCCTCCTCGGCCGTGATCTTTCCCTCTTCGATCATCTTAAGTATGAACATTCTCTCTTCACTCATTTTAGGGCCCCCTTTCTCCAATTAAGAAAACGAATCACATCATTCACCCCTGATTCTCCTTAGTGCCTCTTCGGCCGTAATCTCCCCACGGTCGAGCGCTTCGAGCACTTCCTTGCTATTCACATCGCTTCGCGGCGGGCGCTCCGTCTTGTATCCGAGCGCTTCGACGATGCCGTCCAACTTTGCCCGCACCGTAGGGTACGAGATGCCAAGGACGCGTTCGACCTCACGAATGTTGCCGCGGCTGGTCAAAAAGACTTCGATAAATTGAAGTTGATCGTCGGAGAGCTTGCTGAATCGGTCGAGGGGAAACTCACCCTCGAGCTGCGCTCCGCACGATTCGCACGAAAGTCGGGTGACGCGGAATGCGCCTGTGCACACGGGACACGTGCCGATCAACCGGCGCTTCACCATCCAATCAACACCTCCCTCATGTACCCGCTTGGCCAACGTTGCCACTTGCGCCAATCCGGATGTCCGCGCCAAGGAATCCCTTGACGTCTTTTCACATTTTACCCAAGGAGGACAACAAAATCAATGTCGATATTAACATTTTTAATGTCTAGGTTTAACTTTTTAATTCGAGGTGGGAAGACGAGTCAAAGGCGCCGGTGGGCGCGCCCTCAATGGGGCTGATCCGTCTTCGTTGGCCTCCAGGTGTTGT
This sequence comes from uncultured Clostridia bacterium, assembly GCA_964424335.1. Taxonomy (GTDB): domain Bacteria; phylum Bacillota; class Limnochordia; order DTU080; family RSA5; genus CAYRIY01. The sequence goes on from CAYRIY010000115.1 coordinate 1,290, forward strand.
TGGACGGATTGGAGTCGGCCAGCCACAGATCGGGATCGAGGCGGACTTCGTTTGGGAGGCCGTCGAAATGATAGACCCGCACTTCACCGAGGGGCAGCGCGTCCCGAATTGAGTCGCCGCTCGGGAACGTGAACGCAATGTCGACATCTCCGGGTTCCGTGACCGCTCCGATGCTCCGCACGGAGACGGAAAGGGCGACGCCTCCTTCCGGCACCGCCACGGCCACGTCAACGTTCAGTTCGTAGTCGAGCGATCGGTTTGACCGGATCCACGTATTGAAAAACGTCGAAAGGTTGCCGCCGACACCTTGCAAAGCCACCGGGTCGCTCCAGCCGCGCTGCGGAGCTTTAACGCTTGCTTCGGAGGATCCAGACTGGTCGAGGGATGATGCGGACGCATGGCGAACCACGGTGGCCTCGAAATCTCGGCCTGCAATATGCGTCCCGCCGTGCTCGTCTAAAAACGCGCGAACGGCCGCAAAGAAGCGCTCGGTTCCTAAGCGACGATGAAGCATGCGAAAGACCAACGGGCTCTTCGTGTACATCCACGGCGCATCGTCATCGAACATCTCGATTGCGCCGATTGCACGCCGGGGCGTCCCGGCCGTGAACGGCTCGTATGCACGGCGCTCAAATAGGTCGCGAGCAATCTCGGAGCCTTGAGCATCGGCAAGGGCGAGGTATCCTAGGTACTCTGCGAGCCCCTCGGACAGCCACGCGCCCCCGATCAGGCGGATGCCGACCGTGCTGCCGATCCACTTGTGAGCGGCCTCGTGCGCCGCAAACAGCGCCAGGCCGTCGCGCCCTTCGATGCGCGCTTCGCTCAAGTCGCCTCCGTAGACGAGGTTTGAGAGGCCGGCGTACGAGGTGGCCCAGGGAAACGGGACTTCGACGACACGAAACTCATTGATGGGCGGTGCGCCCAGCCGCTCCGCGAGGAAGCGCACCGCTCTTGCGGTCGCAAGGCCCACTTGCTGGGCTGTCGAGCCCACCCCTCGCGGCCGCCAAACCTCGACCTTGTACTCGTCGAACACGACCATCGATTCGTTGCCGAATCGACCGACCCCAAGGCCCATGCCGTTTACCGGGACGCTCGTTCGATACTGATGGAGCGCCCATCCCTCGAGGTCATCCGATGCGAAGCGAGCGGCCCCTGCATACTGATCCGCCGGCGACTCAAGCACGCTTGTCCCTTCCGCGAACGCCAAGTACCCTTGAGGACTGAGAATCGTGACATCCGCGGTGAAGAAACTCTCTTCGGGCATGTGCGGATACCAAATGGACGCATAGCCGATGTAGAAGTAGTTGTGATCGACAAACGGATTGATGAATTGAACGGTCGACGAGTCGATCGTCCATTCAAACCGCAGCGTGAAGGTCTCATCGCCGGGCGCGCGCGGCAGGTCGATCTTGTAAATATGAAAAGGCAACGCCCCGATCGCAATCGTGCGATAAAACTTGACGGGTTCGTCCGAGTCCGGGATCGTGACGCGATCCAGCCGAGCGTCTTTGCCGAGCAAAATATGGAGCTGCCTCGATCTCGCGGATTTGAACGTGATGTCGTCGGAGAACTTGGCACTCCACCTTGGGGGATCGATCCGAGCAGTGAGGTCGTGGTGGAGAATGTCGGCTCGATCGAGCCACCCAAGCATCGTATAACCGATGGAGGCCAGCGAGGCCTCGGCCCGCTGGTGTGCACTGGCGGCCAGCCCAAGCGCAACAATCGTGATCAATACGACCAGGCGCTTCATCATCCCGAAGCCGGCTCCGTCATGAATTGATAAATTCGCTCGGCGACCTCTTCCGGCATGCCCGGCACCGACTTCAACTCCTCGAGCGTCGCTTCACGGATGCCTTTTACAGAACCAAACCTTTTGAGCAGGCTCTTCTTTCGTTTTGGCCCGACGCCCTCGATCGAATCGAGCACGGAGCGAGACTGCTCCTTCGATCGGAGGCTTCGGTGATACGTCAGGGCAAAGCGGTGCGCCTCATCGCGAATCTGTTGCAGGAGTTGAAGCGCCTCGGAGTCCTTGTCGAGGAGCATCGGATCGGGCGCGTCCTCAAGGAAGATCTCTTCGAGCCTCTTGGCAAGCCCGATGGTGGGAATGTCCTCGAGGTTGAGCTCGCGCATCGCGTCGCGGGCCGCCGAGAGCTGCCCTTTGCCGCCGTCGATCAGCACGAGGTCGGGAAAGTCGGCAAACTTGGCCTTCCCCTTTGCCGCCTCGCGCTCTTCCTCTGACAGATCCGCCAGCGAGTTACGTTCTTTGAGGCCGTTGGTAAAGCGCCTCGAGATCACCTGATGCATGGCGGCAAAGTCGTTTGGCCCTTCGAGGTCCCGAATTCGAAAACGGCGGTACTCTTTGTTGGCTGGCACTCCGTCGATCAACACGACCATCGAGGCGACCATGTTGCTGCCTTGCGTGTTGGAAATGTCGTACGCTTCGATGCGCCTTGGGAGGCGCTCGAGGCCGAACGCCTCCTGCAACTGGGCCAAACCTTCTTCCACTCGTTCCAAGCGCCTCGAACGCTTCGCTTCACGCTCACCCAACACGAGCGCGGCGTTGTGCGCCACCATCTCGACGAGCCGCCTTTTCTCCCCTCTCTGGGGAACGCGCAAGGACACCTTGCTCCCCCGCCGCTCGGAGAGCCAATCGGCGAGCAACGCTTCGTCCTCGGGCTGCGTGGGCATCAAGATCTCTTTGGGGACAAATGATGCGTCCGCGTAATACTGCTTGAGAAACGCCGCAAGCGCTTCGTCGTCCGGCGTATGCTCCGCCACGTCCAAAAAGAAGTGCTCACGGCCAGTCAACTTGCCGTCGCGAATGAAAAACACCTGTACGCAAACCGTCTCTCCCGCGCTTGCCATCCCGATGACGTCCTGGTCGAGCATCGTGGTTGAGACGACCTTTTGCCGTTCGACGACCTTTTCCAAGGCCAACATCTGATCCCTCAGCCTTGCGGCCTGCTCAAACTGGAGCTTCTCCGCCGCGCGCTCCATCTTGGCTTTGAGCTCAGGAATAAGTCGGTGTTGACGCCCCTCGAGAAAGAGGCAGACTTCGTCGATGAGTTTGTCGTATTCCTCTCTTGACTGGAGTCCGGCGCAAGGCGCCCCACACCGCCCGATGTGGTAGAGGAGACATGGGCGATAGTCGAGGTCGCCCGAGAGGTCGAGCGAGCAAGTCCGGATCGGAAAGAGCTTGCGCAAAAACTGAAGCGTGTCACGCACCGCTCTCGTGTTGGTGTACGGCCCAAAGTACCGCCCGTCGCGCCCTTGCCTGCGAACGACCGTCACCCTCGGAAAGGGCTCTGCCGTCACCTTGAGGTACGGGTAGGCCTTGTCGTCCTTGAGCCGGACGTTGTACCACGGCGACTCTTTTTTGATCAGGTTGCTCTCGAGGATCAGCGCCTCAACCTCCGAGTCCGTCACGATGAACTCGAGGTCGTGGATGTTTTCGACGAGCGCTTTGACCTTGGGCGAGACAAAGCGGCCCTGCCTTTGGAAGTACGAGCGGACGCGGTCCCGCAACGAGACCGCCTTGCCGACGTAGATCACCTTTCCCTCGGCGTCTTTGAAAAGGTAGACGCCGGGCTTGGTCGGCAACGCCTTCGCCTTCTCTTGAGGGGTCATTGGATGTACTTGCTCCAACTGATCCATGCTCATGTCTACCATGATAGCAGGTGTCGACGGACTGCGCTACTCGCCGAGGCCCCCGCCATTAACTGGGGTCTTCGATCACAATGCAGCCGGCGCTGAATTTACACTTTCGCTGAACGGCACGCTGCGAGACGGCGCCGGCGTGCCGTTTCCTTGTCCGCCAAATAGGAGCGGCCGCAAGTACTGGCCCGTGTAGGAGCCCTCCACCTCCGCCACCTCTTCCGGGGTGCCGACCGCCACGACCCGCCCGCCTTTGTCTCCTCCCTCGGGACCTAGATCGATGACGTAGTCGGCCGTCTTGATCACGTCGAGGTTGTGCTCGATGACAAGGACGCTATCGCCCGCATCGACCAGTCGCCCCAACACCTCGAGCAGCTTTTGGATGTCGGCGGCATGGAGCCCGGTTGTCGGCTCGTCCAAGATGTAGAGCGTCTTCCCATTGCTTCGCCGTGCGAGCTCCGTCGCGAGTTTGACTCGCTGCGCCTCGCCACCGGAGAGCTGAGTCGCAGGTTGGCCCAGCTTGACGTAGCCGAGCCCCACGTCGTTCAACGTGTCGAGCTTGCGATGCACCTTCGGGATCGCCTTGAAAAACTCAACGGCCTCTTCGACCGTCATTTCAAGCACGTCGGCGATCGTCTTATCCTTGTAGCGGATCTCCAGGGTCTCCCTGTTGTACCGCTTGCCCTTGCACACCTCGCACGGGACATACACGTCTGGCAGAAAGTGCATTTCGATCTTGATGATGCCGTCGCCCTTGCAGGCTTCGCAGCGGCCGCCCTTGACGTTGAAACTGAATCGGCCGGCCTTGTACCCGCGCATCTTGGCATCGGGCGTTTGGGCGAAGATCTCCCGAATGCCGTCGAACGCCCCGGTGTACGTGGCCGGATTGGAACGCGGCGTCCTCCCGATCGGAGACTGATCGATGTCGATCACTTTTTCGAGAAGTTCGATGCCGAGTATGTCGTCGTGCTGACCCGGCCGCACATGGGCGCCGTGGAGCTCGTGCAGCAGCCGATTGCGCAGAATCTCGTTCACCAAAGTGCTCTTTCCCGAACCGGAAACCCCGGTGACGCAGACGAAGACGCCGAGCGGAATGGAGACGTCGATTCCCTGTAGGTTGTTCTCCCGGGCGCCCACGACCTTGAGCCAGTTGCCGTTCGGCTTTCTGCGCACCGAAGGCACCTCGATGCGCCTCCGCCCGCTCAAAAACTCGCCCGTGATCGAACCGGGAGCCGCCATTACCTCATCGACCGTGCCGGCGGCGACAATCTTGCCGCCGTGCGCCCCGGCGCCGGGACCGATGTCCACGATGAAATCGGCCTCGCGCATCGTCTCCTCGTCGTGTTCGACGACGATCAGCGTGTTGCCGAGGTCGCGCAGCCCTTTGAGCGTATCGAGGAGTTTGCGGTTGTCTCGCTGGTGCAGGCCGATGCTCGGCTCATCGAGGATGTAGAGGACGCCGACCAGGGACGAGCCGATCTGCGTCGCAAGCCGAATCCGCTGGGCCTCTCCGCCGGAGAGCGTACCCGCCGCCCGGTCCAACGTAAGGTAGTCGAGCCCCACATTGACCAGGAAGCCAAGGCGCGCGCGCACCTCTTTTAGCACCTCTTTGGCGATGATCATCTCTCGCTCGCTGAGCTCTAGATCGCCGAAAAACTGCAGCGCGTCGCGCACCGAGAGCGCGGAAACCTCCATAATATTCAACCCACCGACCGTCACCCCGAGCGTCTCGGGCCTCAGGCGCTTGCCGTTGCAATCAAGGCAAGGGCGGGTGCTCATATACTGCTCCACTTCGCTTCTCGCCCAGTCGGACTGCGACTCTCGATAGCGCCGTTCGAGGTGGGCGACGATCCCTTCGTATGGCGCCGTGAACGTGCGGACGCGCCCGCGCTGGTTTTGATAGTCAAAGCTCACTTCGCCGTCTGCGCCGTATAACAGAACCTGGCGCATTTCCTCGCTCAATGCGCCGAGGGGGACATCGGGATCGATGCCGTACTTGCGGCAGACGCCGGACAGCAACCCTTCGAGCCAGCGGCTGTTGCTGTTGGCCCACGGAATGATGCCCCCGTCCCGCAACGATCGCCTCAGGTCGAGCACGAGCCCGGGATCGATCTCCATCTTGGTTCCCAAGCCGTCGCAGGACGGACAGGCGCCGTACGGCGCGTTGAACGAGAACATGCGCGGCGAAAGCTCCTCAAAGCTCACGCCGCACTCAACGCAGGCAAACCGCTCGGAGAACAGCATATCCTCGCCCTCGAGGACGTTGACGAGCACGACGCCTTCCGCACGTTCGAGCGCCGTCTCGATCGAATCGGCGAGCCGGCCGGCGACGCCGTCGCGCACGACGATCCGGTCGACGACGACCGAGATGTCGTGCTTTTTGTTTTTGTCGAGATCGATCGCCTCGTCGACCTCGCGCATCTCGCCGTCGACCACCACACGGACAAACCCGTCCTTGCGGATCTCTTCGAGAAGTTTTTTGAACTCGCCCTTGCGGCCGCGCACGACCGGGGCCAATATCTGCACCCGCGTTCCCTCGCCCAAGGCCATGACCTGGTCGACCATCTGCTGCACGGTCTGCTGCGCGATCGGGCGTCCGCACTTGTGACAGTGCGGCTGGCCGATCCGGGCATAAAGCAACCTCAGGTAGTCGTAAATCTCGGTCACCGTGCCCACGGTCGAACGGGGGTTTCTGCTCGTCGTCTTTTGATCGATCGAGATGGCCGGTGAGAGCCCTTCGATGAAATCGACGTCGGGTTTGTCCATCTGTCCCAAAAACTGGCGCGCATAAGCAGAAAGCGACTCCACATACCGCCGCTGTCCCTCGGCGTATATCGTGTCGAATGCCAAGGACGACTTACCCGAGCCCGAGAGCCCGGTCAGCACGGTCAACGTCTCCCTAGGGATTTCGACGTTGACGTCCTTGAGGTTGTGTTGCCTCGCCCCTTGAATCACGATCCGGTCTTTTGCCACGTGCCGGTCACCCCGTAAACTCAAGCATTGCGCTGCGCAGCTCTTCGATCTCATCGCGCAGCTGTGCCGCTCGCTCAAACTCGAGCTTCTTCGCGGCGTCGAACATCTCGGCTTCCAAATCCTGAATGTATTTCGCAAGCTCTTTCGCGGAGAGGTTTTTCACTTTGTCCAATGCGTCGGCCTGATCCTTGTCGGCTTCCTCTTGTTGCTCGGCTCGGATCGCCTCGTGGATCCGCTTTTTAACCGTCTCCGGCGTAATGCCGTGCTCTTCGTTGTAGGCGAGCTGGATGGCCCGCCGCCGATTGGTCTCGTCGATCGCCCTTTGCATCGAGCCGGTGATGTTGTCCGCGTACATGATCACGCGGCCGTTTACGTTGCGGGCGGCCCGGCCAATCGTCTGGATGAGGGAGGTATCCGAGCGGAGGAAGCCCTCCTTGTCGGCGTCCAAAATCGCAACGAGCGAAACTTCCGGCAGGTCGAGCCCTTCGCGCAGCAGGTTGATCCCGACCAAGACGTCAAACTCGCCCAGCCTGAGGTCGCGCAAAATCTCGATGCGCTCGAGGGACTGGATCTCCGAGTGGAGGTAGCGCACGCGCACCCCCATGTCGGTAAAGTAGTCCGTCAGGTCCTCCGCCATCTTCTTGGTGAGCGTCGTGACGAGCACTCGCTCGCCGCGCGACGTCACCGTTTGAATCTCGTCGAGCAAATCGTCGATCTGCCCCTTGATGGGTCGCACGTCGATCTCCGGGTCCACCAGGCCCGTCGGGCGGATGATCTGCTCCACGACCCGAGAGCTCACCTTTTGCTCGTACGGCCCCGGCGTCGCTGAAACGAAGACGACCTGGTTCATCCGTTCTTCAAACTCTTCAAATTTGAGTGGGCGGTTGTCGAGCGCCGACGGCAGGCGAAAGCCGTATTCGACGAGCGTCTCTTTTCTCGACCGGTCGCCCCGGTACATGGCGCCGACCTGAGGGATGGTCTGGTGCGACTCGTCGATGAACATCAAAAAGTCGCCCGGAAAATAGTCGAGCAACGTGGCCGGCGACTCACCGGGCGCCCGGCCCGTCAAGTGGCGGGAGTAGTTTTCGATTCCCTGGCAGACGCCCACTTGCTCGAGCATCTCGAGGTCGTACATCGTTCGCTGCTCGAGCCTTTGCGCCTCGAGCAGCTTTCCCTCTCGCTTGAAGTACGCGAGTCGCTCCCGGAGCTCGTCTTGAATGGTCGATATCGCTCGCTTCATCTTTTCTTCGGAGGTGATGAAGTGCGTCGCCGGGTAAATCGTGAGCGTCTCTTTCTCCTCGATGACTTCGCCTGTCACGGGGTCGAGCTCGAGAATGCGGTCGACCTCGTCGCCAAACAGCTCGATGCGGATGACGTGCTCTTCGTAGACCGGTACGATCTCGATCACGTCGCCCCGCACGCGAAACGTCCCACGGGTGAAGCCCACGTCGTTGCGCTCGTATTGGATCCCCACGAGCTTGCGCAAGATGGAGTCCCGATCGCGAAAATCGCCGTGCTTGAGGGAGAGCGTAAGCCCGACGTAATCCTCCGGCGAGCCGAGGCCGTAAATGCACGAGACGCTAGCCACGATGATTACGTCGCGCCGCTCAAAGAGCGCGCTCGTCGCGGCGTGGCGGAGCCGATCGATCTCGTCGTTGATCGATGAATCCTTCTCGATGTAGGTGTCGGACCGGGGGATGTACGCCTCCGGCTGGTAGTAGTCGTAGTAGGAGACGAAGTACTCCACCCGGTTCTTCGGGAAG
>CAYRIY010000115.1:9734-10111 GCA_964424335.1 uncultured Clostridia bacterium
TTCGGGGCCAGTACCAGGGCCGGGCGCTGCACGTTCTCGATCAGCCACGCCACCGTGGCCGACTTCCCCGACCCGGTGATGCCCCGCAGTGTCTGGAAGCGGCTCCCGTCGCGCAGCCCTTCGGCCAGCGCGGCGATCGCCGTGGGCTGATCCCCCGACGGCTCGAAGTCCGCGTGCACCTTGAACTCGCCCATTCCTCGCAAGGTAGCGGCGGGCGGTGACAAATCGAGACGTTGGCAGTTCGGCTCAGACGCCGGACGCCGACAGGGTGATGAAGAATGGGAAGGGAGCTCGAGCCGGGTGTGCCTGCAAGGACGTTCGACGGCACCGATCGGTGCGCGCAGGGGCGCAACGGCTAGCGTCGAACGTCCAGCGTC
>CAYRIY010000116.1:0-10107 GCA_964424335.1 uncultured Clostridia bacterium
AACACCACAGACTTACGACGTCCGGGGAAGATTTCCTATGAATCGGGAGGGTCGGTCTCGTGTATTGAAGCACGCGCCTGTCGAACCGGGTTGAAAGACGTTACCGTCGTTCGCCAAGGATCGAGAATTCGATCGCACATGGAGAAAAGTCTGTGATGAAAACGCTGGTGAATGGAATGTTCCCCATCCATCCGCCGTGGTGATCCACCGTTCGGTGTACGCGCCTTGGAATGTCCGTAAACGAAATGGACGCATCCTCCGTCGACACCTGGAAGTCGCCGGTCGCGAACAGGTATGTCGACCCTTTTAGATCGCTCTTTGTCCCTTGCTGAATCAACTGCCCCGTCGGACGCAGAGCGAGTTCCACCTGCACCGGGACCATGGGTTGACCCTCGACTTCGACCCGCACCCGCCACGCCCCGTTGGTCGGCTTGAATCGGACGGAAAGCAAGAGGTCCTCGTCCTCTTCGGGAAATTTCGGACCTTCCTTTGACGCGAGAAACGATCCCTTGGCCACGTAGGTGTCGTCCTCGATTTGAAACGATTGCGGCACAAAGGATTTCCAGTTGTGATAGAGATACCGGACGCGCAAGCCCTCGAGCACCACGCTGCCCGCATGGAGGGAAAACAGGTTTTGCTGCATGCCCATGACACTCGCCGCGATCCCATCTTCCCTGATCCGGACAAGGCGGGACGTAGGGTACACGCGTCGATACGTCCGAGGCAGGGGTTCGCGCTGAATGTGGCTGATGTCGACGTAGGCCCACGGTGAAAGGAGTTTTCCCCGACCACTCATATGGCTGAGCAGGGAGTACTTGAGCGATGGAAAGCGAGCTTTCTCATCGGGGATGGGCGCTGACCACAGGGCTTTCTCCGCTTTGATCTGGGCATCAACGTCTCCGGCCGACTCCGCGAGGAAGTCCGCCATCGACGCAAACCGGCCGTCGCCCCGGGATGCGGCCATGTACCGAAAGACGTCCTCGCCTGCGATGCGTGTGCCGGGGACAACGGCATCCTGTCGAATCGAAAACTGATACGCGTCCTCGCCGTTTGGTTGCAGCAAGTACAAGGCAAATTCGAGATTGCGCGCCACGTAATCGTGGTACCTTGGATCTCCGGTCAATTCTCCGATCGATATGAGCGTTTCGTTCGTCAACATGCCGTACGACGTGCTTCGTTCGCTGTACATGCCGTCTTCGTTGATGTCGATTCCCTCGTCCAAGTAACGCATCGCTCGAGCCGTCAATTCGGGATCGGGAAACAGCGCGTTCACCTGAAGCAGGGCGTCGGCGATCACCCAGCGGTGGTTCGGGGTATACGCCCGGCGATCGATCAGCGCACGGCCGCCTCTCACCAAAAACCGGCGGATGAGCGCCTTGAGTTCGGAGGCGTCGCAGGATGGCAAATCGGCGTCGAGTTTGCGGTAGGCGCGACAAAGCATGCGCGAGACAAACGCGACGTTGGGCGCCGCTTGCATGTCGCCGACGAAGTACGCATCGATCGTTCCGTTGTCATATTGATTTTTGTTGACGTACTCCATCGCACGTACGGCGGCATCGAGCACGTCTTTCGAGTCGAAATGACGACTGCCGGGCTCGGGCAAGACCGCGCACATGACATCGACGGCGCCCGCGGCGTACCAAGGCTCCGCCAAAAGGCGCAGCGGATCGAGAAAACCTCCGTGCCACCTCGATTGGACATCCAACACCTGAGCGCCCAGGAGCAAATCCACGGTGTGGTCGAGAAGGCGAATGCGATTTGTTATGTGAGGCATCGGATCGCTCGATTGAGATTGCAGCGCCGTTGTCACCGTTGATCACCTCGGAATCAGTTAAGGAGTAAACCCTTCGATCTGTTCCAAATCGATGAGCGCAACCTGCGGTCTGCCATTCATCGGGGCTGTAAACAACACCTTTGTGCCCTTGCGATTGAATGAAGGATGGCAGTGATCCTCGCCCCGTGTTGCCCTGTGTCCCGCAGCGAGGGTCTGCACCTGCTTTGTGCCCACCTCGACGAGGAGGATCTCCCCCGTGCGCGTTCGATCCGCGATGATCCACCGGTCGGTAGGGCTTGGAGCGCAGTGGTGAAACTCACCTTCAACGACCGTTTCGAAAGATTGGCCGGTGCGGTCCCCCCGCATGATGGCGTGCGGGTCCCGGATGAAGGTGATGTACTGCCCATGAAAGTCCCAAGTCTCGTGCGTGATCCAGTCATCCTCGGCCTCGACGAAAAACGGCCTCGTCTCTCTGAGCTCGATGTCGTACAGCCACGTGCGCTGCACGGCGTCTCCGCCCGTCTCGTGAACGTAAAACACCGTTCGGTCATCTGCCGGACAGGCCTGGACATGGCCGAGGGGAGTGTCCGATCGCATGAGCGTCTGCGTCTCGCCCCGCTCGTCCGTGATCGCAAGGACGTAGTAGCCCCGCTTTAGTCGGTAGCCGCCGACGACATGCCCGGAACGGGTACACGTGAGGTGGCCGGTGGGCTGACCTTGAAAGGGAAGCGCCGCGAAGGGGGACGTCTTGCCCGAACGCAGATCCATGCGCCATATTTGGCCGTCCCTTACTGCATACCCCACGTCGTCGCTCCGGCTGATCCCAAAAGACGCCGCGTGCCATCCCTCCCCTTCAGTGAGGAGTACATACTCGCCGTCGACCGCCATCCAAACGCGCTGCGGTGTCGTGGCCGTGCCACCACGCTCGGATAGGAAGATCACGGCCCGATCATCGCTGGTCCACGACTCATTTGAAAAGTACGTCTTGCGGCTCGGCTCGTCCCAGTCGGTCAAATAGCAGACTTCGAGCCCGGTTTGCGGATCTTTCTCCCTGCGGCAAATCGGGAGCATCAATGCGTCCCCCTAGCGTTTTTCGTGTGAATCATGGCAGGAGGGCTGCCGGTAAGCCCAGCAACGCTCCTGCCGAAAAAAGTGTCGGCTACCTGCCCAAACAGGCAAGGAACTCGGGATTGACAATGTCCGCTTGGGCAATCGCTTGGACGGTTGCAAGCGCCGGTCCGATCGCGCTTCGCTGGTTGAAAATGTCGGCGAGCGCTTGGTCGTAGGCGTCAACCGAAGCCAACCGGATGCCGCATGGCGTTGTCCCAAGCGGCAATCGCCCCTCTTCATAATTTTTGAGCACCGCGCTCCATACCTCGGACTCGAACCAGTGCGGATCCGTCGCCGCGTATGTCACGACTGGAAAGAACGCTCCGGTCATCTTGTTGTAATCCGCGTTGCGTTCGTACGCAAGGTACGTGAGCCACTTCCATGCGGCTTCCTTGTTCTTGGAGTCCTTGAACATGACCAGGTTTTCTCCGCCCATGTTGGCGTACGGCTGCTCGCCGCTCGGCCCTGCCGGGGGAACGAAAGCTCCGACCTCAAAGTTGGGATTGCTCGCGAAAATGTTCGCCAAAGCCCACGGCCCGTCATTGAGCATGGCAACTCGTTGCGATGCCAGGCTGCCGACCCCGGGCATCCCTTGAATGGCCGCTACGCCGTTGACGACCATGCCGTTTAGGAACGACAGAGTCTCTATGAGCTTCTCGTCGGTGTAGTAGGCCGACGTGTACTCATGATCGAAGGGCTGCCAACCGTTGCGTTGAGCGAAGTGGTTAGCCGTGCGGTTGAGCTGGGCGTTGCGAAAACTAAATCCCCACCTGTCGACGTTATCGCCGGTGCGCCTGGTGAGACGGGTAGCATGGTCCTGGAGCTCCGCCCAAGTATGTGGGATATCGCCGATGCCTGACTCATCAAACGCCTGTTTATCGTAGAGAATCACCTGCGCGTTTGCACGAAACGGGAGCGCGAGCAGGTGCCCTCCGTACCAGGCGGCATCCCAGTGCGCAGGAAAGAAGCTCTCCCGGCGAATATCGCCTGAAGCTTCGGCGTAGCGCTCGAGCGGCTCAAGGACATCGCCTAGCACCCTAAAGATGCCGAAGTTGCCCATGCTTGCGTCCGGAGGGGACCCGCCCGCAGCCGCTACCGCCCACTTCTCCCACTCAGACGAGTAGGGAACGTTGACCACTTCGATCTTGATTCCGGGGTTTTCAGCCTCAAAGTCCCGAGCAAACACTTCTAGCACGTCAAAGTCCGACTGGGCGCCGTAGTACCAAAAGGTGACTACCTCATTGGCGCCGGCGGGGATAAGGAGTGTCAAGACAACAATGAACGACAGGACGATGGGAGACAGCCTACGGATGTAGCTCAATGATCGCTCCTCCTTTTGATTGCTTGTTCCGACGCGTCTATATAGGTCGCGGCTCCTTTGTAATAAGCGGCAATCACTCCCCTCGAATGATGCCTCAAAATAAAGCTGAGTTTGGTCACTAAACATCTGTCCACCTGTTTAGTAAGTGGATGGTTCCACAACATTTCCGCTTCTCCTTTTAAAAATCATACAACTCGACTACTTTGATTCAAAACCTCTTGTCTTGGGTACTTTAGGGCGATTACGCCATTTCGCAGGAGAACAGAGAAGGATCACGAAGACAGAATCGTGTTTAGTGAACACGCAGGGTAAACATGAGTGGAGCGATTCATTTGGCTGGAACGATACGTGACATTGCGCGGCAAGCTGGGGTCTCTCCCACAACCGTCTCCCAGGTGCTCAACAACAAGGGAAACTTTCGAGAGGAAACGCGCCGACTTGTGCTCGATACAGCCGCAAAGCTGGGGTACGCCAAAGAGCTTCCGATCGCGCGGCAGTTGAAGCGCATCGCAATTCTCTTCCCGACCCATTTGCAGTCCGGGCTCTCGTCCAACGAGCTGTACCAGGAGATTTACGAGGCCATCACCTTTAGACTGCCCGAAAGCGTAAGCGTGATGACGTTGCCGAACGACTTGGAGCTTTTCCCACTCAAAAGCGCGCTCGCCAACCGACAGATTGACGCCGCGATCGCATTTGGGGCGAGCGTAGACCACCCCACGTTCGAGCGACTCGCAGAGCTGGGAATCCCAGCTCTGGCCGTCTTGCGCGAAGCGGAGCGATCGACGCTCAACTGGGTCAGCATCGACCATGAAAAGGCAGCCTTCGACGCCACATCCCACTTGATCGCGCTCGGACACAGAAATATTGCGTTCGTCATCCACCGCGACAACACGGGGTATATGGACGCCCGCGTCCGCGGCTTTTCGCAAGCGCTGGCATCGGCCGGGATCGAAGCCGACGAATCGCACGTGCTCATCCAAACGCCGGCCGACGGACAGAAGTTGGTCAACTCACTTTTTCAGCTCGATCCCTTGCCGACGGCCGTGTTTGCCTCCCCCGACAGCCTCGCGGTCGACATCGTGAAGCGGGCGAACGAACTGGGCTATTCTGTGCCGTCCGACCTCTCTATCGTGGGCTTTGACGACCTCGCCTGCGCATCGACGTGCGATCCGCCGCTCACAACCATAGGTTTTTCCAAAGAGCTGGCAGGCGAACTCGCCGTTGATCTCCTATTTTGGGCGTACGAGAAACAGCTCGTCTCCTTAGGTGCGCGCATTCCCCATGAGTTGATCGTGCGCGGCTCCACGACGGCCGCTGCGACCCGGAAGTAGCAAACGAGTCGCCATCGATAAGTCATCCATCGACGAGCGTCCAGTCAAAGATGACGCCAAGGACCTGCGAGCGATCCTTGGACAGGCCATCGTACACGGACCTTGCGTCCCGCGGATCGTGCCTGTGCGTGATCAGATCGTCGACCCGCATATCCCCACGCTGCAGGTACGTGAAGAAAAGCTGGTTGATCGCATCTTTACTCCAAGGCGTGTGGCGCGTCGACTCCCGCGGCGGATGCGCGTCGTGCGCACCCACGATACGCAGCCCGCGCGTGATGACGTCCGAGGTGAGCTTTTGACCCGACGGGACGCCGGTGTCGCCCAAAATGACCACCGTGCCAAAGTCGCGGGCGAGCCCAAGCGCTGAGGAAAGCACGTTTGCATTGCCGGTCACGTCGTACACCACCGACCCCATTCGCCCGTCCGTTGCATCTGCGACGGCATCTTGGCATTGATCGACGGGCTCGGACACGGCGTGGGTGGCCCCATGATCGAGCGCGGTCTTGAGGCGTATCTCGGAGATGTCGACGACGACGACGGTGCGAGCGCCGCAGAGCCTCGCGTCCTGGACGAGCACCTGCCCCAAGATCCCACAACCGATCACGACGACGTCATCGCCGAGCCGATGCTCAGCGGCGCGCACGCCGACTTGAACAATGCTGCCGATCCCAAACCATGTGGCGGCTTCGTCGGATACCCCCTCGGGCACCGTGACGACACCGACGCCAAGCTCGGACGCTCTGCCCTTCCAGTACTTGGCGTGGGATTTGCGTCCTGCGACGCGCTGGCCCACCTTGACACCCTGGACGCCGGAACCGACAGCTCGCACCACGCCGGCGCTGCTGTAACCTGGACTAAACGGGTACTTGACCCATCGATCCCAATGCGTTCCGGGTTCAAACCAGCGGTTGTAGCAGATGCACTCGGTGCCGGTGCTGATCAAAGACTTCGTCGCTTCGACGACAAACTCGCCGGGGCCCGGCTCCGGGATCGCCTGACGGGCGATTTCCAGCTCCGCGGCGCCGGTGAATTGAATAGCTACGTTGCCCACGCCGATCTCTCCCTTCGGTCCGAGGATGCGTTAGCCGTCCGACTCGGACTTACCTCCTGAGTTCGTGCGCGCCTCATGGGATCGGGCTCACCACGAGGAACCCCTGCCGCAGCGCGTCATCGATGCTGTCAAATCGCCCCATCGGCCCGTGCTCTACGTTGGGAATCCGCGCTTCGATGCCGTGACGCAGCACCCGTGCGAGCGACTCGGGCGGTCCCACAACCCCGATGTCCAGATCGGAAGTGGGCCCAAAAGGTCCCCCTGTGCTATGGCGGACCCCCGTCTGTCGACTGCCGAAGATCACGATCGGCACGCCCGTCTCGCTTGCAACGCGCTGCGCCGCCTCGATGTGGTGCATGCCCACTCCCGGCCCGGGCAGACCGTGAATGTACGGCCCCACCGGCCACTCGATCACCGGTCGCTCCGGCACGGATCCGACCCGCAAGGGCGGAAGCGGCGGCGGTGGCGGAGGTGGAGGTGGAGGTGGAAGCGACGCCGACGGCAAAGGTGCGACGCTCTCTGTGAGCGGTGGAAACTCGACGGCGGTCAGGATCTCAGTGCCCGGTTCCGCAGCGGCAAAGCGAGCGGGCCGGTCGATGATCGTCGTGAACGCCGCAATGTCGGGCGGGACGTCAGCCGGCGCGCCAAGGACGCGCAACGGAGCCGAACTCGCGCCCCCGGGCGCAGGGATGATCACGGTCGGCGTTTGATCGTCGATGATCTCACGGAGCTGGCGATACCGATCGGCGTAGGCGATCCGCTCGGCCTCGGTCGGGGCCTTCTCGGCGAGGCGCTCCGCTTCATAGCGCAATCGATACAGCTCCGCCTTGCGAATGATTTCCTCACGGCTCAAGTTGCGGCCCACCTCGTGCAACCGCCGCACTTCCTCGACGGTGAACGGCCGCGGGTCGATCGGGTTTACCGAGCCGATCGGCACGAGGACGTCGTCGTAATCGTCGACGTCACCAAAATCGCCTAGGTTCCATCGCCCGCGCATCTGCTCCCGGGCGAGGCGATCGTGGTACGCCTGCCGCTCGGCGGGAGTCATTTCGGAAGGGAGCTTGATGCGCTCGGTGCGCGCCTGGGTCTGAAGCGACGGCGCGTTTTCGAGCACGGTCGAGGCCCGCTCGGCCGGCGTTTTGTACGCAGCAGCCGTCGGCTCCGGCGCAAAGCGCAACGTATCTGCTAGCCTAGCGGTCAGATCGCTGACGTCGGTCCGGCCCACCTCAGCCACTCTGCCGGCTGCGGCCGAAACGACGTCGACGGGAGCATCGCCGAGCACCCGGCGCGCTGCGCTTCCCAGCGCGGCGATCGCCGGCGAGGAGACGTCCATGCTTGCGATGCTGCCGACGCGTGCCGCCGCCACTTCTGCTGCGGTGGCAATGCCTTCGCTTCCAAGGCGCCTTGCCGTGCTCGTGACCAGCATCGTACCCGTTCTGCCCGCTGCTGTAGCGGCCCCGGCGCCCGTCACCGTCGTGACGCCGTCGATGATGTAACCAGCCGTCGTAATGCGCCCGTTGGCTGCGAGCAGCTCGATCGCGCCGTCCTCCTGGAGCACTGCGAGCTCACGGCGTTCCAAGAGAATCTTGCGCTCTTCGTCGCTCCACCCGCCCGCCTCGAGCATGGCGTCGATCTGCTCGATCTGCGCCCTTGCCCAGGCGCGCTCCCGCTCCGCCATCCGGGTCGTCCGGCTCGTCTGCTGCTGCATCTCTGACCCCACGGAGACCCACTTGGTCAACTCGGTCACGGAGTCTTTGATGTCTTGCGCCCGCTCGGCGTTGAAGATGTCGAGCTGCGAGCGCTCGAGGGCGCCCTGGTTGATCGCTTGCGTCAGCCGGTGACGCACCTCGGCGAGGCGCTCCATCTCTTGGCGCTCGGATTCGGTCGGCATGAGCAGCTCGGTCGATGCGTCGTGGTGCTCATCCTGAAGCGCCATGATGCGCCTTGCTTCGTCCATGTCGCCGCGCGCCACCGCTTCGTCGTATTGGCGCTGGAGCTCGCGCGCCCGCTCGCGGGACTCCTCGATCGCACGCCTGCGCTCCTCTAAAGCCTGGCGCTCGGCGGCGCGGCGGTCGGCCTCTTCCTGCTCCGCCCGGATCTCGGCGAGCTTCAGCTCCGCCTCTTGAGCGTCGCGCTCCGAAGCGGCGAAGTAGTCTTTCATCGATGGCGACAACGCATCCCAATCGGTTCCGCCGATCACCGTCTCGTAGTAATTCCGTCCGGGCTCCACAGGCGCCGCGAGCGCCCGTTCCCGGCGGATCACCTCACCGGAAGGATCCGCCACCGCGGTCGTCACGTTGCCGTTTCGATCGAGCTCGATGGTGATCGTGCGGCCGTCTTCATCCACGTACCTCGTGCGCACGTTGCCATCGCGATCGACTGCTTCGATCCAGCCGTCGGGCCGCTGCGTCGTAGTCTCCACCAGGTTGCCTTCGGCGTCAAACCTTTCGGTGACGAGCGCGCCGTTCCAAGGGTCGCGCGTCGTGCGCACGGATGTCCCGTCGGCAAGGGTTTCGAAAAGGCTGAGTCCGTCGATGGGGTCGAGGTCCACGATCGATTGGGAGCCGTCCGCCCGCGTCGTCACGATCACCGTCGAACCATCCGGCGAGATTACGGTCTCCCTCTGGTTGCCGTGCTCATCGATTTCGCTGATGTGTACGCTTCCCTGGTCGTCGACGTAGCGGCGACCGGTGGACGTGACGAGCGCGCCTTCGGCATCTTTGCGCACGATGCGGATCTCGCCGGTCTCAGGGTCGACCTGGTAGTCGACCACCTCTTCGATATCGATCGGGATCGCATCCCGGCGGCTGGCGACGATCCCTTCCCTGCCGACGTCGTACACCGTGCGCGAGCCGCTCGGGTCCTTGACAACCAGGCGGTTCAAGCCCGTATACGGGTCTTTCACGAACTCCACGCTGCCCATGTCGACATTGTTTAAGTAGAAACGAGCGTCGATCAGCGATCCATCGGAGTGGAAATAAAGCCACAGACCTTCTCGAATCGGGTAGAGGTAGTCGTTGGGAAATTCGCTTCCTTTTGCCACGCCGGTCTCGCGAATTTGACCGTTCCAGTAATACTCCGTCCACGTGCCGACGGCGTGACCGCCCTGCATCGTGCCCTCCCATTGAAGCAGCCCGGTATCAGGGAAATACGCCGCGGCACGACCGACGAGGAGGTTGTTCTCGTACGTGCCTTCAAATAGCAACGTGCCGTCCCACCCGTACACCAACCACGGTCCGGTCTTTAGGGGGAAATCGATGATGTTTAGGCCATAATCGCTGTCGTACGCTTGGCCCGACGTGCGGATTTGACCGTTATCGTGATACTCCGTCCACCTGCCGCTCAGGCGGCCGGCCTCAAACGGTCCCTCGTAGCGCAGCTCGCCGGTTTCATAATACTTCGCCGCACGACCGACGAGGAGGTCGTTCTCGTACGTGCCTTCAAACAGCAAAGTGCCGTCCCAGGAAAATTCAAGCCAGCGTCCGGTCTTGAGATCGAAATAGATGAGGGTTAGGCCATA
>CAYRIY010000117.1:0-9963 GCA_964424335.1 uncultured Clostridia bacterium
ACGCTTGCCCAGCAGGTTTTGGCGGAACCGCCCCTGCTTGCCCTTGAGCATGTCGGACAGCGACTTGAGCGGGCGGTTGCCCGGGCCTGTGACCGGGCGGCCCCGGCGGCCGTTGTCGATGAGCGCATCGACGGCCTCTTGGAGCATCCGCTTCTCGTTGCGCACGATGATGTCAGGAGCGCCCAGTTCGAGGAGCCGCTTCAGCCGGTTGTTCCGGTTGATGACCCGGCGATAAAGGTCGTTTAAGTCCGAGGTCGCAAACCGCCCTCCGTCAAGCTGGACCATCGGCCTCAGCTCAGGAGGTATGACGGGAATGACATCCATGATCATCCAGTCGGGGCGATTTCCCGACTGACGGAACGCTTCCACCACTTCCAAACGGCGAATGGCCCGGATCCGGCGCTGGCCCGAAGCTTCCCGGATCTCACGGCGCAGCTCGTCAGCCATTTTCTCGAGATCCATCTCTTCGAGAAGGCGCTTGATCGCCTCTGCGCCCATGCCCGCCCTAAAGGCCGTGCCGTACTTCTCCCGATACTCGCGATACTCGTTCTCGTTAAGGAGCTGGTTTTTCGCAAGCGGGGTGTCGCCCGGATCCGTCACAATGTACGAAGCGAAGTAGAGCACCTTTTCGAGCGTGCGCGGGGACATGTCGAGAAGCAGCCCCATGCGGCTCGGAATGCCTTTGAAGAACCAAATATGCGAGACCGGAGCCGCAAGCTCGATATGCCCCATGCGCTCCCGGCGCACTTTGGCCCGCGTCACCTCGACGCCGCAGCGATCGCACACGATCCCCTTGTACCGCACGCGCTTGTACTTGCCGCAATGGCACTCCCAGTCGCGCGTCGGTCCAAAGATCTTTTCGCAGAACAGGCCCTCACGCTCAGGTTTGAGCGTGCGGTAGTTGATCGTCTCCGGCTTCTTCACCTCGCCGCTCGACCATGCTCGAATCTGCTCCGGGGATGCGAGGCCTATGCGGATGCTATCAAAATTGTTGACGTCCAGCAAAGCTCACCCTCCTACCAAGGCGCTAAAAGGTGTTAGGGAAAAACGCCGACGCACGATTACTCTTCGTCGTCCTCATCCACGAACGCATCGTCGTCTGCAAGTTCGCTCACGAGGCTGTCGAAATCAACGTCGTCGTCATCGACATCGTCGCCGAAGGAGTCTTCCTCCTCGTCGACATCGAGGTCTACATCCTCTTCGTCGTCGCTATCGACATCGTCGTCGGCATCCTCCTCGTCGTCCTCGTCCACATCGGACGCTGCGGCGGAGGCTGCGCTCTTGACCACACTCTCCCTGGGTTTCGACTCCTCCTCCTCGTCGTCGCGGCCTTGGATGTCGATACCCAGCTCTCGGGCCATTTCGCTGATGTCCTCTTCTTCCTCGCGAATCTCGATCTCCTCAGCCTGGTCGGTGAGGACGCGCACGTCGAGCGCGAGGCTTTGCAGTTCCTTGATCAAGACCTTAAAGGACTCAGGCACGCCCGGTTCGGGGACGTTCTCCCCTTTGACGATCGCTTCATATGTCTTGACGCGTCCTACGACGTCGTCCGACTTGACCGTGAGAAGCTCTTGCAACGTGTACGCCGCTCCATACGCCTCGAGCGCCCACACTTCCATCTCTCCAAAGCGCTGGCCGCCAAATTGCGCCTTTCCGCCAAGCGGCTGCTGCGTAACGAGGGAGTACGGACCGGTCGAACGGGCGTGAATTTTGTCGTCGACCAAGTGCGCGAGCTTCAACATATAGATGTAGCCTACGGTCACGGGGTTGTCGAACGACTCGCCCGTGCGGCCGTCGTACAGGATCGACTTGCCGCTCCTCGAACTGCCGGCCTTCTCGAGGTAATTGAAGATCTCTTCCTCGGTCGCGCCGTCGAAGACGGGCGTCGCAACGTGGATGCCGAGGGCTTTGGCCGCCCAGCCAAGGTGCGTCTCGAGAATCTGCCCGATGTTCATTCGAGACGGCACGCCAAGCGGGTTGAGCACGATCTCGACCGGGGTTCCATCGGGCAAGAACGGCATATCCTCTTCCGGCAAGATGCGAGCGATGACGCCCTTGTTTCCGTGGCGGCCCGCCATCTTGTCGCCCTCGGAGATCTTGCGCTTTTGTGCGATGTAAACCCGCACGAGCTTGTTCACGCCGGGAGAGAGCTCGTCGCCGTTTTCTCGGGAGAAGACGCGCACGTCGACCACAACGCCGCCTTCGCCGTGGGGCACCTTGAGCGATGTGTCTCGCACTTCCCGAGCCTTCTCACCAAAGATCGCCCGCAACAGGCGCTCTTCAGCGGTGAGCTCCGTCTCACCCTTGGGCGTCACCTTGCCGACGAGGACGTCGCCCGGCCGCACTTCGGCGCCGATGCGGATGATCCCCTCGTCGTCGAGGTCCTTGAGCACCTCTTCACCCACGTTGGGAATGTCCCGAGTAATCTCCTCGGCCCCAAGCTTGGTGTCGCGCGCCTGCGCCTCATACTCCTCGATGTGAATGGACGTGAACACGTCTTCCTTCACGAGCTTCTCGCTCACGAGGATGGCGTCTTCGAAGTTGTAACCCTCCCAGGGCATGAACGCCACCAACACGTTGCGACCCAAAGCGAGCTCGCCCATGTCGGTCGACGGGCCGTCTGCGATCACTTCGCCCTTTTCGACCCGCTGATGCGCCCGGACGAGCGGCTTTTGGTTGATGCACGTGCCCTGGTTGGAACGGGCGAACTTGATCAACTTGTACCGATGCTCATCGCCTCGGTCCGTCTTGATGACGATTTCGTCGGCGGTCACACGTGTCACCGTGCCCGACTCGCGTGCAGTCAAAACGACGCCCGAGTCGACGGCCGCCTTGTACTCCATGCCGGTGCCGACGAGCGGTGCGTCGGTACGGAGCAAGGGGACCGCTTGCCGCTGCATGTTTGAGCCCATCAGGGCGCGGCTTGCGTCGTCGTTCTCCAGGAACGGAATGAGCGCCGTAGCGATCGATACGATCTGCTTCGGCGAGACGTCCATGAAGTCGACTTGCTCTCTTGGAACGATCAAAATCTCGTCCATGAACCGGCACGAAACCCTGTCGCTCGTGAATCTTCCATTCTCGTCAAACCCCTCGTTCGCCTGAGCGATGACGAAGTTGTCCTCTTCGTCGGCCGTGAGGTAGACGATCTCTTCTTGCACGACGCCGTCTTCGACCCGCCGGTACGGCGTCTCGATAAACCCGTAATCGTTAATCCTCGCATACGTGCACAAGTATCCGATCAGACCGATGTTCGGGCCTTCCGGAGTCTCAATCGGGCACATCCTGCCGTAGTGGGAGTGGTGCACGTCGCGGACTTCAAATCCCGCGCGTTCACGAGAGAGCCCGCCGGGCCCAAGCGCCGACAACCGACGCTTGTGGGTGAGCTCCGCGAGGGGGTTTGTCTGATCCATGAACTGAGATAGCTGCGAACTGCCAAAGAACTCCTTGATCGCTGCGACCACCGGGCGAATGTTGATGAGCGCCTGGGGCGTGATAATGTCGACATCCTGAATG
This sequence comes from uncultured Clostridia bacterium, assembly GCA_964424335.1. Classification (GTDB taxonomy): domain Bacteria; phylum Bacillota; class Limnochordia; order DTU080; family RSA5; genus CAYRIY01. Next base: position 3,514 of record CAYRIY010000117.1, read on the forward strand.
GTCATGCGCTCGCGCACGACCCGCTCCATTCGGGAAAGTCCGATCCGGAACTGGTTTTGCAAGAGCTCACCGACCGACTTCAGCCGGCGATTGCCGAGGTGGTCGATGTCGTCGACCGTGCCGATTCCCTCGATCAAGCAGACGATGTAGTTGATGACTGCGACGACGTCGTCGCGAGTCAACGTTTTGACCGATGCGTCGGGCGCCCCGTTCGAGACGACCAAGACCGGCGTGCGATCTCGCCCCTCGACCACCGCGCTTTGGACGCCCGCGGCCTCGATGCGCTCGACGAGCTTGCGGTCCAGCTTAGCGCCCGGCTCGGCGATGATTTCGCCACTTTCGGGATCGACGATCGGCTCGACGACGGTGCGCCCCATGATGCGCGGCAACAGACGCAGCTTCTTGTTAACCTTGTAACGTCCGACCCCGGCCATATCGTACCGCTTCGGGTCGTTGAAAAGGGTTTCAAATAGTGAACGAGCGCTCTCCTCCGTCGGAGGCTCCCCCGGGCGCAGGCGCTTATAGATCTCGATCAGGGCCTCGGCTTCGGTCTCCGTGTTGTCCCGATCGAGCGTGTTCTTGATCGCCTCGGCCTCCATGAAAGCTTGGAGGATCTGAGAGTTGCTTGCCAGCCCGATGGCGCGCAAGAGGACCGTGACGGGGATCTTGCGGGTGCGATCGACGCGCACGTAAATGACGTCGTTTGCGTCGCACTCAAACTCGAGCCAAGCGCCTCGGTTTGGAATGACAGCGGCGTTGTACAAGGTTTTCCCGCTGGTATCCACTTCCTTGCCGTAGTACACGCCCGGCGACCGGACCAATTGGCTCACGATCACGCGCTCAGCGCCGTTGATGACGAACGTGCCGTTTTCGGTCATCAACGGGAAATCTCCCATGAACACCTCTTGCTCTTTGACTTCACCGGTCTCTTTGTTGATCAGCCGAACCCGTACTTTCAGCGGCGCAGCGTAGGTTACGTCCCGATCCTTACACTCGTCCACATCGTATTTGGGTTCGCCAAGGGAATAGTCGATGAATTCGAGAACAAGATTACCGGTGAAGTCTTGAATGGGAGAGATATCGCGGAACATCTCAAGGAGGCCTTCCTTGAGAAACCAATCATACGACTTGCGCTGGACCTCAATGAGGTCTGGCATGTCGAGGACCTCTTTAATCTTGCCGAATGTGATCCTCCGACGCTTGCCAAGCTCCTGTGTCGCGACTGCCAAAAGCGCCACTCCTCTCAAGGTCAGAAACGTGTATCATACTCCCGGGCCGTCGTTTGCATCCCGTCTTTTCCGTGTGGAATCGTAGGGAGGGCTTAACATGACGAAAAGCAAGGTCCTAAAAAAGGTCCATCGTCAAAAAACGACGAACCTCGTCCTCGCTCAAGAGATTTGCGGGAAGCTATTATGGCACATTGGGTAACATGCGCCAACGACTCGCAGAATATACATTAAATGCAAGATTTCCCACGGCGGTCCGGGGCGGCGACGGGTTAGGGACGCTAAAGCTGCAGACTCCAGCACCTTGAAATGCTATCACACCGAAAGTCGAGTTGTCAACAAAGGATGTGCCAAAAAACGCACACATCCGATGATGAAGGGGCGCCCCTCCCTTAAGAGAGTGCCTGTTTCTCTTGTAATGAAGAGAGCGGAGCGCCCCATTGTTCGTCCCATGCCATCCCGAGCGGGGTCGTCGCCATGCAACGACCCCGCTCGAACGAGGCGCGGCTACTTGAGTTCGACGGAGCCGCCGGCCTCTTCGATCTTGCTCTTGATCTCTTCCGCCTCGTCCTTGTCGACGCCCTCCTTGATTGGCTTTGGAGCGGAGTCGACGAGGTCCTTCGCCTCTTTCAATCCAAGGCCGGTGATCTCGCGGACAACCTTGATCACCTGGATCTTCTTGTCGCCGGCGCTGGCGAGGATGACGTCGAAGGAGGTCTTCTCCTCCTCCGCAGGGGCTGCGGCGCCCGCGGCCGGGGCCGCAGCAACAGCGACGGGGGCTGCGGCGCTGACGCCAAACTCCTCCTCGAGGGCCTTTACGAGCTCGGCGAGCTCAAGAACGGTCATCTCTTTGATAGCCTGCATGATTTCGTCTTTAGACAATTTGGTTTCCCTCCATAATCTCCGGCGACTGCAGTCTCAAGACGCCGGGATGAATGTTTGCCTACGCTGCGTTCTCTTTTTCCTTGCGAACGGCCTCAAGCACATAGACCAGGTTTCGCAGTGTTCCTTGAAGCACATTGACAAAACCGGCAATCGGCGATTGCATGCCCCGCAGCACCTGAGCGACCAGCACTTCGCGCGAAGGCAGGTCCGCCAACGCCTTGACGGCCTCGACGTCGATCGCCTTGCCGTTCAGGACGCCGCCCTTCACCTCGAGGCGGTCGTTCTTGCTGGCAAACTCGCTCACTGCCTTCGCGGCGGCGACCGGATCGTCGTACCCAAACGCTACGGCGGTCGGACCTACGAGGAGCGGCTCGAGTCCTTCGACCTCGGCATCTTTGGCCGCGATTTGCACGAGCGTATTCTTGAGTACCTTTAACTCGACGCCCACCTCGCGCAGTTGCCTGCGGAGTTCGGTCATCTCCTTGACGTTGAGGCCGCGATAATCTGCAAGCACGATGCCTTGACCACGGCGAAGCTTGTCGGCAATCTCCTGTACGGCGGCTACTTTCTCAGGACGCGCCATTTCGTGAATCCCCCTTTCCATCCGTGACAAACAGAAAGCGGAAAAAACAAGGCCCCCGGTTTCAACCGGAGGCCGAAGCGATGCCATATCCGCGCACGCCGTTGCCAAAAGGCTGCGATGCGCTTTTGGGCAACATATCTGACGTACGGGTATAAGGAATCTGCCTCGGCCGGTGGGCTCATTGTGCCATGCGAGCCCATTATGCGCTTGGCGCCGGCTGTCTACGGCTTTCCGTCTGACGCTATTGATTACTCCCGCTCAGCAGCAACGGCCGCCGCGCTCTGCGCATCGACGCGCACGCCCGGCCCCATCGTCGCCGAGAGGGCAACCTTCCTCAAATACTGACCTTTGGCGCCGGTCGGCTTGGCCCGAATGACCGCGTCGACTAAAGCGCGAAAGTTTTCGTAAAGCTGGTCTTCGTCGAAAGAAACCTTGCCGATCGTGACGTGCATGCCGGACTCTTTGTTGACCCGAAACTCAACCTTACCGGCCTTGATGTCTCGCACCGCCTGGGCAATGTCCATCGTCACCGTGCCCGCCTTGGGGTTGGGCATGAGGCCCCGAGGACCAAGCACGCGCCCAAGACGGCCAACAAGGCCCATCAAGTCCGGCGTCGCAACGACGACGTCAAAGTCCATGTTTCCTGCTTCGATCTGCTGAGCCAAGTCTTGGGCGCCGACGATGTCGGCTCCCGCCTCTTGGGCCTCCCGCGCCTTGTCGCCTTGGGCGAAGACCGCAACGCGCACATCTTTGCCGGTGCCGTGCGGCAGGACGACCGTGCCTCGCACCTGCTGATCGGCATGCCTAGGGTCGACGCCAAGCTTGAACGCTACGTCGACACTCTCGACAAACTTGGCCCGCGCCGTCTCTTTCACGAGCGCAATCGCCTCTCTAGGCGTGTACTCCTTGTTGGGGTCCACCTTTTTGGCGACCTCGAGATAAGACTTTCCCTTTTTTGCCACCGTGTCTCCTCCTCCTGTGGTTCAGACGAGCGGCTTTTGATCCGCTCTCCCACCGGACGCGCCCGGAGATATTGGATTATGGGCGCGCTCGCAAACTTGATCGTTAGTCCTGGACGACGATCCCCATGCTGCGGGCCGTCCCCTCGACCATGCGCATCGCCGCGTCGACGTCGACCGCATTGAGGTCGGGCATCTTCAACTCCGCGATCTCGCGCACCTGAGAGCGCTTGATCGTGGCTACTTTGCTTGAATTTGGCTGTCCAGAACCCTTGTCGATGCCCGCCGCCTTTTTCAAAAGCACCGCTGCCGGCGGTGTCTTGAGGACAAACGTAAATGAACGGTCCTCGTACACCGACACCTCAACCGGGATGATCATCCCGGCCTGGTTGGCCGTCTGCTCGTTAAAGGACTTGCAAAACTCCATGATGTTGACGCCGTGCGGACCAAGCGCGGTACCGACCGGCGGCGCCGGGTTGGCCTTTCCCGCAGGCACTTGGAGTTTGATCACTGCTGAAAGTTTCTTAGCCATCGTCGTCAGACTCCTTCACGTGAAGCTCCGCCTCAAAGCAATGCGAGGCAACGACACTCGACCTTGAGTGCTCGCATCGTTCAAAGTTGCTATGTCGACTTCTCGACCTGTTCGAAATCGAGCTCGACGGGGGTCTCCCGCCCAAACATCGAAATGGCCACCCTCAGTTTGCCCCGCTCGATGTTCACTTCTTCGATGAGGCCGCTGAAATTCTCAAAGGGTCCGGAAACGACGCGCACCGAGTCTCCTACTGCAAAAGCGACCTTCGGTTTTGCTTCGTCAAACCCAAGTTGCTTGAGGATCGCCCTCACTTCCTCGGGATCGAGGGGAATCGGCCGAGCGCCTGAACCGACAAATCCGGTGACGCCGGGCGTGTTGCGGACGACGTACCAAGAGTCGTCGCTCATGACCATCTCGACAAGAACGTAACCCGGGAAGACCTTCTTTTTATTGATCTTCTTCTTGCCGTCTTTGAACTCGATCTCTTCCTCGGTCGGAACAAAGACCCGGAAGATCATGTCTTCCATGCCCATCGACTCGACGCGCCGCTCGAGGTTTGCCTTTACTTTGTTTTCGTACCCCGAGTAAGTATGGATGACATACCAATGCTTATCAATCCCGCTGTCGAGATCGAGAAACGCATCGATGTCGATTGGTTGACGCTCCTGGGAGTCTTCGGTTGCAGGCTCTCTAACCATCGGCCGCGCCCCCTCAAATACTGCCGAGCCAGCGAATTGCTTGGGAGAAAATCAAGTCAACGATTCCGAGAAACACCGCCACGATCGCCGTAGAAACGATGACGACAACCGTATACGTCACAAGCTCCTTGCGATTGGGCCAGGTCACTTTGCGAAGCTCAGCCCTGGACTCTCGCAAAAACTTCCCGATGCGGGACGCCCCCGGTCTAGCGGCCCGTTTCGCCACGTTTGCCATACGTTTCACTCCCGCCCTTTCATCAAATCAACGGCCGCGCCCAAGGTCGCCGACCAACCAAAAACACAATGCCTTCGGTCGCAAGACAAGAGCGTTCGCGATCGACCATTGAAGGCCTAGCGGGTTTCGCGATGCAACGTATGACGCCGGCAGGTCTTGCAGTGCTTCTTAAGCTCCACGCGCTCCGTCGTCGTCCTGCGATTCTTGGTGGTGCGGTAATTGCGATTCTTGCATTCGGTACATTCCAAGGTGATCCCTACGCGCACGGGAACCATCCCTCCCACACATCTTGAAAAAAGTCCCCGCCAAACCCGATCCAACCGCCAATCCGCTCCCTGATCGATGGGCGGTCAAGCGGATGACCCATGAGTGCGGGACGCTGATCAACCTAACGAAAATAGAGGACTACATGACTTTAGCATACTCGTCCAGACCTGTCAACTCAAACAGCTTGACAGTTCTGCACACAATCGTTTCCATACCGGAAAAGGAGCGAAGACGATGCTTCGCTCCTTTTCCACTGCAATACCCAAAACCATGAGGTGCAAGCGAATTTAGGCAAGCACCTTGGTCACAACGCCGGCGCCGACGGTGCGGCCGCCCTCACGAATCGCGAAGCGAAGCCCCTCTTCCATCGCGATCGGGCTGATCAGCTCGCCCGTGATCGTCACGTTGTCACCCGGCATGACCATCTCCGTGCCCTCCGGCAGCGTCACCACACCGGTCACGTCCGTCGTCCGGAAGTAAAACTGCGGACGGTATCCGTTGAAGAACGGCGTGTGACGGCCTCCCTCTTCTTTGGAAAGCACGTACACTTCGCCCTCGAACTTCGTGTGCGGTTTGATCGTCCCGGGCTTGGCCAGCACCTGACCGCGCTCGATATCCTCTCGGTCGATGCCCCGCAGCAGCACGCCGATGTTGTCGCCCGCTTGCGCCTGGTCGAGCAGCTTGCGGAACATCTCAACACCCGTGGCCACGGTCTTCTGCGTGTCGCGGATCCCGACGATCTCAACCTCGTCGCCAACCTTGATCACGCCGCGATCGACACGACCCGTCGCCACCGTGCCGCGGCCCGTGATCGTAAACACGTCCTCGACCGGCATCAGGAACGGCTTGTCAATCTCGCGCTCAGGCGTTGGAATGTAGGAGTCAACGGCATCCATCAACGCCTGCATCTTCGCGGACCACTCGCCCGGCTCACCTTGTTGCAGCTCCTCGATCACCTTGAGCGAAGAGCCCGAGATCACGGGGATCTCGTCGCCTGGGAACTCGTACTCGGTGAGCAGCTCGCGCACTTCCATCTCCACGAGCTCCATGAGCTCCTCATCGTCG
>CAYRIY010000118.1:0-9823 GCA_964424335.1 uncultured Clostridia bacterium
GGCACATCCATCGCAGCGCCGCACGTTTCGGGGATCCTAGCGCTAATGATCGCAAGATACCGGGCGTTAGGCCTCGACTACGGCCCCGACGACCTTCGGCAGATCCTCCAGATCACGGCGACGGACCTCAAAACGCCCGGTTGGGATAAAGACACTGGATACGGCCTGGTCAACGCCCATGCGGCCGTAACGGCGGGCGTGCCACGCATCTTCGTTGCAAAGAAAAGCGGCGATGCGCTGGAGGCGCCGCACGCTCCCGTCCGATCGCAACTAGGCGGCGTTTTTACCCTGTCGGGCATGCCGGAAGGGACGTGGTCGCTCTTTGGCTGGGTCGACTCCGACATGAGCGGCACCGTCAACGACGGAGACTACTTTCAAGATTACGGCCTAGTAAACGTCAAGAAGGGGAAGTACGTATCCGTCAACCTCGTACTCACACGCTACGATGGCGATGAGCTGAACGTCACTTGGTAGCCTCCATCGTTCGGCGCTTGCCCTCCGGGCAGTAAGGCAGGAGGGGACACACGTCGCACTTCGGTTTGCGGGCCTCGCAGACCTGACGCCCGTGGTGAATCAGCCAGTGGTGCGCTTGAGACCACCGGTCCTTTGGGATGTTCTTCATCAATTGCCGCTCGACGGCCAACGGATTTGGGGCCCTACTTACAAGTCCGAGGCGGTTTGCCACGCGAAAGACGTGCGTGTCGACTGCGATCGCAGGAATGTCGAAAGCGTTGCTGAGCACGACATTTGCCGTCTTGCGACCAACTCCGGGCAGGCTTTCTAGGCTCTCTCGATCCTTGGGCACGTCGCCGCCATACTCCAGCAGAAGTTTCTGGCTCATTGCGACGATGTTCTTGGCCTTGTTGCGAAACAGTCCGAGCTCTTTGATCTCTTCTTCGAGCTCTTTGGGCGTTAGACGGGCGAAATCTTGGGGAGTCTTGTACTTTTGAAATAGTCGGGCGGTCACGAGGTTGACCCGCTCGTCGGTGCACTGAGCGGATAATATGGTGGCGACGAGCAATTCGAAGGGATTGCTGTGAATGAGCGCGCATTTCGCGTCGGGATAATGTTCTTCGAGCGCGTCCAGGATCTTCGCACGCCTTTCGGCCGCTTTCATTTCCAATTATCTCTCCTCGCTGTCCGAAAATGGCGCAAGGCCCGATCTTGGGCGTCTACTCCCAAGGCCTAAGGATATCATAGGGTGAAACATGGAGTAAATGAGGTGAGAGGGGAGGGCAGGCTGAATGGCTCCCGCATGGCGAAACATTTGGGTCGAACCGGAGGCCCGATTGATAAGCGATGTGTCGGTCGCCGGCATGCATCGAAGGGCCGAGATCGAGGTGACCGGCCTTGTTTGTCACACGCTTTGTGTAAACAACGCCTACCGATATTTAAGGAAAGTCGATGGTGTCGAGCGGATCGGGTTTGACCAGGAATCGGACACGTTCATTATCGAGTACGTTGGTACCGCCTCGAAACTGGAAGAGTTGAAACAGGCGATTCGCGCATCGGTTGTGGCAAAAGGCCTGCGGCGCGCATTGAGTAGGAAAGGGAACTCGTCATGATTCGCCGATAGAGTGGAGGCGGTGTAGAGTTGTACACGAGCGGAAGTGCAGAGGAGCGACGCCTCGAGTTTAAGGAAAAGCGGTTCAAGGTCGCGAAATGGTTGGCCGCCGTGAAGATGGACGGCCTCTTGCTGCGGAGGAAAGACAACTTTTCGTGGATTACGTGCGGCGGCGACCATGGCATCGAGCGAGACCGGGAAACGGGCGTCGCGGCTGCTTGGATCGATGCGAACGGTCTCACGCTCCTTGCTCCCAACAATGAGGTCGCCCGCCTCGACGAAGATGAGCTGGAAGGATTAAATGTCGAGATCGTCGCGTGGCCGTGGTATCGGGACGCACAAAAAGAAGTGCACCGCTTTATCGCCGGAAGAAGGGCCGTGTCCGACACCTCCTTTGCGGGCCTTGCCGATCAGCGGGAGTCCTTTGCGCATTTGCGCTACTCTCTCACAAGACAGGAGATCGAGCGCTATCGCACACTTGGACGTGATGCGGCTCGAGCCGTCGAATCGATCGCGAAAGAATGCCGGCGCGGCGTCAGCGAGCGACTGCTCGCGTCACGGCTCGAGGAGCGGTTGAGAAGCGAGGGAATGGAGCCCACGGTTCTCCTCGTGGCGGCGGACGATCGCATCGACCGCTATCGCCATCCGACGCCCACTAATGCACAGGTAAACCATAGGGCGATGTTTGTCGTTTGCGCAAGGAGGCTCGGATTGACCGCGGCGCTCACGCGGATCGTGCAATTCGGAGACTTGTCGATGGACATGGAGAGCAGGCACCAGGCGGTTTCGGAGATCGACGCCGGCATCATCGCCGCGTCACGCCCGGGGGTGAGGGGAGCCGACCTGTTTAATCGCCTCTGTGACCTTTACAGTGAGGCCGGGTACCCGGGTGAGTGGGAACTGCACCACCAAGGGGGCGCGATCGGATACGCAAACCGAGATTGGCTTGCGTTGCCCGATCAAACCGAGTCGATTTGGCCGAATCAGGCGATGGCCTGGAATCCATCGATTACGGGAACCAAGTCCGAAGATACCATCATCGTCGTCGAATCGGGTTTCGAGGTGTTGACAAGAGGGGACGGAACGTGGCCTGAGCGGCAGATTGACGTGGACGGCACACGCATTGCAAGGCCGGACATTCTTACGATCTAAGACCCTTTGCCTCGGGAAACGCGCAATTCCTTTAGGATCGGCATCGCGTCGAGCTCGTCGGGGCTCACCGAGTCCCAGTCGATCCGGTGCGGCTGGGGGCGATCTTTGGTCGTGCGAATGACCCGGCTGGGCGTCACGATGATGTCGACCGACACGTCGTGGGCCGTGGCGGGAACACCTTTCGTCACTTGAATGTCGTGGACGGTGGTGGCGACCGGCGCCTCGGCCATGCCAATCTGCCTGAGGATGGCGTACTCCCGATCGGCGTATCCTTCACCTTTGCCGGCGCGCCGACCGTCGAGGTCGACTGCGACGGTTCCCATGACGACGAGTCCGATGCGGCGGGTCAAGTCGGCGAGTTCGGCAAGGGAAACTGTCCGGCCATAGCGGTCCATGTGTGACAGCGAGGCGGCACGTCGAATTTCATCAGCGGGTATTTGAGACGGGTCGAGGAGAACGAAGCCTGCCCGGAGCCTGGGCGCGGGAACGATCACCATCTTGCCGGCCTCGAGCGCCGCTTGACGAACGTACCGCTGCGGGGCGTCGGGATTTACCTTGACGCATTCGGCCCGCTGAAACTCCGGAAGCTTCGCGAGGCGCAAGGCAGCGCCTTGGGCGCCGGCGAAGTTGGGGATTCTCCCGTCGACGGGAAATGGAAATCGGTGCACCCGAGCGCTTGCGAGCGCGTCCCAAACGGCGCGGCGGGCGTCACTCTTTGACGAAAACGGCCCGAGCGGTTTGAATTCACTCATCGCCGGCGCCTCTTTAGTAGCTCAAGCGAGTTCTTGAGCGCCTGAGCGGCGGTCTTTCGATTTTCCTCGGCGCGCCACGCCGCTTCAAAATCTGCCGCGTCCTTAATTGGCGTCTGGTCGAGAATGTCGTGCCATTGACTTGGAAGCGGCACAGGCGCGCGGTCTTGCCAAGCCGCGATCCAGTCGGCGGGAAGCTCTCCTTTCGCAGCATGGTCCGTCAACGTCGCCCAGACAAGCCCCCACGCCCTCGGAACTACCTGCCAGTGCGCGTACCCGCCGCCTCCGAGCGCGACCCAGCGCCCTCCGGAGTGCTCATGGGCAAGCCGGTGAATAAGGGTTGCCGCCCGCTCCATCGCCTCCGTCGACACAGCTAGGTGCGTGAGCGGATCGAGTCGGTGAGCGTCGCAGCCGTGCTGCGAGATCACGATGTCGGGCCGAAATGCGTCCAGGGCCTCGGGCACGACCGCTTCGAGGCACTCGAGCCAACTTTCGCCGTCCGTATGAGGCAGCAGAGGGATGTTGATGCAGGCGCCCTTTCCGTGTCCTTCCCCGATCTCGTCGACGTCGCCAGTGCCGGGAAAAAGGTAGCGGCCGCTTTCATGAATCGAGATCGTCAGTACGTCGGGATCGTCGTAAAACCCCCACTGGACACCGTCGCCATGGTGGGCGTCGAGGTCGATGTACGCGACTTTGCAGTCCAGCTCTTTTCTCAAGTAAGCTATGGCAACGCCGATATCGTTGTAAATGCAAAAACCGGATGCCTTGTCGCGCAGGGCGTGGTGAAGCCCCCCGCCGAAGTTGGCGCAGTGCTCCGCTTCGTTTTCAACCACGCGCCGCACGGCATCGAGGGTGGCGCCGACTCGGACCGCGGCCGCTTCGTGCATGCGAAGGAAGGCGGGGTTGTCCCCCGTGCCCAGCCCGTGCGATGGGAGAGCGATGCGGGGCGTCGCATTCCCTGCCGCCTTTACGACTTCGACGTACTCGCGGCGGTGAAACAGCAGCAGCTCCTCGTCCGTTGCCGGTCGGGGCGGCACAATGTGCGCCTGGTCCACGAGTCCGGCTCGGGTCACTAGGTCGATGGTGAGTTCTTGGCGAATGGGATGAAACGCGTGATTTGGGCCGAAGCTGTAACTTGCGAACTCGGGCCCATGATAATAGAGGCTCGGATGTGTACTCATGGTCCAAATGGGTTCGTTTGCATGCTCGAAGTTCCCTCTTTGGCGGCCTGATCCTACTTCGTCAAGCAAGGCGCAAGACCAAAGGTAACCAATTGTCGGGAGAGGTATGTGTGGAGCAGGGGTATCGATCCGTCAGGAAGCGGAGCGCAGTCGAAATCGAACGCAAGCGTTCTCGATTCATCGGAATCGCGGCGCCCGTACCGGATGCTATAGGCGCGGAGACGGAGATCGCACGTGCGAGGGAGGAGTATCCCGGCGCCAGCCACTATTGCTACGCGTATCGCGCCGGTTTAGACGCGCTCGTGGTACGGATGAGCGATGCGGGCGAACCGCAAGGGACGGCGGGCCGCCCGATGCTCGAGGTGCTCGAACGCAACGAGCTCGTCAACGTGTGCGTCGTGGTGGTTCGCTACTTCGGAGGCACGCTCCTGGGCGCAGCCGGGCTCGTGCGAGCATATTCGGCCGCGGCCAGTGAAGCGGTGGCAGAAGCCGGCATCGTGTCGTTTGCAGCGCACGTGTTGCTTCGGGTGCATTTCGATTACGCGGATTGGTCGCGTGCGGAGCGGGCGCTGAGGAGCTCGGGCACGCTGGTGACGGGCGTCGAATACGGGGAGAACGTCGCGGTGGAAGTTGCCGCGCCAAAGGAGCGGACGGCCGACTTTGAGGATCTGGTTACGCAACTCACCGCCGGAAGGAGCGCCGTGCATCGAATCGGTGAGCGCTTTTTACCTACAGCCCCGGAATCGTAGGCTCAGCGCCGCGGGGAAGGCGCAGGACCGTGCCGACTTGGATCAGGTTTGGATCTTGAATGTCGTTCAGCTCTACTAAGGCCTGTATGGTCGTGCCGTAACGAATTGCAATCGCGGAGAGCGTGTCGCCTCGGCGTACGGTGTACGTCGGTCGCACGGGAACCTGCAGTACGTCGCCTACCTGAATCGAGCCACCCGGCAAATTGTTCAAATGAACGAGCTCGACGATCGATGCGTCAAACGCCTCTGCCAACGCTTCCAGTGTGTCTCCGTCTCGCACGGTATAAATGATAAACGGCCGCACGGCGCTGAGCGCCGCAAGCGTCCGCTCACCTACGACGCCATCCGGCTCCAGGCCGTTGGATATTTGAAACGCAATCACGGCACGCTCGGTCTCTTTGCCAAAGTGGCCGTCGGAACGGATTTGATATCCGATTCGAGCGAGCTCCCGCTGCAAATGAAACACATCGGCGCCCCACGATCCCAAGCTTAGGATGCGCTCACCGAGCACGAACTCGGCATGTCCTACTCCTGAGACCATGCACGTCACGACGACCGCAAGCAGCACCGCCGCGACAGGACGGTGTCGCTCGCGGGAATGGGCACTGTTGTACATTGTCTCTCCTCCCCAAGCTCGAAAGATCGCCACAGTCCTTTCTACACGGCTGTGCGGTTTCCTCTGGTTTCCAATGTCGCTCAACTTCGGTCGACTTCCGTCGACGTTCCGGCGCGATTGGGGGCACGTCGGAAAAGCCTTGCGGCGTAGAGATTGATAGGACCTGAAGGCACGGACGCTTTATGGACACGAGAAAGGCAGTTTTTTCGAAGCGTCACGCCGATTAGGAGGAGACCGGTGTTCAAGAAACAGTGCACTCGCTGCAACAAAGTAAGCTACAGCTTGAGCGCGGAAGGACGGTGGATTTGTCCGAAGTGTGGCGCTGATCTCTCCGCGCTGCCGATCATGGTTCGAGACACGAGCACGGCCAATGTATTGCCGGTTCGCGGCAAGGAGACGACGCGCGTCGACCTCAATTAGCTTTCGCCTTTGCTTGTTGGCGCGCCAAATGTGTGACTAGCGTCACGGCGCGCCGACCTTCGCCCGGAGTACACTTAGGTTCAAACGGATGGGCTTGGCAGGAAGTATCCCCCACCCCCCCGACCCCCCGGACGCCTGCCAAGTCCAATCCGCTTTTTCGCGCGCACACAATTTACCCCCTGGTTCCTTGCGATTTCCGCGCTCTTTTTTCGAGGATTCACGCCCCCAATTCGTGAAAACTGTTACGAAAGGCGGCCGTCTAAAGGCCGCATCGTATGGCATGGAATAGGAATTATCTGCTTGGGAGGTTGGCGCTTTGGCGACTCAAATGCTCGGTCAGGCGGAAGTAAATCGCTCACGCCTGGTCCAGAGGTTTGTCGAGATCTGCCGTGCCGACAGCGCGCCCTTTCAAGAGGGGGCGGTATCTCGCATCGTTGCCGGCGCCCTCAAAGCACTTGGTATTTCGGTATGGGAAGACGGCGCGGGCAAAGGTGTGGGCGGGGAGGTGGGAAACCTTATCGCCACGCTTCCAGGGCGCGGGCCGGTTGCAAATAGCGATCCGATTCTCTTCTCCGCCCATATGGACCGGGTGGCCGGGGGGATTGGGGTGCGCCCCGTCATCAAAGGCGGCGTGATCCAGAGCGCTGGCGACACGATCCTCGGGGCGGACGACGCAGCAGGACTGGCAGCGATTATCGAAGCGATTCAACTTTTAGTCGAATCCGGGTCGCACCACGTCCCAATCGAAATAGTCTGTACCATAGGGGAAGAGGTAGGGCTTGTCGGGGCAAAGCACCTCGACATAAGCGTCCTGCGGAGTCGCTGCGGTTTTGTCCTCGACGCGGACGGCGAGGTTGGGACGATCGTGAATCGGGCCCCGACCCAGGTATCGATAAAGGCCGAACTCTTCGGCAGGTCTGCCCACGCAGGGATCGCACCGGAGAAAGGCATCAGCGCGATCAAGATGGCGGCGGTCGCCATCTCCCAAATGAATCTTGGGCGAATCGATTACGAAACGACGGCGAACGTTGGTTACATTGCCGGCGGCGGCCCGTCGAACGTGGTTCCCGAGCGCGCCGAGATCCGGGCAGAGGCGCGCAGCCTTGACGCAGCAAAGCTCGAGAGGCAGCTTGCTCACATGGAGGCCGTCCTTTTTGACGTCGCAACTCGGTTTGGCGGGAAGGTGGAGTGGAGCGCCCGGCGAAACTACGAAGGGTTTGCCTTGGACGCTGAGTCGGATCCGATTCAAAGGGCGCGGGCGGCGATCGTTGCGGCGGGGCTCGAACCACGATTGCAATCGACCGGCGGCGGAAGCGACGCGAACGTTTTCAATGCCCGGGGCATACCGTGCGTCGTGCTTGGAGCCGGCTTTCAAGGGATTCACACGCATATGGAGCGCATGCCCATCTCGGAACTGGTCCGACTCGCTGAGGTCGTCTTCCGCCTGATGCAAGGCGCCGGAGGTCCTTAGAGGGGGAGCGTCTGGAAATGAACGTGACAGAGGCTCTAATCACGGTAATCATGATTGCGTCGCTCCCGTGGCTCTTGTGGATGGGCCTCCGGAATGTTTGGCTGCGATGGCGGGAGCGGCGAGTCCTATCTACCAAATACGGTGATCTCGAAATGTTTTCGCGACAGTTGGAGGAATGGGGGGTGCCGAGGTCAAAACGAACGAACGGTAACGGTGCGCCGTAAGACTTTGTGCTCGTGTTCACTTTACAAATCCTCAGCCCGTGTGGTATTATGACCGAAAATTGAGGGCTGGAGAAGTACCTGCTTGGCGCCTGGATTTGTCTGCTCGGCAAGCCACCCGAGCGAACGACGACTCGAGCGGGCCGGCGTCGCTGGCCCTACTAGGCGGCAAGTGGGGACGGATGCTAAACGGATCTTCCTTATCGAGCAAGGATTTTCCTATGAGCTTAGGAGGCCGTCAAGAGTGGTCGAAACTTACTTACCGCTGCTCATCTACGCAATCGTCTGTTTGGCCGTGCCCGTCGTGATCTCTTTATTTGCGACTTACCTCGGGCCGAAAAAACCCGAACCTCAAAAATATAAAGCCTACGAGAGCGGATACCCGACCGTGCCGATCCAGGGTCGGTTCCCCGTAAAGTTTTACTTGGTCGCCATGCTCTTCGTCATCTTCGACGTTGAGGCGGCGGCCTTTTATCCTTGGGCAGTCAACTTGCGCGAGATGAGCGCGAGCGGTCTTGGCGCGTATGGCCTCCTTGAAATGGTGGCCTTTGTGGCTATTTTGGGAATCGGATACGCCTACGTGTGGAAGAAGGAGGGATTCACGTGGAAATGAGCAACGGCCAGTTCTACGTGACGACCATCGACAAGTTCGTTCGGTGGGCTCAGAAGTCTTCGATGTGGCCGCTCACTTTCGGGCTCGCTTGTTGCGCCATTGAAATGATGAACCTGGTGGCGCCGAGGTACGACGCGGCAAGGTTTGGCGCCGAAGTGTTTCGCGCCTCGCCCCGCCAGGCCGACCTGATGATTGTTTCCGGCCGCGTGGCCAACAAGATGGTCCCTGTAATTCAGCAGATTTACAGCCAGATGCCCGAGCCCAAGTGGGTCATCGCCATGGGCGCGTGCGCCGCGAGCGGGGGCGTATTCGACAACTACGCGATCGTTCAAGGCGTTGACAGGGTGATCCCTGTCGACATCTACGTTCCGGGATGCCCTCCGACCCCGGACGCGGTGCTCGATGCGGTCTTGAAGTTGCAGGATTCGATTCGAACCGGGCGTTCGAAAGGCGGTGTGATGGCACGTGAGGCCTGAGGAATTGGAGTCTTCCATCGCCAAGCGTTTTCCCGAAGGCGTGACGCCGCTCGAGACGCCTTTTGAAATCCCGCAATACCGGGTAGAGCCGAATGTTCTCATTTCGGTGCTCGAGTTTTTAAAGGAAAACGGATTCGAGATGCTGCTCGATGTCGGGGGCGTCGATTACTTCCCGCGCTCGCCGCGATTTGAAGTGGTCTACCATTTACTCGATCTCAAGACCCGCGCGCGGGTGCGCCTGCGGTGCAGCCCGCCGGACGAAGACCCGGTTGTTCCGAGCGCTTCGCACCTGTGGCCCTCTGCAACGCCGGCTGAGCGGGAAGTGTACGATCTGTTCGGCGTCCGTTTCAGTGGACATCCGCGCCTGACGCGGATCATGATGCCCGATGACTGGGAAGGGCATCCGCTTCGCAAGGATTATCCTTTGAAGGGGCCGCGCGAAGAGCTCGAAGCGCGGTATTTGGCGGTCAAAAACAGATATCACGCGCCTCAGCTCGCGGAAGGCAACTGATCTCGGCTTGCTTAAAAAGCAGGGCTCGGGATGCCTTTTTGCGTGACAATTCATCTGAGGCAGGGGTGGGAAACATGGCCAAGATAGACCCTGCGGACCT
>CAYRIY010000119.1:0-9723 GCA_964424335.1 uncultured Clostridia bacterium
GCCGGGCGAAAATCCGTACATGCCCGTCATGATCGAGTACCGGGCGGGCACGCAGCCGGGCCAAGGCGTGTAGGCGTTTGTAACGCGGACGCCTTCCGCCGCCAAGGCATCGAGGTGAGGCGTCCGAACGACGGGATGTCCGGCGCACCCCATCGCATCGTGACGCATCTCGTCTGCGGTGATCAAGAGGATATTCGGACGTTGCAACACGGCATTCCCCCAAGCTTGTCGCGGCGAAGGCAAGGGCCGCGCCTCTCGCCCCTACCTTCGCCGACTCGCATGATGCGCTTCCCTAAAATCCTTCCGCAAGGTGAATCGAGAGGATGTGGTCGATTCGCTCCACCGTGTTGACCACGGACTGCTTCCCTTCGAAATATGCACGCAGCTCCGGTTTGGCGTCATCTCTCATCTGGTTGAAGTTCGGGGCGAACGGCACCAAGGGCGGAGCCTCAGGGAATTCCATGAGCGCTCGAATCACGACGTCGATATGCTCCGGCTGCCCGCCGATCGGCGTGTCGACCGCCCATTCCCAAAGCGCGGGCGTGTAGGCCGGTGGGCGAGGATAAACTCGCAGCGCTCCGGGATCGGTGGCCACAAACTCCATCCACTTCCACGCGGCCTCGGGATGTTTGGTCGTCGAAAGCATAAACAGGTCTTCGATCACCATCGACGGCGTCGCGCTGGCAGGCCCGCGCAAGGCCGGCGCCATGTCCCAACTCGGCGGCTCGCCTTTTAGGAGGTTGGCAATGCGCCACGCTCCGTCCGGAAAGATCCCGACTCGGCCTGCGACGAAGTCGGAAAAGGGCTCCTTGATGGCCTCGAGGGGCATCGCGCCCGATTCGACGAGGGATCGCAAGAAGACGAGCGCACCTTGAATCTCGGGCGTCGCAAACCTGCTTTCCGTTGGAAAGAAGTCGGTGTCAAAGAGCCCTTGCCCCGATTGATGAAGCCACGGGATCAGTCGGTTCAACTGATCGATGGCGCCGGCCGATCCCCAAATTTCGTAGGCGCCGTCGCCGTCTTCATCCCTCGACAGCTTGGTTGCGTACTCCTTGAACGTCTCCCAGTCCCAACGGCCCTCGGCATGCAGCTCGTTCGCGTCCGCCAGGCCGCTTTCTCTAAAGAGTTGCGGACTGTAGTGAACCACGCCCGGCAGGACGGCTCGAGGAAGGCTGTACATCTCGCCCTCCAAGGTAACGAGGTGAATTGCCGCCGGCACGAAGCTTTCCGCCAGCCCGGAAGCTTCAAAAAAACCGGTGACGGGCCGCGCCAAGTTCATGCGGATGAGGTCGGCCATTCGGTTTACGACCAGTGCGACGTCGGGCGGATTTCCTGCCGCCACTTGAACGGTCAAGGCGTCGAGGTAAAGCCCTGCCGTCGCCTTTTCGACAAGCTTCACCCGGACCTCGTCTTGGCTTTGGTGAAAGAGGTCGATCATGGCGAGCCACTCGGCGGAATCGTTGCCGTTTGTCATGAACTCGATCTCAACGGGCTGAGCGCTCGTCACGCCGGAAAGCGAAAGCAGCAGCGCCAGGAGCAATGTCAGATGCCAAATCCGCTTCTCTTTGCGGTATTGCGCTCGGTGGGCCATGTTCATCGCGAGTAACCTCCTCTATATAGGCGACTACTTTTCGACTCGGACCGGGCCGCCTCGCTCCGCAGCTCGCCAGATTGCTTCGGTCAGCTCGATGACGCGCAGTCCGCAAATGGGCGGCGTCTGCACTTCCGCTTCTCCTCGGATCGCGTCGATGAAGTTTTCGTCCTTGGTGCCGACGGGCTCCCCAAACTCCGTGACTTCTCGGGGCTCCATGTCATCCTCGGTGGCGATGAAGACTTTGCCTCCCTGGCGCATCCAGATGATGCCTCGCTCCCCGGCGATCGTTACGTCCTCCCACATGCCTTTGGCGACCTGATCGCCCAGGATCGAGATGTTGCCGATCGCTCCGTTGGTATAGCGGACGCTCACCGCCGAGTTGATGTCGACCTTTTCGCCGCGGTAGTCGATGTAGGCGGTCACTTCTTCCGCTTCCAGATCCGTCACCCAAAGGAGGATGTCGAGCAGGTGGCTCCCAGAGTCGTTTAGCTGGCCGCCGCCGCTCAGCTCGGGCCTGAGGCGCCACGTGCCCTGCTGGTTTCGGAGCCAGTTCTGACCTTGAAACACTTGGGTAAACGTGATCCGACCGAGGACGCCCTGGCGAATCTGTTCACGCACCCACCGAAAATGCGGCATGAAGTGCCGCTGGTATCCGATGCAGAGGACCTTGCCGGATTGCTCCCATTCCTTGAGGAGCTGGCGCGCCTCTGCGCTCGTGCACGTCATCGGCTTTTCCACCTGGACGTGCAGCCCCTTGCTCAAGCAGTACGATGTCTGCTCGTAGTGAAGGGTGTGCGGCGTGCTGATGACGACGGCGTCCAGTGGGACTTTGTCGATCATCTCCTTGTAATCGGCGAACGTGGGGACCTCTTCGCTGTGCGCCTCGAGCGCAAGGCTGAGGCTCGCTTCGCTGGGATCAGCAAATGCCGCAATCGACACATCCGGGATTTCGGCCAATCGGCGAATGTGCCCGCGGGCATTCCCACCTGTTCCAATAAACCCTACTTTGACCTCCATTGCCGCCAATGACGTCACTCCTTACTGTGCGTGAAACTCCGCCAGGGCCGCTCGAACCAATTCGGCCGCCTGCCCTACGCCCGCCGCTACCGGGACCAATCCGTTGACCACTTCATTCAACAATGCGTTAGCGCTCTTTGGAAACTCGAAACCGTAGGGACCCAAGAACCATATTTGCTCGACGACCGTCGGCCCGGCCATAAACGGCGTCAAGTCGTAGGGCGCATGGTCGAGATACCGGTGTCGATCCGCGGCGCGCAGCGAGGGAACCGCAAGGCCTTGCGCGGCCCTGATCTCCTGCTCTTCGTCTGAGGCCAAGTGCATCAAAAATGCCCAGGCCTTCTCGACGTTGGGGGAGCTCGCGTTGATCGCGTACGAGTTCATGCTGAGAGAACCGACCGATCCGGCCTTGCCCGCAGGCGTAGGCGCGACGCTCCAATCGAATTGACCCGCGATCACGGGCGCCCACTGCTCGACGTTTACCCGCGGTCCAATCGCCATCGCCGCGGTGCCGGCGGTAAAGCTGCCGCCGACCACGCCTCGCTCGACATTGAGCTCATGCCAGAGCTCGAATACTTCGATCGATTCCCGGCTGTCCATCAAGACTTCCGTGCCGGCGTCGTTGAAGTAGCGGGCGCCGTTGCTCGCCAGCCACGCTTGGCGCCGCGTCAAGTCCTGAATGCCATAGACCGACGGCTCATCGCCCCCGGCACGCACCGTAAGGCGTATCGCTGCGTCCCGAAACTCCTCGAACGTCAGGGCATCCTCAATATTGGGACCCGGAATGGCAAGCCCGGCCTCAGCGAACCGATTGCGGTTCACAAAGACTGCCTCGCCGCGATAGCCGCCGCCGGTAGCCGGAAATCCGTACAAGTTGCCATCGACGCGCACCGTGTCAAAGACAGGCAGGAAATCGTCGAAGTTGAAGTCGCGTTCGTACAGGTCGTCCAACGGGCGCAAAAACCCGACCATGCGCCCAAGATGCGGCTCAGACACAAAAACTACGTCAGGCGCGGTGCCGGTGACGAACTGAACAAGGATCTTCTCGTTGTTGGTTGCTGTCGGAGACGAACACCTCAACTTCGTAGTCGACCTTCTGGGCAAATCGCTCGATCGCTTCTCCAAACTGGCGAAACTGACCGGCGTTCACTCCGATCGTCAGTTTCCCGCCATCGCTCGCCAAAGCGGACGCGCCCATAACGAGCACGGCCAAGAGCGTGAGCGCCCCCCAAGTTACGATGCCAGCCCCGCGATGCCTATTCACTTTCTCATCCCTCCGCCTCATGTGTTTTCCGGGTGGATTTGTGGTACCGGTTTCACATTTTCGCCGCATCCAATCTGAGCCCTTTATTAAAAGCGATCTTTTTATGATCTCGCCGGTTTCGATTTGCTATTAGACCGCGTCATGGACGAAGTTTTTATGTGAACGGTTTCACATCCGAGCGGATCATCACCGCAGGGCGTCGCCTTCGATCATGCGCTTGTTGAGGCGCGCTCGCATGTCCTCTACCACGTCGGGAAGCCGCTCCGCGATATTCCGCTCCTCACCGGGGTCCTCGTGCAAGTCGTACAGCTCGGGAATGTCGTTGACGTTGTCGATGTACTTGTAGCGCGTGTCGCGCAGCATCCGAAACTGTCTCAAGAACGACACGACCTCTGCGCGATGGTCGGTGCGCTTGCCGGTGACGACATCTGCAAACGACCTGGCGTCAAGGCCGGGCTGCGCGGGCAGACCTGCGAGCTCCGTCACCGTCGGGTTTAGATCAAAGAGCTCGATGAGCGCGTCGCTGGTCACACCTTGGGGAATGCCCGGGCCGGCGACGATGAGCGGCACCCGCAACGCCGGCTCGTGAGGCGCCGTCTTGGCGTACATCCCGTGGTCGCCCAAAAACTCCCCGTGATCGCTCGTAAAGACGACGATCGTGTTCTCCAGTTCGCCGCGTCGTTCGAGCGCGTCGAGGATGAGCCCGACCTGGTCGTCGATGACTTCGATCGCAGCGCAGTACTGGCGGCGGCTCATCTTGATATGCTCGGTCGGAATTTCCTCCTGCCGCTTTTGGATCCAGTTTGGCTTGCCCTCACGCGACATCGGAATCGGATCAGGCATGTCGGCGTTGCGGTAGCGCTCGGCGTACTCGGTCGGCGGATCGAACGGGATGTGCGGCCCAACAAAGCTTACGAAGAGAAACCACGGAAAGTCGTCTGGGATGTTTTCGATGAACTGAGCGGAGCGGCGTCCGATGTAGCAGTCCTCAAAATCCTCCGTCGGAAGGGCGGAGTCCGCGATCCACCGCATGAAGTCTCGGCGGCGATTGCGCGCCTTGTAGTCGAGGTGGAATCGTTCGAGCAGCCCCTTCTCGTGCAAGTAGCGGCCGTACGGACCTTGGGGCACGGGCTTTCGGCCTGCGTGCGCTTTTCCCTCGCACTCCTCCGGGTGGGTAAAGCCCCATTGAAACGTCCGTGGCCGGTCGCCGTAGAGGCCGTTGTACCCGTCCGGCTTTGCAAGGTCGAGCTTGCCGACGCACCCGACTCGGTACCCGTGGTCCCTAAAATGCTTGTAGAGCGTGGGCCGCGACGCCGGCAAGAAGACGTCGTTGTTGTATGCGCCAAGCCGCCAAGGGTTTAGGCCGCTCGCGAGGGAGGTGCGGGCAGGGGCGCACACCGGAGCGTTGCTGCAGCAGTGGGTAAAGCGAACCCCTCGCTCCGCGAGGCGGTCCAAGTTGGGCGTAGAGACAAACTCCGCGCCCGCGCTTCCCAAGTAATCGTACCTGTGCTGGTCGTCCATGATGAAGAGCACGTTTGGCCTTCTCTGGTCGCTTCCGGGCATCTTTTGGAATCACTCCGCCTTTAAGATTTGTGGTTGGGCCAGTCCGGGAAATCCAACTGAGGGGCCTTGGAAACCACGACCGGCTTGTAAAGCGTGGTCTCGGCTTCGACCATCCGGCCGTCGGGCAAGATGAACTGGTTGGGCCCCTTCGCGTTTGCCCGCTTGGGATATAGGGCCTCGAGCCTTTTGGAATCTTCGATGCGCTTTGCGTCGACCTCTTCCCAGTCGGCCACGCTTTGCGCGATCCGGCGGGCCTCCGCAAGCACGCGCGCGGCCTCGCCCGTCGCCCGATCGGCGAGATTCTTTTGCTCGTTTGGATCCTCGGCAAGGTCGAAAAATAGCTCCGGAGCGCTGCGAAAGTGCACGTACTTGTACCGCCTCGTGGTCACCACGCGAAACTGCGTGCTCTCGCCCCACCTTGGATGACACGCCTGACTCACAAGGCGCGGCTCGTCCAAAACTCCTGCGTCGGACGCTCCGACCCTCAGGTCGACACCGTCGAGGCCGTCTGGAATCGGCAGGCCGGCCAGCCCGCACAGTGTGGGAAAGACGTCGATGATGTTCGCTAGATCGGAACGATCGCCGGCGGTAGCTCCCATGCTTTCGGGCAGCTTGAAGATGAGCGGAATGCGGATCGAGGCGTCGTGCCAGAAGTTTTTCCACCACAAGCCGTGCTCGCCGGCCATCTCGCCGTGATCGGAGAGGTAAACGATGATGGTATTGTCGAGCAGCCCGTCGCGCTCGAGCGTCCCGAGGAAGTCGCCCAAGATCTCGTCCAAATACTCCACGCAGGCAAAGTAGGCCGCTCTCGCCTTCATCATCTCCTCATCGGAGATGTCGTCGATATCAAAGCCCTTGCGCCCCGCGACCGTGAGCGGGTGATCCACTGTATCCCCGGTCGGACCCACTTTTGGCCGCGTCGCCTTGTCGGGCCAATAGCGGTCCAAAAACCGCTTGGGCGCCGTGAGCGGAAAGTGCGGACGGCTGAACGACGCGCAAAGGAGCCACGGCTGCGAGGGGTTTTTCGCCGTATGTTCACGCAAAAACGAGATCGACTCCCGGGCCACGATTTGCTCTTGGAGCATCGACTCAGGAATCGTGGTCAGGCCGGCGAGCGATGTACGCGTGCGATTGTCGGAAAGACCCGCGCCGTCGACCTTGATCGGATCGGGTTGATGCGAGGGTTTGCCGCCGAAGTCCCCAAACGGGCGATGATTAAAGCCGTGAAACTGCAAGGAGCCTCCGAAGTGCATTTTGCCGACAAGGCACGTCTCGTACCCATGGCTGCCGAAATGTCCGGGCAGCGTGGGGTAGGACGGGTCGAGGATCGAACCGTTTTTCCAAGCGCCGCATCGGTGCGCATGCCGCCCCGTCATGAAACACATCCTCGCCGGTGTGCAAAGCGGCATCGCCGTATACGCCCGTTCAAAGTAGACGCCGCCTTCAGCGAGTTTGTCGAGGGTCGGCGTCGACACCGGCTCTCCGTCCCCGTATCGCGCTCGGTGACCGAGAAAGCGGAAACTGTGCTCATCGCTCATCAAGATCAGTATGTTTGGTCGTTCCATCGCCCTTATGCCTTCCTTTCTCTAGGTCGCCATGAGTCGCTCGATCCGGGCGCCGTCTGCCAGGCGCAGCCACGTGTCAAAGGTGCGCTGGCCCTCCCGCAGCCGGATGATGCGAGCGCCCCGCTCCATGTCGTCGCGCCCGTAACCGCCGTAGCCGCTCACGCGCCCGTAACACAGGCGGATCCCATAGTAGTCGCCCTCGTAGTCGTTGACGTGGTCGTGGCCGACAAAAGTCGCGACCACATCCCCTACCTCGTGCAAAGCGAGGAAAAATCCGCTGTTCAGCACCGGGGCGCACGGCACTTCAAAGCGATTGCCAAGGCACGCTCCCGTTTCCCAGACCTCGTGGTACTCAGGCAAGGGAATGTGAAAGAACGCCAGGGCCGGCGGGGCGTATCCAAGCTCGCTTTTGATCGCCCCCGCCGTGCGTCGATACCAGGCGACTTGGTCCTGGTGGATCCACCCGTACTTGCCGACTCCGCCCGGAGCGTAGGCGTTGGAGTCGAGGAAGTAGAGCACGGACTCCACAGCGCCCGTCCGGCCCTTGACCGTCAAATAGTAGTTGCCGACGCCCGAGACGTCCTCAGGCCCGGCCTCGGCCAAACAGTGAGCGTGGGACCTGCAGATCTCCATGAGGCGCTTGCGGTCCGCCGGGCCTTCGTCGTCGTGGTTGCCAAATACCGCCGCCCAAGGAATCCCGCGCTCCTCGATCGGCCGCAACGCTTCACGCAGCGCCTTCTCCGGATCGCTCAACTTGCGGCCGGCGATGATATCCCCGGTCAGCGCCACAAGGTCGGGACGCTCCTCGTCGAGGATCCGCTCCATGAGGTCGAGTGTCTTGAGATGACGCTCGTCGACGTAGTGGATGTGAAGGTCGGTAAACTGCAAAATCGTAAACGTCCCGTCGTCTCGAAACCGCAGGGATCCCGCTTTCTGGCTCACGTGAACGCCCCTTTTTGTAAGAACCTACTGCAATCGAACCCAGCTTCATCCAGTATGAAACCGGTTTCATATACGTTTGCAGATACCTTTCGCTCAAGGAGTGCGAAACTCCTCTACGACAGACAGGCCCTCAAATATGCGATTCATCAAAAAAGTGTGGGTACACGTAACTGGTCGATGAGATGGTGACCTAGTTGAAAGTCTTGCTGAAAGAGAACTGGCTGTGCAGGATCAGGGGGCCGTTAGCTCCCCCTGATCCTCACCGAGCGTCAAATTCTAGTTGGTAACGAATTGCGAGCCCCGTGCGACGAGATGCCCATGCACGCTCACCAGGTCCTCACAATGTCCACATGGGAGCCTCGTGGGATGTTCGTACGAATTTGAAGCAGATCGAGACGTGTCATACCATCCCCGTAGTCATAGCTCTCCTCGTACACTTTGATCATAAACTCATCGTAAAAGCCACACCCCGGCCAATCCCTGTCTGGAATATAGACCGTCTCGCCCGGGGAAAGCCGAGGACTCGGATCCTCACACGGAATCCACTGTAGATGATCTTTTTGCCAAAAAACTGAGACCACAATCTCCATGTCCGAACGATTGGTTATGGACAATACGTAGTCATCGGCGCTGACAAAAGCCCCTACGGACGCCCACACGACGGCGGCAAGGACCGCAATCAGCATTGTGCGCTTTCTCACATGAAATCCCTCCCTGAGCCCGACCCAAAAACGAGGCTCTTGTTCTATGTAGATTTTTTATATTCCTTCGGGATTGGCAATTCCCTCCATATCGCCTATTGCTGCCTATAGGGAAACGGATATAAACCCAGCCTCCGGTTTTGAGACGTCCACGCAATGAAAAAGAGCTTGCCGCCTTGTATGCAGACGGCAAGCTCATATCTTGGCGCTCACTAAAATCGGGTTTGACCCTACCTGTCGAGCAATTCGATGAGGATGTCTACGATCTCGAGATCCCACCCGTGCATCACGTAGAGCATCGTGGTTGCCGGCGCCGCCCTTCGCGGCATCTGTGGGGCGGGCATGGGCTCAAGTCGTGGCATTTGCCGCCTCACCTCAGGCAATCCGGGCAATTCCCTCACGTGAAGCCTTGGCGCCTGGCGCTCGCCAATAGCGGGCAGGATGCGCGCCAGCACCTGTCGTTGCCGCTCGGTGAGGCCTGACACAAACTCAGCCGCGTTCTCGTCCGACGCGAGAGGGCGCCGCGTGGCGAGCGCGCTCAGTGCATCGTTCACTTCGTCCAACGCTTTCCGATCGTCGGCAAGCAAGGCGTCGCGTCGCTTGGCGAGCAGACCCTCCAGCTCTGCCATCGCCGCTTCCCTGGCGTCGCGGTAACTGCTGGCAACCTGTTTGAGCTGTTCTTTTTGCTCGGCCGTGAGCCTGAGGTCGGCGATCGTCTCAGCGACCCGGTTTTCGAGCGCGAGACGCCTCAAGTTGTCGAACCCACCCTGCTCTGCGGCTAAGCCCGGCATCAGGCTCCCCGCCACGATTCCACCTACGACGAACAACATGACCAACCATCGCGCACTACGCTTCATTCGCTCCGCTCCTTTCGATCCGGCAATTGCCGATACGTGTAGGTTTTGACCTTGATTATGCGGAGTCAATGTGACGGCGTCGTGACAAAGCGATGTCAAATCGATGAATTTTTTACGCGCTCCCGCCCGGCAAAAGCGCCAAGGCCTCCTGGTGCGAAAATCATCGTCTAAAGGCTCAAAAAGAGTCGCTTTGCTTCCGCGATGGCTTCCTTGGGATCGA
>CAYRIY010000120.1:0-9635 GCA_964424335.1 uncultured Clostridia bacterium
TGTTGGGCCTGCGGGGGTTGTTGGGCCTGCGGGTGTTGCCGGGAGTGGGGCTCTTGGCGGGCTTGGGGGTCTTGCCGGGATTGAGGGTCCTGGCGGGCTTCGGGGTTTTGGCGGGCTTGGATCTGTCGGTTGCCCTCTGGGTGAAAACGGAAGCGGGGACGGGGTTTGGAGCTAGAGACATCGCTTGCCGCGGCCTGTGTTTCTTGGTTGTCGACAGCATTTTCCCGCCCCCGCATTAAGGCTCACTCACCTTCCCGCCGATTCGAATGCAACGTCGACAAAGTCATGACCAGCGACACTCGCCCCTTGGATCTGGGGCCCAGTCGAGGGAGCTACGGAGACTCGCAGCGAATCGCCGACCTGATCCCAATGCACGAATAAATACGGGCCAGGATCGACCGCTCGGACCATTTCCGACGGGATGCTACCGCCCTCGTCCACTGAAGCGAAAACGAAAGCTTGTCCTAGTGCGCTGGGAAGCGGCCAGCGGACGGTGACGTCCCGGATCGCTCCCGGAAGGATGCGCCCTGCCCGCACCGGGAATTGCTCAATCAGACGCCCCGAGGGTTCGTAAAGGGCGATCATTCCCGCAATTTCACCGTGCAGATTGCCGTCGTTTTTTAGCCGGACCGAAATGTCCAGCGCTCTAGACTGGGAGTCAGGCGTTATGCCAAGGTCGACGAGAACTGGGCGAAACGATCGTTCAGTGGGGTGTGTGAGGGAATTTGTCATCAAGACGGGAACCGCAACTCGAGTGAGCGTAGCGACGGGACCGCCCATATTGTGAGCGTCGGTTTCGAAAGGCGCTACGAGTGCGCTGGGCAAGAGTTCGACGAAGATCACCGGGTAGTAGGAAACCTGCTCGCCGAGCGGACCAAAGAGCACAGGAATGGCGCCATGGGACCCAGGGGCAATCATGACGGCGCCGGGATCGACCATGACGTACTCGCCCGCGGCCCGCACGGACTTCTCATCGTCCAAATATCTGATCGATCCGTCCGGCCGCTGAATCGCTTCCCCGGCATACGCCCGCGCCCACACGTGATCGCCGCCCCTGTTGACGATGGTGAGCGTGTGCGTCATGACGTCGCTGCCAACCTCGATCTCGATGCGTGCAGGTGCAATCACGACCGATGCCGAGGCTAGCTGAACCACGATGAACAGCCACATGAGCGTCAAGGGCACTGCGAGTCGAATGGTCATGACCCCTCGCCCTCCCATCAGAACCCAACGCCCGCCGTATAGGTGAGCACGATCCGATACTCCCGACCCGCAGGCAGCGGCTCATCATCAAAAGAGGGCGTCACGCGCAGGACGAAGCCGACAGTCGTGCCATCCTCCCCGGTGGGCGGTTGGTTGGTGAACATCGTGGTGGGCGTGGAGCTGATCGGGGTCCAGGGGCCATTCACGTTCGTGGCCCACTCTATCGGGCCGGAACTCTGCCCCCCAGCCACGTAGTTGCCCAGGCCAGAGTCGAACTCACGCATTCGGCCACCTTCATTGTCAGACCTTACTTGTAACCCCCATGGCGAGTTAGATTTGACGGAGATATTCAACGTTCCAGACACAACCGGCACCCCCGGCGTCGCCGTCGACGAAAGCGTGAATGCCGCCGAAGGCCATGACGTCACCTCAATCGCCTCTGCAATGTTGAAACTAACCGTCGTGGTACCGGCATCGATGCTTGCCGCATGCACGCTTCCAGGCACAAGGACCAAGAATACTGCAAACACCATGCCAAATGCGAGGCCAATCAGCCACGTACGCCCCGTACCCTGTCTCGATTCGCTAAACAATGCGCTCCCTCCATCCACAGAATAGATAGTCTCTACTCTTTGTGTAGTTATAGTTTACTTGTGAGGAATACTTTAGCACCGCGATAGTCGCAAATCAAGTCAAAGTTCTCAGGAAATTCTCTAACTCGACCCGAATCGAGTTTCCAATTCCTAATTTCTCGTCATGTGAAATGGAAATGAAAAACCCGGGCGAGGCGTGTCTACCCGGGTAGGAAGTACGTCTGAATTTGCCAAGCGGCGGGCCCCTCTACCTGCTTGCCGGCAAGAGGTCGCGCGCCTTATCGCGCAACGTGTCCACCATGTCGGTCCGCTCCCACGGCAGATCGAGGTCGGGACGGCCGAAGTGACCGTATGCGGCGACGCTTCTGTAAATCGGTTGCCTCAAGTTCAAGTTCTCGATGATCGCTCCCGGCCGCAGATCAAACACTTCGGAGGCGATCCGAGAGAGTTCCTCGTCCGAGATTACGCCTGTGCCAAATGTATCGACAAGGAACGAGACCGGTCGGGCAACCCCGATCGCATACGCAATTTGCACTTCGCAGCGCTCGGCAAGCCCTGCCGCGACGATGTTCTTCGCGACGTACCGCCCCGCGTAGCAGGCCGATCGGTCTACCTTTGTCGGATCCTTGCCGGAGAGGGCCCCCCCACCGTGCCTTCCGACACCGCCGTACGTGTCGACGATGATCTTTCGGCCGGTAAGGCCGGAGTCGGCGGCGGGTCCGCCCACGACAAAGCGGCCGGTCGGATTCACATAATACCGGGTGCGCTCGTCCAAGAGCTCAGCCGGAACGATCGGTCGCACCACGTGCTCGAGCACGTCCTTGCGAATCTGCTCCGTCTCAACCTCAGGCGCGTGTTGCGTGGAGACGACGATCGTATCGACGCGGACCGGTCGATACCCGTGATACTCGATCGTCACTTGGGTCTTGCCGTCAGGCCTCAAGTAAGGCAGCGTGCCGTCTTTGCGCACTTCAGCCAGACGCCTCGCAAGGCGATGGGAAAGGGAGATCGTGAGCGGCATAAGTTCCGGCGTCTCACGACAGGCGAAACCAAACATGAGCCCCTGGTCGCCGGCGCCAACGCGATCAAATGGGTCCTCGTCGCCTTGGCGATCGACTCCTTGAGCGATGTCGGGCGATTGGCGGGACAACGCCGTCAACACGGCGCAACTGTTCCCGTCCAGGCCAAACGATGCGTCGGTGTACCCGATGTCGCGGATGACTTCGCGTGCAATGGAACTTACGTCCACCTTGGCCGTGGTGGTCACTTCGCCCATGATCAACACGAGTCCGGGGCTGAGCGCGGTTTCACATGCGACACGGGCATTGGGGTCCTCAGCGAAGATCGCATCGAGCACTCCGTCAGAAATTTGGTCGCAAACTTTGTCGGGATGGCCTTCCGTCACCGACTCCGAGGTGAAAAGGTACCTCTTTTCGCTGCTCTGTGCCAATGCCCGCTTCCCCTCTTTCGTCACGAACGCCAGCAAAAAGACCCTCGCGTCCACCGAGAGCCTCGCGCCATGAGCAATTTTGTAATCTCGAACGCATAAAAGCGCGCTCATATACTACCATTTGCGAACTTGCCGCGTCAACGCGAGCGCTTTCAAACCTGTCCTAAAGCGCGCGCCTCCTCCATATATTGCACTGAAGCGAGGTGTCCATCGTGGCGTTCGTCACATTTCGGTTCATTCGCGTTCCTAGGGTTTTTCTCATGCTCGTCGTCTGCGTGGGTGTCGTCTTCTGGATCGGGTATGCGCTTATCGGCCCGGCGCGGGTCGCTCAGGTCACTGCCGTGCCCGCCCCAGGCGCCGGCGAAAGCGAACAACCAACCATAAACTTCGCAGAGATTGGGCGTGAAGCGCCCGACTTTGCCCTAAAGCGCCTCGATGGCTCTGTTGCAGCCCTCTCCGGGTACAGGGGCCGGCCCGTTTTGCTCTACTTTTGGGCGTCGTGGTGCTCGTATTGCGTCGAAGGGATGCCTCGCCTCGAAGCCATAAGAGCCGAGTATCAAGAGCAGGGACTTGAAATCCTTGCAATCGACATCATGGAAAGCGAGGACAAAGTGCGTCGCTTTGTCGCCGGACAGGGCCTCACGCTGCCGGTGCTCCTCGACGACACGGGACAGGTGACCCAGCAGTACTTGGTAAAGGCGACGCCGACGTACATCTTTATCGACCGAGAAGGCGTCTACCGGGACGTCTTGGTGGGCGTGGCACGTGAAGGAGCCATCGAAGGACGGCTGCACCCACTCTTATAGGAATTGCCGACGCCTCATGGTTTGTCTCCCAATTTGAAAGGCAACGTGAGATCCTCCGTAGAAATACTTATCCACCGAAGCACAGGCTGGCTGGCTTCGGGTAACATCGCTCGGAGGAGACACCATTTTGATCACAAGACGCCTACTTGCCACCGCTCTGTGCACCATCGCTCTATTCGCCTGCGTAGCCAATGTCGGCGCCCAGGAGTTGGGAGGGCGCGCCTTCGGTATGGGCGGGGCTTACGTTGCCATCTCCGACGACATTGCCTCACTCGTTTACAATCCGGCCGGCTTGCCCAACTCTTCCTTTGAAGTCGGAATCGGCCTTGGCAGCAGCGACCTGGGGGCCATCACTCAGTTCCAGTCGCTGCTTGGCGATCCTTCGTCCTTTTCCGGAGAAGCCTCGATCGATATCGCCACGCTGAGCGGTGTGTCGATCGGCGGTTTCGGCGTAGGTTTTGCCGCGCAAGGAAGCCTTGCCGTCTCCGAAGGTTGCGCCGGGTTTGACCTGTGCGGCGAAGGCGATTATATGACACAGATCATCTTGGGGTACGGGAGAACCAACGTCGCAGCTCCGCTGAAGTTGTTCGGCCTGCAGGCAGGATTTAACGTGAAGCGACTCGACGGTCGGCGGATCGACTTTACAAAGACGCATCCTGCGGGTGGCGCCTATGAGATCGTGACCGACAACTGGACGGGACAAGGGTACAGTTTGAGCCTCGGCGCCCAGCTCAAGGCCTCCGACATCATCACACTCGGGTTTGCGGCAAACGACGTAGTCTCATCATTGACGTGGGAAGGGACGCGCACGTCCTCGACCTACCTCGAAGCAAACGACGAACTGGACCACAGCTCCAAGACGAACCTCGGCCAACGCAGCGAACAGCTCGATCGGGTGTATCGATTCGGCGTGGCGGTCAAGCCGCCTTTTCTTGGTGTCACGCTCGCCGCGGACTCAGGCAGCGACGGTTCGGTCCGCTATGGACTTGAAAAAGACCTGTTGTTCGGAGCGCTCAAGGTGAGGTTTGGCGGAATTAGGTCGGCTGGAACGGCCACCACGACCGCCGGTTTGGGCGTCCACCTCGGACCGGTCCGGCTTGACGTAGCGGCCGGCAGCACGGACGGCTTTCAAACGGTGAGCACGATGATCGAGGGTTCGGTCCGCTTTTGATGCCTTACAAGCGCCGTCAGGTGGCGATATTGCTCTGCCCCTGCCCTTGGTTTGACGGCGGTGTATGCGACGGCGCGGCATCGTAGCGGTTGAATGCCGCGCCGTAGAGCGTCCCATACAGGAACTGCAGCGCAGCCCCGATAAAGAAAGGCATCGCGAGCTGCCCTACTTCCAGAAAGTATCCGGCAATCGTGGGACCGATGGCCATCGGCATTGCCATGGAGACATTGTTGACGCTGCTTGCAATGCCTCGGCGCTCCGAGCGCACGAGATTGACCGCAAGCGCTCGCCTGGCGCCGACGGAGCCCCGCGCCAGGGCCGACCTGAGCACGTGCGCCACCGAGGCCAACCAAAAGGTGGGCATGAGAGGCGTCGCGATGAGCAGCACGACGGCAGAAAGGCGCACGGTTACTACGGCCTTCACGATCCCCATTCGGTCGGAAAGCTTGCCGGTCCACACCGACGCCAACCCGGTCACGACGAACGTAATTGCATAGACCGGACCGAGCTCTCCGGGCCCAACGCCAAACTTCAGATTGAACCAGTAAACGAGAAGCGGCGAGGTGAGTCCGACCGCCACGCCGTTCAACCCGTTGATGAGCGCCATTTTCAGCATGATGCCGTTCTCTTCTTTGCGCACGCCGACCGGGTCGACCTTCGCCTTCTCGGCAAACGCCGAAGCCACACTGCTTACCGAATTGTTGCCACCCTTTCTTTCGCCCATCGATTCGATCGATGCTTCGAGGCGCTCGGCCACCTTGCGAAGGAGCAGGTAGTTTATAAAGGCGAATAAGGCTGCCAGGAGAAAGTACGGCCGGTATGCGACAAGCTCCGGAACGAAGAGCCGCAGCAGCGGAACCGCGCCCGCAAGCGCTGATCCTGTGGCCATGCCAAAAAAACCTAGAGCCGAGTTCATGCTGAAGACAGAGCCCCGGCGGGACGGCGGAACCCCTTCGG
The DNA here is from genome assembly GCA_964424335.1 of uncultured Clostridia bacterium. Classification (GTDB taxonomy): domain Bacteria; phylum Bacillota; class Limnochordia; order DTU080; family RSA5; genus CAYRIY01. Next base: position 6,181 of record CAYRIY010000120.1, read on the forward strand.
CAAGCCACGCCTGCTCCGCCGCAGCGGCAAAGGACGGAACGCCGCTTTGGCTGTGGCCAAATCCGAGCAGCAAGCAGGCGGCCGCCAATGCGACGGCGTGGTCCGTGAAAAATAGGAGCACGCCGGCCACGATTGCGAGCGTTTCGTATGCGAGGACGAACGGTTTGCGCTTGGTGCGATCGCTCGCAAGCCCCACGAACCATCCGAGCACAGCGCCCAGCAATCCGCTCGCCGAGAACAAGATGCCGATCGAGGCGGCATTCCATCCAAGATCGCTCAAGTAGAGCGTGAACAGGACGATCAGTGCGCCCTGCCCGACGGAACGGATGAAGCGCGTCGCCTGCAGTCGTGCGACAATCTTTTTCGATGTTTTGAAGTCTTCAGCAGAGAACGCGGACATGGCAACATTGTAGCATTCGGCGCCGGGAAAAGGGAGTTCGATTGGCGCAACATGTTTTTCGCCTTTCAAACGTTGAGGCTGCGCTTGGCCAGATGTATAATTGCAAGCGAATGGATGAGAGGTGATCGTTGTGAAGGAAGCGAAGGCCCCGATCGCGCCGCTCTTGATCGTCTTTGGAGTGTTGGTGCTGGTCTCTGTGGCGATGGATTACCTGATGTGGTGAGAAGGAAATGAGGCGCCGCGGCCATGGGTTTGTCCCCGCATCCGACGGCGCCTCGCGCAAACTGATTTATGTCTGAGGTCTTAGATCTTAAGTCTTTGGTCTTAGGAAGAAGCGGCAGCGCTCTTTGCCGAGGAATCTCCGGCGCTTTTTGAGTCTTTGGACTCGCCCGAGCCGTTGGAATCCGACCCTTTTCCGCCAGAGCGGTTGTCCGTCACATAAAAGCCCGGACCCTTGAAGATGATGTTTACGTTACGGCTGATGAGTCGTTTAACCGGGCTGCCGCATGTGGGACACTCGGCTAGGGCATCCTCTGTGATGTTTTGCCAGTGCTCGAAGGTTCCGCACTGTTCGCACTTGTACTCGTACGTTGGCACGCCATTTCCCTCCTATGCACACTGAAAATATGATAACGAGCCTCGGGCAGCCGTGTCAAGACGAGCGTCACCTGTGCGACGCCTATGCCTCGCCAGTGTGACGCCTGTGCGCAGCCTTTAGTGGCAGGGTCGGAGGCCGCGTGTCGCAGGTCATTTTGGGCAATGGGGCAAACTATAGGGTGTTACGAGAGGGTAACACGAGGCGCCCAATCACGAGGAGTCCCAAGGAGCGTTCCCATGATTCCGATTCGCGACAGCGTTCGTTCCCGCCGTAGACCCCTTCTTGTCTATGCGATCTTCGCGATCAACGCTTATGTTTTCTTCAACGAACTAACGATGGGGCGAGACATCGTCCGCTTCTTTTACGAATACGGGCTCGTAGCCCGTGAGTTTTGGCAGACGGACTCCTTCGTGGACCGCTTTGTGCCGGTCGTGACCTCGATGTTTTTGCACGCAGGATGGCTTCACTTCGGCGGCAACATGCTCTACCTGTGGATTTTCGGCGATAACGTCGAGGATCGAATGGGCCATGGGCGCTTCCTAGCCTTTTATCTGATCAGCGGCGCCGCCGCAGCGCTCACGCAGTTGATCGTAAACCCCAATGCAACGGCTCCGATGGTCGGGGCGAGCGGCGCCATCGCGGGCATTCTCGGCGCGTACTTGCGCCTATTCCCACGGGCGCGGGTCGTCACCCTCGTCCCGGTGTTCTTCTTTCTTCACCTGATCGAAGTGCCCGCCATGTTCTTCCTCGTGTTTTGGTTCTTCATCCAGCTCGCAAGCGGCAGCCTCGCCTTCGTCGCGCCGCAAGACGGCGGCACGGCATTCTGGGCTCACATCGGCGGGTTTGTAGCGGGTTTTATCCTCGGTCCTAGGTTTGCCAGAAAACCAAAAGTCGAGGTGTTGCCGCCGTGGTAGCCAATGCGGCAAGCCCCGAACATGAACCCGCCGCCGCCGAATCCGCACTCGTGCTGGACGGCATCTCCAAAGTGTACGAGGCGAGCGCCTCCCATCCCGTCCGAGCCTTGGATCGCGTGAGCCTCTCCCTCGCCCACGGCGAGATTGCGGCGCTCATGGGTCCATCAGGTTGCGGAAAATCGACGCTCTTACAAATCGCCGGCTGCCTGGACCGTCCCACCCGCGGCCGGGTCGTCGTGGACGGAATTGACGTATCGACGTCGCCGCCGCACCGCCTGCACCACGTGCGCAATCAAAAGATCGGCTTTGTCTTTCAGCAGCACCACCTCCTCCCCAATTTGTCGGCGGTCGAAAACGTCTCCGTTCCCCTGCGTTATGCCGGCGTCCCAAAGCGGCGAGCCCTCGACGAATCGCTAACCTGGCTCGAGCGCGTCGGACTATCTGATCGGGCGCACCATTTCCCCGCCGAGCTCTCAGGCGGCGAACGCCAGCGTGTCGCCGTCGTCCGCGCTTTGATCAATCGGCCTCGCATCGTCCTCGCCGATGAGCCAACGGGCGAACTCGATTCCGCCACAGGCGAGGCAATCATCAACCTCATGCTCGACCTCAACACCCAACTTGGGGCGGCCTTCCTGATCGCAACGCACGACTTGGACGTCGCAAGCCGGGCGCACCGGATCATCCGCCTTAAAGACGGGCGCCTCGCTTAACCTGCTCCCAACTTGCCTCCTCCCTCATGTTTCTCCCAACATTCGGACAAGATAACAGCGAGAGGAACTCCCACGAAAAGGAGGTCATCACGCCATGGCAAATGGCAATCGCCGCGCCGACAAGCGGCAAAAAGCAGACCAAAAGCAGAACGATGCCGCCGAACGGGAGCTTGAACAAGGCTTTGAACCAGGCCTTGCGGACATGGAAACGGGAATCGAGACAGGCATAGAGGCAGACGCCGACCTACCGGAAGCCGAGCTGAATATCGATGCACAGGCCGCGGTCGATGCGGACATTGCGGCTGCAAACAGTGACATCGAAGCGGCTGCCGAGGACATGGGCGCACGGCAGAGCCTCGAGCCCGCCCAGCCCGGTCAAGCCCGCGTCGAGCAACATAACGATTCAGCTCGTTCAGCTCAGCCCCAATTTTTCGCATGGCCGTCCGTGCAGCCTACGTTTCGCCGAAGCAAGGCGGAGGAGGCCAATGCGTTCTTTGCCTTCACCGAGCGCCTGCGCCAGGAATTGGGCTCCAATATTCCTGGGGATTTGGTGTCAGTGCCCGTCGATCCGCCTGACCCGAACGACCACGCGCTGTTTGATCCAACAATCTCTCCAAGCCCGCCTGTGGACGAAGAAAACGTCGACCACGATGTCGATGTCGAAGAGTACGGAGAGCACGAATACGAAGCAGACGACTTTTACGTCGGAGACGACGGGTACGGCGAAGACACTGAGGACGGTCAAGGCGATGTCGAAATCGACGTCGAGACCGATGTCGACGAGGACGACGATCCCGACGGCGACCCGGACGGGGACGAATCGGAGTACTAGT
>CAYRIY010000121.1:0-9470 GCA_964424335.1 uncultured Clostridia bacterium
CGCCTGGCCTGGCCACATTTCGAAGTTTAAGAAGGAATCAGGGGATGGAGTGTGCAAATTGTCATTTATAAATCACAGTCAATTTAGGAAAGGTGACCTGTAAGGAATTCGCGGCGCCTTTAGTGTGTGGGTAATTATGACGGCGGGGTGGAGTTGGGTGGCAACGATGCGCATCGGTTTAGGGCAATTCAACCAGGTAACGGATGAGCGCCTTCAGTTTATCAAACAGCTCGGAGTGGAGGACTGCGTCATCAATGCCGCCGGGGGTTCGCCGGAGTTGCCCGGCCAGACCCATTGGGAGTACAAGGATCTCGTCGCATTGAGGACGCGATTTGAAGATGTCGGTCTGCGCCTCGCGAGCATCGAAAACGTCCCGTTTCACTTTTACGATAAGGTCATGCTCGGACTTCCCGGTCGGGACGAACAGATCGAACACATGGCTACGACCATTCGCAACATGGGCAGTGCGGGCATCCCGATCCTTGGGTACCACTGGATGCCAAACGGCGTGTGGCGTACGTCGTGGAAGGCGCCCGGGCGCGGCGGCGCGCACGTGACCGGCTTTGACTTCTCTTTGGTGGAAAAGGCGCCCCTTTCGCACGGACGACGGTTTACCGAGGAAGAGATGTGGGACGCCTACGAGTATTACATGAGCCGCATCCTACCGGTAGCCGAGGAGGTCGGCGTCAAACTTGCGCTCCACCCGGACGATCCGCCTGTCGGGGAGCTAGGGGGAGTCCCCCGGCTATTCAGCAGTCTTGAGGGCTTTAAGAGGGCCATGGAGATTGGCGACAGTCCGATGCACGGACTCGACTTTTGCAACGGCTGCTGGTCGGAGATGGGCATTGAGGGCGGCACGGTCGCTGCAATCCGCTACTTCGGCGAGCGGGGAAAGATCTTTTACGTTCATTTCCGCGACGTTCAGGGAACGGTGCCGAAGTTTCGGGAGTGCTTTCTCGGCGAAGGCAATTGCGACATGTTCCAAGTCATGAAGGCGCTCAAAGACGTTGGTTTTGACGGCTTTATGATTCCTGATCACGTACCTCGTCTGGTGGGCGACACCGATTGGTGCCACCGGGGGCGCGCCCACGCCGTCGGCTACATGCAGGCCCTGCTCCACGCCGTGAACAGCATCTAACGGAGCGCGCCTATGACGCTTTTCAAATCGGGGGAATGTGGCCATGGTGTGGGACCAAGAGGCGCTCGGCCCTTCCGAGCCCCTTCAGCGCAAGAGCCTTAAAGACCAGATTTACCATGAGCTGCGCCGTCGGATCATCCTCGGGGAGATTCCGCAAGGGACGCGGCTTCTTGAGCCGGCCCTGGCCCAAATGCTGGAGACGAGCATCACACCGGTGCGGGAAGCGCTCAACAAACTCGCCGGCGCCGATCTTGTCATCAGCATGGGTCGCAGCGGCACGTACGTCAGGAATCTCTCGGACGTCGACATCGAAAACCTATACGAGCTGCGAGAGGCCCTCGAGCGGCTCGCGGTCAGGCAATCGGTGGGAAAGTTTGAGGCCGACGAGCTCGAGCGGATGCAGGCGCTTGGCGTCGAGTTTTTCAAGACGGTACGACGTGAAGAGTTTGTGGCGCGCAATCATGCCAATACCCGGTTTCACATGTTTTTTATCACAAAGTCCGGAAACCGCTGGCTAAAAGAGAGCATGGCCAACCTCAACGACCTGTTGACGTTGGCGCGCTCCGGCCTTGAGCGAAGCGGCTACCGTCCGCCCGACAGTCGATCCGAGGTCGACGATCACCAGGCGATCCTCGACGCGGTGCGCAAGCACGACGTGGCGGGCGCCGAGGATGCCATGGGCCGCCACATTCAGCGCGGCAAGCGCTACATCCTCGACTACTTGGCGCAGCGCAGCGGGCGATCAGAGTAAGACACAGAGCGACCATTGAGGGATGGTGTGAGCATGAAGCTGCTTGTGACGGGCGCAGCTGGCGGTGTAGGCCCGTGGCTCATCGATGAACTCCTCCGATCTGATCACAACGTCGTCGCCGTCGATCGTTCGGCTCCCAAAGGGGATCTCAAGGCGCATTTTGTCCAGGTCGACCTTCGCTCGTTTGCTGAGACAAAAGACGTCATCGAGAGGTTCCGACCCGAGGTCGTCGTACACTTCGGCGCCATTCCCGCTCCCGGCGGTATCGCCAATCACGAGCTATTTGAAAACAACGTGCTCAGCACGTATCACGTCTTGGAGGCTGCCTCCCTTTGTGACGTGCGGCGGACGATCTTTGCTTCCAGCATATCCGCTTACGGTTTTGCCTGGGCCGATACGCCTCCATTGCCGCGCTACCTACCCGTGGACGAGGAGCACCCGCTGCTGGCCGAGGACTGCTACGGGCTTTCAAAAATCGTTGGGGAAGAGGCATGCAAGGCGTTCACCCGCAAGACCGGCATGGATACCATCTGCGTGCGCCCGCCTTGGATCACGTACCCCACTACGTACACTCGTGAGTTTGAGAGGTTGCAACAAAATCGCGACACAGCCGCCGGGCGGCATCTGTGGGCCTACTGCGACGTGCGCGACATCGCACGGTTTGTGCGATTGGCGGCGGAGCACCCGGGTAAGCTCGGGCACGAAGCGTTCATCGTGACTGCGGCAGACACGATCGCCGAAGAGCTTACGCTGGATCTCGTGCGCTCGGCGTTTCCCGACGTGCCTCGGGATGAAGCGCGCCTTGACGGTCGACGCTCAGTTTTCTCCAATGAAAAAGCTTACAAACTGCTCGGATACCGTTCCCGCTTTGGGTGGGGCGCGCCGCAAAGCGGTTCGTAGGGTCGGGTAGTGCATCGTCGGTGATGAGAGCTTGGGACTTTTGATTTATAAATCACAGATAGTTTGATGGGTCAAAAGATATTAAGCGCCAAGGAGGGACCTCAGTGAATGCATATCGGGCGCTAAGAGCAAGGACTGGCGCTTTGGGGGCGTGGATGCTCGTCATCGTCCTCGTGTTGCTCGGGGCCCCGGATGGACACCGGGCCCATGCGGCGGGCTCGGCACAAGGAGGTCAAAGCGCTCTGCCGTTCGTTGCGGATGCCGCCTGGAGCCCTAAAGGGCCGCAGACCATCACGACTCGTTTCGTGTTCTGGCCCGGCCAGAAGCTCGAAGGCGTGGATGTCCTGTGGATTGCGGGATTTGGCGGAGCCGAGGATGGTACGCCCGAAATCATTGCTCTGACGTGGGAGGGAGATCACTCGAGTTGGTTCTCCTCGTGGACGCTGCGGCTGCGGGCTCGAGCCGGAATTCTCCCTGCCTCCTTGGTCGACGGCGAAAATGCGATCGCAGACGGGGAGCCTGCGACGGAGTACGTCGATCTGGGCGTGTTCCGGCTCGAATTTGGGCGGACCTACCGGGCCTCCGTCTCGCATGATCCCGAGGCCATGACGGTGTCGATCCTCGTGGAGGGCGATGGCGGCGCGCACGTGTTCGCGGCGACACTCCCCCTAGTCGGTGGGTGGGATACTCTCTATCCGTTCACCGGGGCGGCGCGCGTCGGCGCCGATGCCCCTGAGGACGGATCGTGGCGGTTTGATGTACGAGAGTTTCGTGCGAATTCGGGTTATCGCTTGCTTGGGCCTCCGCTCGCGCTAACGAGCGATTTCGACGTCAGGCTCCTTCGCGCTGAAGGGGATGGCTGGGCCGTCGAGGCAGGCAGGAGGATCGGGATCAAAGACCGCCTTGCCGTCCGAATTCGCTGGCCGAAAGAGCGGGTTTCCGGTCGGTTTATATTGGGCGTCCAAGGAGACGCACAAGGCGAAAGTCGGACGTTGGCGGACCTTCGTTGGACGCCTGGAGAGAGCCTGATCCATGTGCCGCAGGATGCGATTCCGGTCGGACAATCCCGCCTCATCCTTACCTACGCGACCGAGGCGGGCCAGGTCGAACTTTTTGGGCGGACCTTGCGCCTTGAATACGGGCAGATCGAGGCAGCGGTGGGCCCCCTGCTTCAACTAGGCCAAACGTTGCAAGGGCTCGTTCAGCTCAATGCTGCCTTGGATCTGGGGCCGGCTGAATGGGAGTCCGCACTGGAGCAAGCAGCGCTCGAACTCACGTTGCGCCGATCGGGCGCTCCCGTGGCGGGGGCGAGTGACGAGCCAGGCGGGCCCCTTATTCGTATCCCCCTTCGTGACTTAAAGGACGAGACTTTGACGATCCCCGTCCAACTCGATGCGCCAAGTGAGCCCGGGAGTTACGAGGTCGACCTGACGCTGCCGGGAGCGGAAGGGATCCACCTTGGTCACACAGGGGTTCGGCGGGTCCAGGTTACCGCTGGCGGCGAATTGGGCGAAGCGGCTCAGGCGAAGTTGATCGTCTACGAGCTCACAAATCATCACGGCCTAGATCCGTACGCTCATACGCTCTTTGTCACGGCCCTGCAGGGCATCGTCAACCGTGAGCGGCCAAGGCTTTACTTGAGCTACATTCACGAACGAGACGGCCAGCGCCGCAATGTCGACGAATACTGGCTCCAAAATCTGCGGACCGACGGGGAGTGGCTCGCGCACTACGAGATCGTCCGGACCGACAAGCTCCTTGATCTTATCTCCTACTTTGCGGATGACTTTCGCGGCGTCGTGGCCTACGATCCAAACGTCCCTGCCACGACCAACGTCGCGACGACGGTCGCTGGAATAGAAAATCTCCTACCCGTACCCTGGAGCCAAAGCGTGGGGAGCCTCTGGCAAAACGTCGTCGCACACGGCCCCAAGCTGCCGGTCAAGCGGTGGCTGGTCATGCCGGACGGATCCTCGCTTTTTACCGGTCAAGGCAGCATTCCCGGCACGGACCTTGCAACGAGCGGCAGCGCCAAAGCGGATGCTTACCTCTGGGCGCTTGCTCATTACCTCGAATCCGGAAAGGCCAATCCCCTCCTGCTCGGCTATTTCCTCGACTCGTTTTACTTGCGGTCCCCCGGCGCCGAATGGTCTCACGCGCTTACCAACCGGGATTACCTCGTCAGTCACAAGGCGTTTGTCTTTGACCTCTCCCCGTGGGCGGACGAAGCCCCCAACGACGATCCGCAGCAGCCGCTTGGGACCGATCGCGATGTGCTCCTAAAGATCCTGCGCACAGCGAACGAACGAGCGAACGGCGAGATGATCAAAGTCCTCGGCTTTGTGCCTTGGGCCTGGAAATACACCACCGCCGTCGATCCCAATAGCCGCCACGATCCCGTGCCGTCAGAGTGGGAGCTGATCCGGATCGCTTCCGCGTTCAACGGCTACGTCGAGGCGGACGCCTACGACCCATCCGGCATCGGGGCCATGGCCAACGCCTCCGTGTTTCAACACTATCCGCTGGAGGATTTCTATCCGCAAAACCCCATGGCCACGCCGGCCGACCTGAAGGAGCTGGGGTATATCGACGATAGTGGCCAGGTGGCGCCCAAGCGGTACTACGCATTCTACGTCGGCGACTACGACTCGCCGGCATGGCTCTATCAGGTCATTCCGAGCCTTTGGGACGACCCCGCCCGTGGAGAAATCCCGCTTTCGTGGGCGTTCAACCCCAACCTCGCCGATCGCTTTGCGCCGGGGCTTGTCTACACCCGCAAAACTCGAACCCCCAACGACGTCTTCGTCTCCGGTGACAACGGGGCGGGCTACCTCAATCCCGGGATGCTCGAGCCGCCGCGGCCGCTCAGCGACCTGCCTTCGGGGTGGGACGCGTGGACCCGGCACAACGTCGATTACTTTGGGCGGTGGGACCTTTCTGTCACAGGGTTCTTGATCACCGGTTCGGCTCGGCCGATGGGGCGTGAAGGACTCCGCCGCTACGGGGAGTTTTCCGGGGATGGAATCGTCTTTCAGCGAGACTTTGGCCTTGGTGTATACGAAGGCGTGCCGACGATCCGCATGACGCACGATCTCGTCGGCAGTGTCGACGAAGCGGTTCGCATCGCAGCTCTTTCCATGCGAGAGCCGCTCGATCGGCCGCGGTTTTACGTGTTTCGCACGATCCTCAAGAGCGCCGACTGGCATCGCCGTGTGGCCGACGGGATCGCCCGTGAATTGGGCGAGGAAAATGTGGAAATCGTGGATCTTCGCACGCTGATGACGCTCGTTCGGCTTGCACACTCCGATTAGCTGTGGATGGGCGGTTAGGCGCGATTTGCAACTTGGATGCGGGAGGTAAGCGACAATGTATCAGGCTTCAAACGAAGAGGGACGCTCGCTCCTCATGGATGCGAACGTACGCGACTACGGCGCCCGGGGTGACGGCACGACCGACGACCGTGACGCTTTTCAGCGGGCCTTGGATGCCATGGCCAAGACGGGCGGGACGGTCTATGTTCCCCCTGGCAAGTACCGGATCCGATCGCCTTTGGAGGTGCCCGAGCAAGTGGGGCTGATCGGCCCCATGCAGACGGCGCACACGACCAACCTCGAGCGGGGAAGCGTCCTGCTGGCGGAGGCAGGCCATGGCAACGATGACGGTCCGGCATTGATCACCCTGGGGGAGAACAGCTCCGTGCGGGGGCTTGCCGTGCACTACCCCCTTCAATCGGAAGAAAAAGTCGTCCCGTATCCGTGGACCATCAAGGTGCGCGGCACGAACGCCGGCGTGCTGGACATGCTGCTTACCAACCCCTTTCAGGCGATCGACTTGTCCACATCCGCGCCCCGCCACCACATTCGCAACCTCAACGCGCAGCCGCTCTATCGCGGGATCTTGCTCGACAACTGCTTTGACATCGGCAAGATCGAAAACGTCCACCTCTGGCCCTTTTGGTCGCAAAAGCGGCCCGTTTGGGAGTTTATGCGCGAACATGGCGTCGCCTTTGAGATCGGGCGGTGCGATTGGGAGTACATGACCAACTGCTTTGCGATCTTCTACGGCGTCGGCTTTCGCTTTTTCGCCGGAGAGAATGGACCGGGTAACGCCTTGCTTACACACTGCGGGGCGGATCTTGGTCCCGTGGCGGTGCGCGTCGAGCAAACGCAGGAGCATTCCGGCGTCTCCTTTTCAAACAGCCAGTTTATGGCGGGCATCGAGGTTGATCCGGAGAATGCCGGCCCGGTCAAGTTTACGTCATGCGGGTTTTGGGGCATCGAAGACACCGGGGCTCACGCCGTCCTCGAGGGGCCGGCCACCACGACCTTTACCGGGTGTCACTTTACCGCCTGGGACCGTGAAGACAAAGGGGAGCCGGCCATCCGACTCGACGGCGGCAGCCTGATCGTGAACGGTTGTGACTTCCACGACGCAGGCAAAAAGCAGATCAAGGCCGGCGAGGGAGCAGAGTCGGTCATCGTCGTCGGCAACCGGCTGCGCGGCGGCGCGGAGCTGGAGATCGCCCCGTCGGTCGAAGCGCAAGTAGGGTTTAACACGTACAAAGGCGGCGCCCCTGCCAACGAACTGCTTCGTCCGTCGCAGATTCTCAAAATCTATCCCGCCAAGGAGGAAACGGCTCATGAGTAATACGAGCGGGGCCGTTGGGACAAGCCGCCTTCACGTGCTGGACTTGCGGCCCCTGTGGGAGGGGGATCTTTCGATTCACGAGCGATACGACATCGCCTACACGGCGGTCTCGCTCCAGGGATTGGTCAACAAGAAGCAGCCGCGCATCCTCATCTACGGGATGCCGTATGGCAACTGGGCAAAGTTTGCGCCTCCCAGGGGATTTGACGGCAACATCGATCGCATGGTGCTGGAATGCAGCCAAGGAGAGGGCGACTGGCTGGAACATGTCCGGTTGACGCCGGTCGATTCCCTCGAGGAGCTGGTCGAGGCGTACCGGGATGAGATCCCGGGCCTCGTTCTCTGGGACGACGAGGTTGAAGCCACGGCGAACGTTGCGACTACCGTTGCCGGGGTCGAAGGTCTTTTGCCTGTGCGCTTTGCCGAGCGAGACAGCGAACGCCCGACATTATTTCAGACGCTTACAGAGGAGCTCAAGCTGGACGTAAAGCGGTCGTTGGTCGGCCTCTTTAAAGGCAGCGGCAAGATCCCCGACATTGATCGGCCAAGTACGGGCAGCGCCAAATGCGACGCCTATCTGTGGAGCAAAGAGATGTACCTGGACACCGGGCGATGCCGAGCCGACTTGATCGGATACTATCAGGACGCCTACGCCAGGAGCAGCAAGGCGCATCACGGCCATTGGATCGCTTTGCGCGACTACTTCATCAGCGAAAGCGCCTTTGTGGTCGACGTCAGCGTCTGGGCGGACGAGACCCCGATCGACGATCCCGATCAGCCTCTGGGAACGGATCGGATGGTACTCGATGAGGTGCTAAATAGCGCGTACGCTCGGACGCAAGGGAAAGAGCCCATTCGCGTCTTCGGCTTTCCGCCGTGGGCCGAAAAGTACACGGATCACCAGGGCGTGAACGGGGGCCACGGCCCGGTTCCCACCGAATGGGAGCTGACCAAAATCGTCACGCCCTACAACGGCCATCTGGTTGTCGACATCTACCAGGGGTTTACCGCCAACCTCTCGCTTTACAGGCATGCGCCACCCTTTGAGGGCGTTTCGGGCCCGGGTTTGGGCGCAGCGGCCTCGGGGCGTGGTGTCGCCCAGGTGCCGGCAGCGACAACGTCGCCCGCGGTCCCGTCAGGCGGCGCGCCAAAGCCATTCCCGCGGCTCAACATCCTCTTTTACATGGGGGATTACTGCGATATCGGGGCCGTCTACAACATTTTGCCGGTCAACTGGGCCGATCCCAAACGGGGTGAAATCCCCCTCGGCTGGAGCTTCACGCCCGTCATGACCGAGCTGTTGCCCGACCTTTTCCGCTGGATGTATAAGACCCGCACACCAAACGACCACTTCATGTTGGGACCCGGCCTCTACGGGTACAACATGCCAAATGAACTTCCCGAGGGCATCCCCTACGAGCAAAACGCCCTACTGGCGCGCGAGTGGTGTCGCAGGCTTGGGATGGACGTGACCGGCTTTTTCATCGGCTATCAGCCGCCAAGTCCAAGGACGCTCGAGCTCTATGCTCGAGCTACGCCGACCGGTGTGCTCACCAATCACTTCAGCGTGCGCGACGCTAGGGCGCCTGTGCCGCACCTTGGGATGTACGACCTTTGCACTCCCGGAAGCCAGCCTCAAGAGATCGCAGACAAGGCCGTCCGGCACATCGACTCCATGTACGAAGCCCAGGATCGGGGTGGCCTTGAGGAAGGGTTCGTCGCCTTTCGCTGCATTTGGGTGGAGCCCTCCTTGATCGTTGAGGCGAGCAGGCTGATGCGGGAGCGATTAAAAGGCGTCTGGACCCCTGAAGTCGTCGACCCGGTCACCTTTTTCGAACGGTTTGACGGACGGCGGCAAAGTGGGACAGACGACGTCGCCACGAACGATGGAACCGATCGCTGAAGGAGCTGTTCGTATACGAACAGTCCCTTGAGAAGTCATTTCGAAGGAGGTGAGGGGTAGGGAACGAGGCCGCGCTACGAACCAAGTCGCATTCAGTCGCAGGCTACCGAGCGAAGAAACACGCCGTACGA
>CAYRIY010000122.1:0-9451 GCA_964424335.1 uncultured Clostridia bacterium
GTAATGGGAATGATCGTTTCAGCGTCCGCCGCTGCCAGTGAACGATTAACGCTGATCGGCAACGTCGGAGGGTTTGTTGACGAGTTACAGGAGCTCACCAAGCAATTTACGGAACGGACGGGCATCGAAGTGGACATCATGTCTCGAGGTTGGCCCGATACGCGCGAGCAAACGACCGTGATGGTGGCGGGAGGGACGCCTCCCGACGTGGTTTATACCAATAGTTACAGCTTAGTCGATCTGGGACGCCGTGGCCTCCTCGCTTCCCTCGATTCAATGATCGATCGGGACGGAGTCGATCTTGCGGTCTATCCCGATCTGCTCATCAAGTCGCTGCGCGGCATTAGCGGAAATGGAACGCTCTTGAGCCTACCTACGTCCTTAAGCAACAGGATGATCTACCTTAACGTTTCGATGTTTGAGGAGGCCGGCCTCGCGTTGCCCCCGAGCGATTGGGAAGCTCCAGGATGGGACTGGAATGAGTTTGTTACGGTTGCAAGGACGCTCACCCAAGACGTCAGTGGCGACGGGATTCCTGACCGATACGGCATCACGTTCAACCAACCTCCCGAGGAATGGCTCGGTCTCTTCGATCTAGATTGGGTGAGCGACGACGGCACGCGCTACCTGGGCGCCCAAGCGCCGCACATCGCGGCCATGGAACTCATTCTATCACTCTTCACAGAACATCAGGCAGCCACACGAGGACTTGCCAGCTTTCGACAAGGCAATGCGGGAATGGTATACATCGCAGCGCACATGCTAAACAACCTGCGCGGCAGACCCGACGCCTATGGGTTTCCTTGGTCTATAGCAGTTCAGCCCCGCATCGTAAAACGAGCAGTTTCTGCGGAAGGACTCAACCTTTCGGTCATCGAGGAGTCGCGCAACAAGGACGCCGCTTGGGAACTCGTCAAGTTCCTGGCATATGAGACCGACGGGGCCCGGCAGTTTGGCTTAGCGGAGAACCGCCTGGCGGTCCACCGCGATCTCGCCCACGACTTCATCGAGCGATGGAATTCGTGGGCCCCGGGATCTAGACCGGAGACTTTTTTGGCTTCCTTCAACCACTTGTGGTTTCACCAATTGGAAGTTGTCGGCGGACTTATCGGCGAAGCACGCTTGGCAGTACTCGACGAAGAGTTACCAGTCGCAACGGCCTTCCGGCAGATTGAACCAGCTGCTAACGCCTTATTGCAGCAGGCGCATCGATGACGAAACCCCAATGAGCGGGTCGGTTTGTCCCGGGCGACTTTGCGTGAGCCGCTCGAGGCAAACCGACACCCTGGGATGGGAGGCCAAGAGTTGAATGGCCATGTACCGGTATCACGCTATCAGATCGTTCACCGCCATGCTCTGCACCCTATTTTTCCTGGCGCTAGGCATAGTCGCTACCAGTGAACCGACCGAGGCGATGACGGTCGTAACGGAGTTGCGCCTGCATAAGGAATCGCTCAATCAGGATGAGATCTGGCTGGCGGCCCTATTGACCGATACACGCTCGAAAGAAGCGCCGGAAGGCTTGATAGTACGCTGGCTGGGGCGAGATTTGGGATGGACTAAAGTCTGGGAGTTGCAACTGGTTTCTCGCCGTGCGGCGAGCGAGACAGTCGTAGTTCAGTTGGTGCCGACGGCGCCGGCGGTAGGAGCTCGATACAGGGCAACGCTGTCCTACGATCCAGAAGGAGAAGTTTCTGTCACACTGCGCAATATCAGCACGGATGAAAACATTGTCGCCGCCAACTTTCCCATACCTCCGCTTAATCTAGGACCGACCGATGCGCCGCTTTATCCGAGCGCAGGCGGGACCGGGGTGGAGGTGATCTCCACCGAGGCCCTACCGGGTTACAGCAGGCGTGGGATACCGCTAGAGTTTCAGCGTGAGTTTTTCTGGCGTTTGATCGGAGACCCACAAGGCTCGGCTGCGGAGATTGACCGTGATCTGCGACTCTACGCCCGCGATCTTCTCGAGCTACACCTTTACTGGCCGTCACAGCCAGTGCCAGGATACGTACGGTTGGGAGCGGTAAACGACGAGGCGTACGTGGAGTTGCTTACTGCGGATTGGCAACGGGGCACGGCGATCGTTGCTTGGAGTCCAGAATTTCAACCAGGTCCGTTCACATTGCGCTTGGAGTATGTGGAAGGCGCGTATGCCCAGACGATTGCCGAGATGGAGGGGTTTATGATGCCGTGGGAACGGCTTGCGCCGGCGAATCTTGCGGCACTGACGCCGGACGACTTTACAGACGACGAACTTCTCATGCTATATGCGCCCCACGCGTCCCATCAGGCGATGCCGTTCTATTTGGCGCACTTCCATCGCTTGGCGAACTCTGTGCGCGAGGACGGCTTCATAGACATAGCCGTGTGGCGAAATGCCAACGATCAGGCTCCACACAACGCTCGAGTAATGGAGAGCATTCTCAGCCTGGCTTACTTCTACACGACGGATCGGCCTTGGAATCCGTACTACGGATCAGAGCCCCTGCGCGCCCGCCTCGAAGCCGCGCTCTCCTTCTGGATCGATATGCAAAACGACGACGGTCGCTTTAGTTCGGTAGTCAAGGGCGAATGGAATCTGGCGACGGCATTCGCCACCAAGTTTATTGGCGAAGCGCTGCGACTCCTTCACCACGGCCCGCCAATCGACGACGCCCTTTTGCAGCGGGTCGCACAGGCGCAACGAAGGGCGATCATAGCCACGCTAACCGACGAATCTCTTTACGACCATGGAACTAGTTACACCAACCAGTTCGGCACCATCTGGCCGGGCGCGCTCGCCTATTTGACGCTTTTCCCCGATCCCGAGATCGAAGTGTTGCTCCATCAGCGTCTGTCGGACGCCAAGGGCGATTTTCAAAGCGGCGCCGGATACTACTACGAAAGGAACTCGGTCGACTGGTCCTACAACTTTGGCACCCATCGGAGCAACACCCGCATGGCTTGGCACTACCTGCAAACTGGCGGACTCGATGACGCATTGATCAAGGCGTTCGAGACTTACTTTATCGAGGGAGAAAAACTTTGGTTCGAGTGGCTCTCTTACAACGCCGTGCTTGAGCCAGACGGATCGATGTTTCTGCTAAACCGATCGATCGAAGCCAGAGGCCGCGTCGGCGCCGTCGCACGCGTGGACACGGAGATGATCGACGCAATCCCGCTCGCAACCGCCTTTGCCACGAGTCTCGAAGAGCGCCGGCAGGAGCTCGCAAGGCGTCGGTCTGAGGTCGAGCGGTCCTGGCCTTGGGTGTCTCCGCTTCAGGTGGGCAGCTTCGAAGCATTCTCGCCTTATCCGTTCTTGCACCAACAAAACAGCCAGAGGCATCCCAGCTCGCAGGAGCGGGATGAAGCGACAGCGCTCCTTCCCTACCTGGCGAGCGAGCGCTTCAACCACCAGCGGGTCGACGGAGTTCGCCCATTGGTCTTGACTTATGTGCGCAGGCCAGGCTACTACGCAGCTTTCAACGTCGGACGTCCGGTTTCAACGCAGCAGCGCTTTGGGCTCGGAATACTGTGGCATCCAGAGGCTGGTGCGTTCGTGCAATCACAGACCGACGGTGCGAATGCCTCGTGGGGCACGATCGCTGCAGACGAGAGCGTCGTGTACGAGAGGCGTATCGTCGACGCCGCATACCGAGTGAATGACAAAGCGTTGCAACCCCAATTAGGCAGCGGGGATCTGACTGACGGCGACGTGCAAATCAGCTATCCTTTGGGGTCCTCCGGGGGTGAGAAGTCGGTGCGCTTTAGTGATCGAGGCATCGACGTTGAGGTGCGTCATTCGGGAGAGTTTGCCGAGCATATACCCTTGTTGCTGGCGCCTGGGGATCAGCTCCAAATCGAAGAAGGAAGGGCTGTCCTGACCCGTGGCGACGTCGTACTGGACATCCGCACACCGGCGGGCGCCGAAGTTGAGATCGCTCGATTGCCGATCGAAGGACGAGTCGGCCGCTATAACGTGATCCCGGTGAGGCTCTCCGCTCGCGATGCACTGCGGTACGAGATACGCCTGCTAGAACGGACAGAGCCAGAATTCAATCGCTGATTGTCGAAGCTGAGATTGGGTTTGGGTTCGGGGAGGCTTAAAAATGGACACCATGCAACGCGCTTGCATGCTCCGAACGGCTTTCGCCGAGTCCGCAGTCATGTTCCCCATCATCGTATTCGTCGTTCTGTTTGTCATGCTAATCGCCGCACCCTATGCGGGTGCTTTTTTGGCCTTGGACGAGGCAACGACGCTGAAAACACAGTTGCGACTACACGGAGAATTGCGCGATCTTGAAGAGATCTGGCTCGCAGCACTCGTGACTGCACAAGATGCCGCCACAGCAACGCATGTGGAGCCGAAAGGACTAATCCTACGCTGGCTGGGGCGCGATTTAGGCTGGACTCAAGTATGGGAGTTGCAATTAGCGATACGTCATGCGGACGGAGACGAAAACGTCGTTCAGATCGCTCCAACGGCGCCGCTCGCAGGGGATCGGTACGAGGCGACGCTCTCCTACCACCCTGAAGGCGAGGTTTCAATAGCGCTGCGCAACGTGAGCCGCGGCGACGTAGTGTTTGTCGGCAACGTCAGCCTATCGCCGCGTGACTGGGCCTCGACCGACGCCCGACTTTACCCGAGCGCCGGCGGAACGGGCGTCGAGGTGATCTCTATCGACGCCCATCCAGGCTACACCCAAATGGGAACCCCGCTCTCACTTCAGCGTGAGTTCGTCTGGCATTTGATTCGAAATCCTCACGGCGCGGCGACAGAACTCGCCGACGATCTACGGCTCTTCGCCAAAGATCCGTTGGGGCTTCGCCTTCACTGGCCCGCCCAGCCGCTGCCGGGTCAGGTGCGGTTGAGCGTCGTGCAAGGCGACGCGTCCATCGAGTTGCTTAAGGCGAACTGGCAACGACACGCGCCAATCCTTCCCATAGAGTTGGAAATTCCACCGGGTCCGTTCACGTTGCGCTTGGAGTATGTGGACCGAGCGCATGCCCAGACGATTGCCGAAATGGAGGGGTTTATGATGTCATGGGAGCGAGTCCTGCCTGCGGATGTTGCGGAGTTGACGCCGGATTTTTTTGCCGACGAAGAACTCCTTATGTCGTATGCACCTCACGTGTCCGATCAGGCGATGCCGTACTACCTAAAGCATTTTCACCTCCTGGCAAATGCCGTACAGGATGATGGCTTCATCGACATCTCCGTATGGCGAAATCCTAACGATCAAGAGCGATACAACGCTCGAGTGATGGAGAACATTCTTAGCCTGGCCTACTTCTACACAACGAAGCGGCCTTGGAATCCCTATTACGGATCAGAACCGCTGCGCGCTCGCCTGGAAGCCGCACTTTCCTTTTGGATCGATATGCAAAACGACGACGGTCGCTACAGCGAGTACGGCGAGAACATGTGGAATTTGGCGGCGACCGGGTTCGCCACCAAGTTCATGGGGGAAGCGCTACGCCTACTACACCTGGGCCCACCGATTGACGACTCTCTGTTGCAGCGGGCCGTGGAAGCACAGCGAAGGGCAATTAAAGCGATTTTGACGGACGCGGCTTTATACAATCAGGGGAAGAGATTCACAAACCAGTTCGGTAACGTTTGGCCGGGCGCGCTCGCCTATTTGACGCTTTTCCCCGATCCCGAGATCGAAGCATTGCTCCATCAGCGTCTCGCGGACACCAAGCGCGATTTTCAAAGCGCAGCCGGTTACTACTACGAAAGGAACTCGGTCGATTGGTCCTACAACTTTGGCACCCATCGGAGCAACACCCGCATGGCTTGGCACTACCTGCAAACTGGCGGACTCGATGACGCATTGATCAAGGCGTTCGAGACTTACTTTATCGAGGGAGAAAAACTTTGGTTCGAGTGGCTCTCTTACAACGCCGTGCTTGAGCCAGACGGATCGATGTTTCTGCTAAACCGATCGATCGAAGCCAGAGGCCGCGTCGGCGCCGTCGCACGCGTGGACACGGAGATGATCGACGCAATCCCGCTCGCAACCGCCTTTGCCACGAGTCTCGAAGAGCGCCGGCAGGAGCTCGCAAGGCGTCGGTCTGAGGTCGAGCGGTCCTGGCCTTGGGTGTCTCCGCTTCAGGTGGGCAGCTTCGAAGCATTCTCGCCTTATCCGTTCTTGCACCAACAAAACAGCCAGAGGCATCCCAGCTCGCAGGAGCGGGATGAAGCGACAGCGCTCCTTCCCTACATGGCGAGCGAGCGCTTCAACCACCAGCGGGTCGACGGAGTTCGTCCACTGGTCTTGACTTATGTGCGCAGGCCGGACTACTATGCAGCCTTCAACGTCGGACGTCCGGAGTCGACGCAGCAGCGCTTCGGGCTTGGAGTACTTTGGCATCCACAGGTCGGAGCATTTCTACAATCTCAGACGAACAGCGAGAGAGCCGCCTGGGGTACGAAAGCGGCAAGCGAAAGCATCGTGTACGAGAAGGATCTTGCCAGCGCCGCATTTCTGGTAGGTGATGAAGCGTGGCAGCCTCAGACAGGCAATGCCGATCTGGCCGATGGCGACGTGCGGATCGACTATCCTCTGGGGTCCTCGACGGGGGAGAAATCTGTTCACTTCAAAGATTGGGGCATCGAAGTTCAGGTGAGGCACCCCGGGGAGTTTACCGAGTTTATCCCCCTTCTGGTGGCTCCTGGAGATGAATTGCAAACGAGCGGAGGAAGGACTACACTGACCCGAGAAGGCATCGTGCTGGAAATCCGTGTTTGGGGCAGTGAAGGGGTTGAGGTCGCTCGATCGCTCGTTGAAGGGCGAGTCGGCCGCTACGAAGTGATTCCCCTGAGGTTGACGGCCCGGGACGAGTTGCGATACGAGATTCGCCTGTTCGACATGAACGATGGCGCAAATCAACCACTCTTATGACTTGACCTTACACCGCGTTGATCGGATGTTCAGTTCTGTCTCGGAGGTTCTTGGCGCCGCAGGATTCCCTAATCACAAGTTCACATTTAAACAACTGTTTTACCGCCTCACTCGGCCCCTCATGATTCAACCGCTTCAACAGTAAGCGGACGGATTCTTCTCCCATGAGCTCTAAGGGTTGTCTGACGCTCGTGAGTCTCGGGCGCACATCCCGACTGAAGTCGCAATCGTCCGTGCCGACAATTGCAAGGTCATCGGGAACCCGCAATCCATGATCCAAAGCCGCATACATCGCTCCAAGGGCGAGGTTGTCATTGATTGCGTAAAGAGCGCTCGGGGGTGATTTACAGCTCCTAAGGTATTCCTTAAACGAGTTATATCCCGTGTCTATAATGACTGGTGCATCATCAATCCGAATAACCAACTCGTTTGATGGGTCAATCTTTGCCTCGCGTAAAGCGTGACGATAACCCATCAAACGCTCCGAAGCCGCTGTGGTGGTGCGATCCCCTTTCTTGCGCTCCAAAAAGAATGCGATTCTACGATGCCCGAGTTGTAGCAAGTGGCGTGTGCCAAGGTAGCCGGCATGAAAATTGTCGGACCTAATTTCATCGATCATTGGATTGTTGCCATAGGCATTCACCAAAACTATGGGGATATTTTCGTCAATGCATCGGTGCAGAACAGAAGCCGGAATACCGATCTTCTCCAGAGTAGCGAGAATCGCGATTACCCCGTCAATTCGGCCCTCACGGTAATATCCAACGACGCGGTCTACCGTTGCTTCGGCGTTCTTTGCCTCGGCTTCAACATCGCAAAGCGTCAGCGCGTACCCCGCTTCCTGGGCGACGCGCAACATTCCTTGCACAGGGCGAGAAAAAAAGGGAGATGACGTGACCCAGCGAGAAATGAGTCCCAGAGCATAAGCCTTACGCGAGCTCACAGAACGAGCGGCCACATTCGGTCGATACTGTAAACGTTGCGCGGCCTCGCGCACACGTTTGATCGTTTCGGGAGGGAACGAAGCGTCTCGAATACCATTGAGTATGAGGGAGACCGTCGTCTGTGAGACTCCTGCTTCCCTCGCCACATCGATACTCGTCGGCTTCCGGTTTCGCACTCGGTCGTTTGCCTTTCTGTGCATGATCATAGGTCCCTACCTTGCCAAGCCAATCGACAGGAAACACGCTTCATAAGCCAACGTTCGTCCTAGATCTGACGAGTTGCTCACAGCAACAGCAACGAGATAAGTGTCGTTTTACAGGCGCATTACCGGTCGGAGAAGACCGTGAGCTTGCCGAGCAGGAGACGCCGCGAACACGGCTTCTGGATGCCTGCGTAGCCGGGCCCGTAATCGTTGAATTCCCAATTGATTTCGTGATGATTGTGATTATTGCTCGACACTGGCCCATCCTCCATGCCGCCTTCGAGAATCCCCCCGCCCGGAAGGCACCACCATTCGACGCCATCCGCTCGATGCTTAACCATGAGGATGCGATCGCCTCTACACACGATCGACTGAGCGCGTGACACGGTCGGCCTCCTTGCCATCGTCGTCGACGGTCGTCGGTTTTTCGTCTGAGCGAGCACTTATCGGCGGGTTATGCGCGGAACTGCTTCAACGCCTCTTGCAGCCCGGCGAGCTCATCCACAGCCCGCAAGTAGACGTCCCGATACCACCGGTCGTACTCCTCTACCAGTTTGGCATCAGGTTCGATTCGCTTTGCGTCTCGCAGGACGGTCTGAGCAGCTTGGGCAAGGCTCTGGTACACGCCTGCGGCGACTCCCGCTTGGAGCGCCGCGCCCTGCGCCACAGCCTCGTCCACCGGCGGGGCGACGAACGTCCTGTCGGCTACGGCAGCCTTGATCGCCATCAGGTAGGGGTTGCGGGTGCCACCACCGATGGCGATCACCTCCCGCAACGGGGGTATGGGCATGTTCTCAAGGGTCCTTCGGCTTTCACACGCGAGCCCCTCAAGCACTGCTTTCATCAACGTCGCAGTATCTGCCTGATCGCTCAGCCCGGCAAACAGCGCCGTGGCATTGGGATCTTTGCCCGGAGGCGCGCTCCCCCGCAAGTACGGGAGGTAGAGCACGCCGGTGGGGCCATCCGGGGCCTGATTCAGCAAATCCAGCAGCCACTCGTACCTTCCTGCGCTACGGTCGAGCCAAAGCCGCTCGATC
Organism: uncultured Clostridia bacterium; assembly: GCA_964424335.1. Taxonomy (GTDB): domain Bacteria; phylum Bacillota; class Limnochordia; order DTU080; family RSA5; genus CAYRIY01. The sequence continues at coordinate 9,075 of CAYRIY010000122.1, forward strand.
CACCACTCGATGCTCGCGCCCGAGGCGCTGAACGATCCCATCACATAGTACTGATCGCCGGTCACGTGACACCCGTAGCTGTACCCGCCTGGCTTGATCTGTTCCAGCGGCAATTCGTCGACAACGCCTACCATGCTCTCGGCGGTTCCCATGGAGTCGACCACGGCGCCTGCCTCCAGAGCTCCGACCGCCGCAGCGCCGCAAATGTGGTCGTGGCCTCCGACCACGACTGGAATCCCGACCGCAAGCCCGGTGCGCTCCGCCGCCTCTTTGGTCACGGCGCCAATCGGGGAGACGCCCTTGTAAACGGCGGGCAACAGGGTGTCGGAGATTCCAGCGATTTCGAGCGCCCGCGGGTTCCACCGCCGCTCATGGAT
>CAYRIY010000123.1:0-9399 GCA_964424335.1 uncultured Clostridia bacterium
TTCGGGTTATGAGCCCGACGAGCTACCAATTGCTCCACCCCGCGGCGCTATTTGATTGTTCCCTGACGGCCGCTCATTCCGTGGAGCGCTGGCGGCGAATTGCCGCCAGGTCCACATTTGGTGGAGGGGACAGGATTCGAACCTGTGAAGGCTGCGCCAACAGATTTACAGTCTGCCCCGTTTGACCGCTTCGGTACCCCTCCGCTGGTCGACTCAGACTGACCCCGCTCTAGTGACCGAGCGCTAGGTCGTCCAAGTAACTTTCTCACGCAAAGGAGCGTAATCAAACGCTTACGCCCCAGCTTGAGGACGAATTACATTATAACATCGCAATCCAAGCTGTGTCAACCTGATGTGCTCTGATTGCGAGCAAAGCGCCGTGTGGAGCCAGCGACCGGACTCGAACCGGTAACCATCTCATTACAAGTGAGGCGCTCTACCATTTGAGCTACGCTGGCAAGACTTCTTGCGCTCGCCTAAACAAACGCAAATGCAGTATACCACCGGTCTTTGCATCGGGTCAAGACGGCCCGCGCCCGCTTTTCCGCTGGCCCGCAAGCCGCCCACTGGCCATGCCCACGAGCCTTACGCCACGGGGCCTTTAAGCCACGGACAGTTACCGCATCATTTCGCTTTCGCGCTTTTCGAGGTACCGCTCGAGTTTGCGCTTCACCCGCTGAAGGGCGTTGTCGATCGACTTCACGTGCCGGGAGAGCTGCTCTGCGATCTCCTGATACGACTTCCCCTCGAGGTAGAGCATGAGGACGCTCCATTCGAGCTCGCTTAAGAACTCGCTCATCTTGCTTTCGATGTCCAAAAACTCTTCGCGGCTGATCACGAGCTCTTCAGGGTCGCTCACTTTGTTGCCGGCGAGGATGTCTTCGAGCGTCCGGTCGGATTCGTCGTCGTAAAGCGGCTTGTTGAGGGAAACGTACGAGTTGAGCGGAATGTGCTTTTGCCTAGTCGCGGTCTTGATGGCGGTGATGATTTGACGGGTGATGCACAGCTCGGCGAAGGCTCTAAACGAAGCCAACTTATCCGCCTTGAAGTCACGTATGGCCTTGTAGAGGCCAATCATACCCTCTTGGATGATATCCTCTCGGTCTGCGCCGATGAGAAAGTACGAGCGAGCTTTGGCCCGCACGAAGTTTTTGTACTTGTGAATCAAGTACTCGAGCGCGACATCATCGCCCTCGCGGGCAAACGCCACAACCTCTTCGTCGCCAAGATCGTCAAAACTGCGATACACGTTGACGTCAACGTATACGCTCACTCACATCTCCTCCGCGCGCGTTAGTCGTACTCATGCGATTATTGCTGGTCCCCAACGTGAATCGGCAAAAGTGTTGCCTTCGCGCGCCGCGCCCAGATCGGGCGACCGCTTGTCCGTAAATGCGACAAGGAAGGCATAGGTCGCATTCGTCAACCGGCGAGTCGCGAGCAGGACTTAGAAGAGAGGACCGTGTCGAAACGTGTTACCAGAAAACTACAATGCGGGACAAAACGACAAAAAACCCTACGCCATGGGGTTTCTCGTCCGAATCTGTGGCTATTATACACGATGGTCCTAGGGGCGTCAAGAAAGGCATTTCAGCCCTTTGGCCAGCTAGAAGTCCTTTTCCGCGATTCGAAACAATCCTAAGATTGTCGAAAAAGCGTCCGAAGCATAGGTCATGTCAATGTCGAACGCTGACGAAGCGCTTCAAACATAAACAGCGCTCCCGCGACACTGGCATTGAGGGACTCGATCGATCCGCGCATGGGGATTCGAGCAAGCAAGTCGCACGACTCCAATACGAGGCGGCTGATCCCTTTCTCCTCCCCGCCGATTACGATGGCCGTAGGCGACTTAAAGTCGACATCCCACAAGCTGCGATCGCCGTCCATGCTTGCGCCCACGACCCAGTACCCAGCCTCTTTAAGCTGTCCTATGCTGCGGGTCAAGTTGGTCACCTGGGCGATCGGGAGTTTCCACGCAGCGCCGGCCGAGGCCTTGAGCACCGTCGAGTTGATCCCGGCCGACCGGTCTTTGGGAATGACCACGCCGGACGCGCCTGAGGCTTCGGCGCTTCGTATCAGGGCGCCCAAGTTGTGGGGATCGACAATGCGATCGCAAATCAGTATGAGCCCAGGGCTCGCCGCGCGCTTGATCAGATCCTCAAGGCTTACATAGCGAACCGACTCGACCCAAGCCGCGATGCCTTGCGGCGCCGCGCCGCTCGCTAGTTTCTTAAACTCTGCCCTAGGCACCCTTCGCACGGCCACGCCGCGCTTTTTGGCGATGCGCTCGAAATGTTGGAGGGTTCCTTCTTTAATGCCGTCTTGCAAAAGCACCTCGCGGACCTCGCGGCCCGACTCGAGCGCCTCCTCGACAGGATGCCGGCCTTCGACGAGCAGCCAACCTGAGCGGTCACTCACGTCTCATTCTCCCTTTGTCTTAGCAAGATCCATCTTGCGATCCGCGCTGCCCGATTCGTCACTCTATTCGGCGCTCGCTCCCTCGACGGCCGCTGCCGCAGCCTCGAGCGCCGGATGCAAGAGCTCGGCAAGGCGCTCCGTCTGCCCCGTCAAGTAAAGGTACCCAAGGACGGCCTCGAGCGCCGTGCTTCGCCGATAGCTTGCCACACTTGCATGCTTCGGCGCGTGGCTCTTCACGTTGCGGCCGCGGCGTGCGATATCTTCTTCGTCGGCCAACAGTTTGGGTTTGAGGTGCATCCAGACAATTTCCTGTCCTTCTGCCGAAACCCACTTCACCGCCTGGTTGTGCAATCCTCGGACGGGCTGTCCGGTCCTTGCGACCCGCTCCCGCACAAAGATCTCATAAATCGCATCGCCCACGTACGCGAGGGCGAGCGGCGACATGGCACGCGCCTCTTCCAAAGAGAGCGGCGGTCCGCCGGTGATCAACCTTGGACCGACCACCGAGTCCCCTCCGCCGTGTCCTCCAACACGACCCCGAGCTCCTTGAGCGAGTCGCGAATCTTGTCCGCACGCTGAAAGTCGCGGGCCTGGCGCGCTTCCTCCCGCACTTCGACGAGGAGGCGGATGAGCGCGTCGACGAGGCGGCTGTCACCGGCTGAATCCACGGGTTCCTCGCCTTCGCGAAGCACGCCGAGTATCTCTCCTGCGAGCCTTGCCAGCACTCCAGCGCCTACTCGGGCAGCGACCTGCTCCGCTTCGCTTGCGCTCTTGCCGGCGGTCGAAGCGACGGATCTAAAGTCTCGAATCAACTCAAATAAAGCCGCAATCGCCGATGGCGTGTTTAGATCATCGGCCATTGCCTTGTGAAACTTATCCTCTGCCGCAATCGCCATCTCGAGGAGCTTGAGGTCGGCGCCGCCTGTTCGCCCATCGTCGATCGACAGGGGCGGGCCAAAGGCCGACAGCTCGTCGAATGCCCGGTTGAGCCGCTCCCATCCCCGCTTCATGCCCTTCATCTGCTCGTCGCTAAACTCGATCGGACTGCGGTAGTGGTGCTGGAGCACGGCGTAGCGCAAAAACGCCGGATCGTACTTTTCGAGTAGGTCGTCCACGGTGACGAAGTTGCCTAGCGACTTGGACATCTTTTCGTCGCCGAAATTCACAAGACCGTTGTGCATCCAATAGCGAACGAACGGTTCGCCGGTCGACGCCTCAGACTGGGCGATCTCGTTTTCATGGTGCGGAAATATGAGGTCGATCCCGCCGCCGTGGATGTCAAATCCGCTTCCCAAATACTTGACCGACATCGCCGAACACTCGATGTGCCAGCCCGGACGCCCAGGTCCCCAGGGACTATCCCAGGCAGGCTCACCCTCTTTGGCCGCCTTCCACAGGGCGAAATCGAGCGGGCTCTCCTTGCCTTCGCCGGGCTCGATCCTGGCGCCTGAGACGAGCTCGTCCTTTTTTTGCCTCGAAAGCTTGCCGTACTCCTCAAACGCCTCGACGCGGAAGAACACGTCGCCCCCACTCGCGTATGCGGCGCCGTTTGCAATCAAGCTCTCGATCATTGCGACAATGTCCTCGATGTGCTCGCTCACTTTGGGGTAGTTGTCGGCCCGCTCGACACCGAGCCGATCCATGCTCTCGAGGTACCGCCTCGAATACTCCGCTGAAAGCTCGAGCGGATCCGTGTTTCGCTCCTCGGCTCGCTGAATGATCTTGTCGTCCACGTCGGTGAAATTTTGAATCAGCGTGACGCGATAGCCAGCGTGGCGAAAGAAGCGCCGCAGCACGTCGAAGACGATCGCCGGCCTCGCATGGCCCAAATGGGCGTCGTCATACGGCGTCACGCCGCAAACGTAAATGGAAGCCTCCCCTTCCCTTCGGGGGAGAAAGGGCTCTTTTTTTCGACTCAAGGTGTTGTAGATTTGGATCGACGGTACCATCCTTTGGGCTCCTTTTCGCTATCCTAGCAATCGCTCGTCACGTGCCTTGCAAGCTGCACCTCGGACTCCAACTGGCGAATCCTGGACTCGAGGTCCTCGATGCGCCGCTCCATCGTGCGAAATGTCCGCTCGACAGGGTCGGGCAAGTTGGCGTGGTCAAGGTCGATGACATCGACCCGCCGCCCCTGCTCCCGCACAATCCTACCCGGCACGCCCACAACGGTGCAGTGCGGCGGTACATCTTTGAGCACGACCGCTCCTGCCCCGATTCGCGCGCCTTCGCCTACCGTAAACGAGCCGAGGATTTTGGCTCCGGCGGCGATCACCACATTGTTTCCGATCGTGGGATGGCGCTTCCCTTTTTCTTTGCCCCTGCCGCCGAGGACGGCGCTTTGGTAGATCGTCACGTTTTCGCCAACTTCCGCCGTCTCGCCGATCACGACGCCCATGCCGTGATCGATAAAGAGGCCCGGACCTAGTTTGGCGCCGGGGTGAATTTCCACTCCGGTCAAAAACCGACTGAAGTGCGCCAGGAGGCGGGCAGGCAAACGAAGGCCCATGCGCCACAAGAAATGGGCGATCCGGTGCATTTGCAGCGCGTGGAAGCCGGGGTAACAAAGGAGCACCTCGATCAGATTGCGCGCCGCTGGGTCACGCTCGAGCACAGCCTGTATATCGCGCTTAAGGCGCTGAAAAACGCTCATGTCGCTCCTCCTCGCATCTAAGAAACAAACCCCAGTAATCCCATAGGTTTTATGACATATAAAAAGCTCCCGTCTCTGCGTTCGCGCAGAGACGGGAGCTCAATGCTCACCGCGGTTCCACCCTGCTTGGGGATATGTAGACTCCCCCACCTTTTCCTTAAGGCACGCGCGGGTTGATACTGGCAGCAGGGCTATCGACCAGCCCGCGTTATGCCCCTAGCGCTTTAACGGGCGCACCCGGCAGTCAGTCTACTCGGCAAGTGCCTTGGCTTACCTTTCGACCCGCGGCTCAAGGGGGCAATTCGCCTTGTTGTCGCCAGGGTGCGGCTTGCAGCCTGCGGACCGCACCTCTCTAGACCGGCAGCGCATGGAGCTTCGTTCGTTTACCAACTCGCTCCAATTGCGACAAGGTTACTCAAATCCCCATCATCGCCTTGGCCCCCATTATAATCCTGCCAAAAAGTCGTGTCAACGCGCCTTAAGCAAAGCTAAGCTCCGTGAGGGCCTTGTCGGTCCACATCCTGATCTCGTCGGTGAGATCGAGACGTGTCAGCTCCTCCTTAGAATACCACCCGATCTGGGTCGACTCGTCATTCTTGCGGATTTCCGGCGAACCGGTCGGCACGGCAAAGTAGACAAAGTCGATGTGTTCGTGGCCAGGTGCGATCCGCTCGAGCTGCACGCCTCGGGGAATGATGAGCTGCCGAGGATCCGAGACATCGAGCGCTCGCTCGCCCACGAGTCGCACCGAGATGCCGGCCTCCTCCAAAACCTCCCGTACTGCGGCGTCGTCGGGCAATTCACCCGGTTCGATGTGTCCTCCAGGCGGCAACCACATGCGCAGTTTCGCATGGTGTAGTAATAGTACACTTCGCTGATGAACGACAAAGGTCGCCACGGTGAAATCTCTCGTGATGGTCACGACCTGGACGCTCCTTCGGCGACTTTAGGTCCCATCGGCGTTCGGTCCGCTTGGATGGCCCGGCGCCGCATCCACCAGGCAAGCGCCATAAAGATCGGCGTCACGAGCTGCGTCAGCGTGAAAAAGCCGATCCCCCAGGTCTCATTTACGTATCCCCACGCGTAAAGGGGATTTGCCCGCACCGATTCTTCGACGAGCCCCCGGAGGAGCGAGTAGTAAAACACAAACGACCAAAACAAGTACCCGGCTGGTCTGCGAAATCGTGCAAGGCGGTTGTGGATCAAGAGCAGCGCGACGCCAACCGCCGAGCCGATCAACTGGGCAGGCTGCCTGTCAAACCAAAGCTCCGTCGTGCGCCCCAGCACTTCGCCGTTGATCAGGTTTGCGATGCGAACGAGAATGATGCCGATCGCGAGCCCGGGCACGACGAGATCCGCCAGTTCGTTAAAGGAGTACTTACGCCGAGCCGCATACAGTCCACCTGCGATCGCGCCGCCGATCACGCCACCGTGAAACGAGAGCCCGCCTTGATCGATCCGGATCATGTCGATCCACGCCCCCTGGTACGACGATAAGTTCGTCAACACGTAGACGGCGCGGGCGCCAATGATGCCGCCAAGGACGATGAGAAATGTGAGGTTGTAAATGAAGTCTTCGCTATAGCCAAGTTTCGTGGCGTCCCGGCGCAAGTAGTAAAAGCCAAGGCCGACGGCGGACGCCATCAACACGCCGTACCAACGAATAGCAACAGGCCCAATTCGAATCAAGACCGGATCGATGTCCAACAACATCCGAGTAAGCACGCTCCCCTGTTTGCGGCCTTCCGCAAGGAAACGTTCGCCTAGCCTCGGCGCGAATCCTTGCCGCCTTGATTTACCCAAAATGCCGTGATATTCTTAGTCACGACTAGATGTACAATTAAATAGCGACCTTCGGGGCAGGGTGAGCCGGACGAGTGCCCGGCAATTCCCGACCGGTGGTGATGCTTTTAAAGCAAAGCCCACGAGCGCACGCGCGTGAATTGTGCGGCGCAGGATCTGGTGCGATTCCAGAGCCGACGGTAAAGTCCGGATGGTAGAAGGTTATCTCCTTATGAATCGCTTTGACAGGCAGCCTGTAAGGCGCGCGTTTCGCGCCTGGCGCGCTAAATCGGCGGTTCATCCTACCTGCGCAGCCAAATTCCCCGGGGTAACGTCTAAACAGCGACCCCGGTTTTTTGTTTGCATCAGGACATGCTGGCGCTGCGCCTCTTTGGATCTGTCCGCTCTCCTTCCCGAGTCGTCGCTTCGTAAAGAAAAGGGTTTTGCGATCCCGATGCAAGCAACGCACGATCGATGGATGGCTCGAGCGCTCGAGTTAGCACGGCGCGCAAAAGGCGCCACCTCTCCCAATCCCATGGTCGGCGCGGTCATCGTCAGCCCGAGCGGTGATTTGATCGCTGAAGGTTGGCACGAGGGGCCGGGCCGTCCGCACGCCGAAGCCCAGGCTCTCGCCTCGGCGGGCGAGCGGGCGCGCGGCGCGACGATGTACGTAACCCTCGAGCCTTGCAGCCATTACGGCCGCACGCCCCCGTGCGCCGAGGCGATAGCCAAATCGGGCATTGCTCATGTCGTCGCAGCCACGCAAGATCCAAATCCCAAAGTGAACGGGCGCGGATTTGAGCTCTTGCGCGGCCATGGCATCCACGTCACGCATGGCGTGCTCGAGCGGGATGCAATACTGCTCAATCGCGCCTTTGTCACCTGGGTCAAGGAACAAAGGCCCTACGTCTACCTCAAGCTCGCCCAGAGCCTGGACGGCAAGGTCGCGACTCGGGTCCTCGAGAGCAAGTGGATCACCGGCGAAGAGGCGCGAAACGACGGGCATGAGCTTAGAAGCGCGGTCGATGCGATCATCGTCGGCGTCGGGACGCTCCTGGCCGACGACCCGCTCCTCACCGCTCGTCCCAAGGGGCGCACCCCCGCTCGCCAGCCGCTGCGCGTCGTTTTGGACAGTTTGGCCCGCACGAGCGTATCGGCAAAGGTCGTCCGCCAGGATCCGGGCCGCACGCTTATCGCCGTAACGGGCCGCGCGGCGTCGGGCCCCCTTGACATGCTGCGAAAGGCCGGCGTGCAAGTCTGGGTCGATCCAACAGGCTCGGAGCGCATCCACGTGCCCGCGCTCCTTGAGCACTTGGCAAAGCGGGACGTGACAAGTGTGCTGGTCGAGGGCGGCCCGTCCGTCGCCGGGGCGTTCTACGACGCCGATTGCGTCGACGAAGTAAGCGCCTACATTGCGCCGACCCTCATTGGCGGGGTCGATGCGCTCACTTCGCTGGCGGGCGCGGGCCGAGCGGCGCTGCGCGATGCGGCGCGCCTTGTCGATGTACGGATTGAACAGCTCGGAGCTGATTTTAAGTTGAGCGGCCGGGTCCCCAGAGCGTTTCTTAACGACCCGGCGTAGACGCTTAGCTCGCCTGGGAGGCGAAAACGATATGTTCACGGGAATCGTGCAGGAAGTTGGCGAGATTGTCGGGCGATCGGATTTGGAACAAGGCGTGCGCCTCACCGTGCGGGCGCCGAAAACCGCTCCGGCGCTCGCAGTCGGAGACTCCGTCTGCACCGCGGGCGTGTGCCTCACATGCGTCGAAAAGGAGAGCGAGCGCTTTTCGGTGGACGTGAGCGCCGAGACGATCCGAAAGAGCACGATCGGAGAGCGGTTCGTCGGCGCGTACGTTAACCTCGAGCCTGCCCTGAGGCTCTCCGACCGTCTGGGCGGGCACCTCGTAACAGGCCATGTCGACGGGACCGGATCGCTCGTCGACAAAAAGCCCGAAGGAGCAAGTGTTCTCTACACGTTTTCGGCGCCCCCAGAGATTCTGCGCTACACGGTGGAAAAGGGGTCGATCGCGGTCGAGGGCGTCAGCCTGACGGTTTTCAATGTCACCGAAGATACGTTTCAAGTGGCGCTCATTCCCCATACCCTCGAGGTGACGACCTTGGGCCTCATGGACATTGGCGCCCGGGTGAACCTGGAGATCGATCTGATCGCAAAGTACGTGGAGAAACTCCTTGGCCGGACCGATTCCACATCCGACCTCTTAGCGCTCGGCGGAGCGCGCTCCGCCCTGTCGTCGGCCGACACCGTCGAGGAGGACCGATAATGTCCAACATTCGCTTTGACACGATCGAAGAAGCGATCGAGGAGATCCGAGCGGGACGCATGGTCGTCGTGGTCGACGACGAGTCGCGGGAGAACGAGGGCGACCTCGTCATGGCCGCCGAAAAAGCCACTGCGGACCACGTAAACTTCATGGCCTCCCACGGCAAAGGGCTCATTTGTGTCCCGATGACACCGGAGCGCCTCGAAGAGCTCGAACTCCCCCTCATGACGCAAACCAACACGGAGACCATGTCGACCGCCTTTA
>CAYRIY010000124.1:0-9374 GCA_964424335.1 uncultured Clostridia bacterium
TCACGCTGCCCATGGCAAGGGCGAGGTATCCGTCAGCCGTTTTGTAAATTCCGTACGGCGCTCCGAGGTACGCGTGAGCATGGTGCGTCCGGCTGCGCTGGGGCGGCTGGCCACCGTCGTTCAAATACTGCGTCAAGACTTCAAACTGGAGGTCTAGCGCGCTCTCGAGCAGGCTCACTTCCACCCGTCCGCCCGCTCCTGTACGGGCGCGCCTGGCCAAGCAAGCGAGGATTCCCTGCGCCAGGTATTGACCTGCAAACATATCGACTACGGAGAGTCCCATGGGCATCGGCAGGTCGTCAGCCTCGCCGTTGAGCCAAACGATGCCCGACTTCGACTGCAGCAAGAGGTCTTGCCCCGGCATTGAGCGCCACGGGCCTTCCGAACCGTAACCGGTGATCGTGGCGTAGATGAGGTGGGGATTAATGCTGCGTACGGCCTCGTAGCCTAGTCCGAGGCGCTCCATTACACCCGGACGGAAATTTTCGATCAGGACGTCGGCGCGCTGAATCAACGCCCGAGCGATCTCGAGGTCGCCCGGATCTTTGAGGTTGAGCGCCATGCCTTCCTTGTTGCGGTTGATCGCGTGAAACAGCGTGCTCTCCGCGCCGACATCGGTGTCGGAAGCATACAGTTGCCGGCAGATGTCCCCGCCGTCCGGACGCTCAACCTTGATCACCCGCGCTCCGAGATCGGCCAATCGAAGCGCCGCGCTCGGACCTGATAGGAACTGGCTGAAATCCAAGACGACGATGCCTGCTAGGGGCAGCGCTTCGGCGCTCACGCCCGGCGCCCGACCCCCTGCCTCGACGTCTGCCCCTTCGTCGGATGCCAGCACGCCATCTCCCCCGTCACCGGCGCCCCAGCCACCGAGATCTCCATTGTGTAGACCATCGAAGACAAGGCGGGTGTGTTCACCGACTTGAGGCGAGCCTTTGCCTGACTTGAGCACACGGCCATCGATGCGAATCGGACAGCGCGTGGTGCGATAACGGCTCCCCGTCGACCGGATGACCTCCTGGACCATGTCGAGTTGCTTGAATCCGTCCTCTTCCATCAACTGCTCCCATGTCAACGTCTCGGAGCACCAGTAGCCCCCGGATTCCAACCGCTCGAGCCATGACGCCGTGGTCCCCGTTCGCAGGTGACGCGCCAGAATCGCCTTGATCTCGTCCCGAAGAGCGAATGCGTCTTGCGGCTCGACGAATCGCCGGAGCTCCTCGCACTCGATCAACTCGGCGAGGCGGGAGATTTCGCCCATCGAAACGGCGATGAAGCCGTCTGCAGTCTCATAGATGCCGTAGGGAGCGCCCAAATACGCGTGGCCGTTGCTGAGGCGACTGCGCTGTGGCAACCGTCCTCCATCGTTTAGATGGGTGGTCAACACTTCAAACTGTAGGTCCAGCGCAGACTCGAGGAGGCTGACGGCCACATGCGCGCCCTCGCCGGTTCGCACTCGCCTGAACAGAGCGGCGAGCAGCCCTTGAACGAGGTGAGCCCCCGTGTAGGCATCGACTACCGCAAGGCCAAACGGCCTTGGAGGATCGTCTCCGTTCCCCGTGAGCCATACGAGGCCCGACCGCGATTGAACGAGGAGATCCTGACCGGGTCGGTCTCGCCACGGACCCACGGGGCCATATCCGCTCACCTCTCCGTAGACGATCCGGCGGTTGAGCTCACGGACATCGGCGTAGCCCAGTCCCAGCCGTTCCATGACGCCCGGGCGGAAGTTGTGAACGAGCACGTCGGCCCGCTCGACGAGGCGAATCACCGCATCGCGGTCACGGGCATCCTTGAGGTCGACCGCCACACTCTCTTTGCCGCGATTGATCGCGTGAAAGGAAAGGCTCTCTCCATCCAGCCACAGGTCTTTCAGGTTAAGCGAGCGGCAGGCATCGCCGGAGGAAGGCCGCTCGATCTTGATGACACGGGCGCCGAGATCCGCCAAACGGAGCCCTGCGGAAGGGCCAGCGAGGTATTGGCAAAACTCAACGACAAGGAGATTTTCGAGTGGTCTTCTCATCGTTCACATACCCCATCCAATGTTCCGGAGTCGCTCGCACCCGTCGCCGATCGACTATGCTTCACCGATGTCCACAACGACCTTCACCGCTTCTCTCCGGTCGAGCAGTTCGAACGCCTTCTCGATGTCGCCAAGCCCCATCACGTGTGTCAACGGAGCCTTCAAGTCGACACGCCCCTCGCTCACCGCGGCCAAACACCGATCATGAACCTCTTCGTCCATGGGCGTCACCCTAAGCACGGAGAAGTCGTTGGGCACGCTCCCCCAAGCAATCGGAAGTTTGACCGTCGCCGCGGGGCCAACACCGTACAGCGCAACCCGCCCCCCGGGGGCAAGAAGCAGCGGGCCCATCTCAATCATTTGAGGGGCGCCCGTGCAATCGACCACCAGGTCGGCTCCCGAGCCTCCCGCCCCGTCCCGTGCCGATCGGACGACGTTGCCGGATCGCATGTCGTACGCACGATCAGCGCCGACCCGTAGGCAAAGCTCCAAGGCTTCCTGTCTTCGCCCCACCACCGATACCGATCGCGCGCCAAGGAGTCGCGCCGCTTGAATGAATGCTACCGCAACCGGTCCGGTGCCGAGCACCACGACCCTCTTGTCGTCCGCTCCCCCGGCGTGCTCGAGGAAGCTGAAGCACTCTTTGAAGGTGATGAACATCGCTCCGTCGATAGGGTCGAAGTCTTTGGGGAGCTTTTGGTGTTTAGGCGCGAAAGGTGTCTTTCGCGGGACGTCCGAATCGTTCTTAGCCGCCGACAGTGCTTCTCGGTCCCATACGAGACCCCACTGCGCGAAGCCGCCCCAAAGCGAGTGCAACGTACCCAGCCTCTCTCCGGGGGCGAGACAAAAGGGCCGCAGCACATAATCCCCTGGAGCGAGCGACGTGACGCAGGGGCCCACCTCCTCTACCCGCCCCAGGCTTTCATGCCCCAAGAGGCACGGGAAACGCTTGATTGGGAAATTCCCCGCGACAATGCTCCGATCGGTCCCGCAAACACCGCAACTCAAGATGCGAACGAGGGCCTGGAAGGGCCCCGGCTTGGGGCGCGGGATATCCACCAACTCCAAGACGTGCGGCTCATGTACGACGACGGCCTTCATTGTGTACGCTCCTCATGCAAGCTCGAATGTTGACTTTGAATCGACGCCGAGCGTTTTCAACGGCCTGTGTGCCAAGGATCCGGCGCTCTTACTGCGGCGCTTCCAACCCGTATAAAGCGTCAAAATCGACCGGCCGGCGCCGTTTAAACGTGACCGATTCACTCTCAAACTGTTGCAGGAGCTTTTGGTGCACATCCGCGCTCCGCTCGTACGGACCCACGATTAACCTCGTGCGCGTCCGCCAGAGCGCTCCCGGCGCGAGATCCTCTCCAAACAGGTGTAGGTAGAGCGAATAGTGCTTGGCGACTCGATCGAGGCCACCGATCGCGGAGTAGGCCATGCTCACCGAGAAGACGTCGTCTCTAAGCCCCATCACGAGCGCATCCAAGGGCCCGTCGACCTGGCTGTAAACGCCAACGGGATGCGCATAGTAGCGGGCAGCAAGAAATCGTGTCCAGTTGCGCCCGCTCTGCCAGCGGCCGTCGCTCAAGATGTGTGCGGACGCTTCATCGCGAGGGAAACCCACGTACATGTCGCGGTAGATCGGCTCGTTGTTCGGTCGAACGAATTCGCCCATCGGGGGCCGCTCGGTCACGTACGGGGGAGGCTGCACGTAGGCGCCGCCGGAAAAATGCTCCGTGAAGTAGTTGGAGAGCAGAATCTCATACTTTGGATAATGCTGATGCCCCACCACCTCGAAGTCCACGTCGATGATGTTGGGCTCGCGCGGCGTCACATCCATGGCGACCTGCGCGAGGTGAGCCAGGCGGGGCCGCCAAACGACCCGAAGACCCGTCTCGGTGGGCGCAGCGGTGTGACCCATGATGCGGAGCTCACCCATCCAACCGCTTCGGCAAAGCGCGCGGTAGGGCGTCATCAGGATATCGCCAATCAGCGTTTGCGACGGCTTGTGCGTCAGCGAGCGCACACGCACGCGCGACCCGTTCGCCGTCACGACGCCCTTTAACTCTGCGAGTTGAAACTCAAGCTCACCTTGCTCGGCGTTCCAATTCAGATCTGCCACGTGTCACACTCCGTCCCGTTACTTCCGCCAAGTCGACCCACCGGTTTTGCTCGTCTTTCGAACGAATCGCCGCCACATACGTCGCAACCGTTTGCAAGTTGTCCTCACCGGATTGCGGAGAGGGCGACCCATCGGCAATGCTTGTCAGAAAGTCGATGAGGAGCGACTCGATCGGCGACGGCCCCTGTTCGAGGACACTGAGATCGACCGGACGCCACTCGGTGCGATCTTCCTCGGTGCAAATCTCTAAGGGTCCCTGCATAAAGCCACGGAGCGCGCCGCGCGTTCCCTCGAGCCTGATTGGATAGTCAAATGAATCTGAGGCACTGTCGTTGGTCGTGGTCACGACGCCGATCAGGTTGCCGCCGAAGTCGAGGGTCGTCGATTGCAGCATATCGCTGGAGTATTCCTGGTTTGGCGTCCTTCGAGAGATGCAACTTACCCGAACGGGAGGACGGCCCGCCCAGAATCGGGCGACGTCGAAGTGATGGGAACCCCATTCAACCAGCATGAAGTGGTCGATGTTTCGGTACCATTTCGCGACCTTTCGTTCCTGATTGCCGAACATCCGCACTTCAAGGTAGAAGAGCTCGCCCAAAACACCCGCCCGCACCAGTTCGTACGCCGCCCGGGCGCCTTTGTAATAGCGCGTGTTTTGACTCACGTTCAGCCGCACCCCGTTGCTCTGCGCTAGCTCCATCATCCGTACCGCGTCCTCGTACATGTGTGCAAACGGCTTTTCGATATGGATGTGGCGACCGCTCTCGGCAATCGCCTGCACGACATCCACCCTTCCCGACGGGGGAATGGCGACTTCAACCACGTCGATATCGGAAAGCGCGAGCATTTCGTTGTAATCCGTGTACCACTCAGGGATCTCAAACGACTTGGCAAATCGCTCCGCCGCCTCCGCGGAAAGATCGCTGCACGCGACGAGCCGCAGCCCTAAGTTGCGCGCTGCTCGCGCGTGGTTGCGCGCCGCGCCCCCACAGCCGATGTAGGCGATGCCGACGTCCTTGGAAGCAAGTTGTTTGGGTTCATACGGAAGGGGGTAGACTGACACGATGATTTCCTCCTAATCGGAAGTTGCGCGGACGATGCGAACGATCGCCAAGTACTCGACCTGTGGAACGACGAAGGAGCACACGCCGTCTTCAACTTGGAACGAAATCTCTCGACTCTCCGGCTCCAGCACGACGCGCTCGACCTGCCCCGTTCGCACCCGGCAGGGGATGTCGTGGACCGCATGGACGTGCTCGATGCCCGCGATCGCGCTCTGGCCGCCCTGATGTCCTAGCGAATAGTGCATGAGGTTGAGGAGCAAGTCCTCGCCTTGCCGCATCAAATTGGCCTCGACGAGCCCGGACGCATCGACCTCGAAGGGCGTCTTGGGGTCGACGTGCCGGATGAGGGCCTCCATAAACTGACGAAGCCAGTGATGGTTGGTCTGCCAGTACACCTCAAAGATGGACCCGGCCACATACACCGCCTTGCCCCGACCGTACCGATAAATCGTCGCGAACGGGTAGGGCGAGCGCTCACTGGCGGAAGGAGAATACGGTGATCGAAACGCGCGCCTTGGCGGCTGAAACTCGGTCACGGGGAAATAGAGTGCGGCAAGCTCCTCCGCTGCCTCGGGCAAGACCTTGAATGCCTGCCCGCGAAACTGCAATTGGATATCCGCGGTGCTCCCTGCGACCTCGTGCGCCGGTTTAAAGTGCGCGAGCTTGAAACTGAGGGGTTCGACGTACTTGAGACCAAACACGTCCTCGAGTTGAAATCCTTCTTCCGTCAACAGCGACGACCCCACGGCAATGAGCGTCCCGCCTTCCGCGACATACGATCTCAGCCGGTCGTACATTCCGGGCTGATAGGTCGCGGGCTCGGGCAGGATGACCGTCGAGTAACGGGCGAGGTCGTCGGCAAGGACGCTGTACTCCATGTCGACCTGAATGTGACTCTCGATCAGCATTTTGTGTGCCCCGCGGGCCGCGGACATCTCTTTTCCCATCCCGAAGTTGAACGGCAACTTGGGATCGGGAACCGGCAAAAGCACCGCGACACCCGGAACGCTCTCGGCGGCCTTCAGGATGTTCTCTCGTTCCGCCACAAAGCCGAACGCCTCGCGAAACACGTCGTACACCGCAGGCTGGAGCGTTCCGTCCACATTTTGCTGATCACCCGCGCAAGCGGCCACTCCGTTTCCGATCATGACGGCAAACTCCGTCGTGAGCTGCGGGAGCGGCTTGAGCGTGAGGTCGCCCCATCCTTGGTAAAACCGGACCGTCATCACCTGGACGTCCAGAATGTCGTTTCGCACGGTCCTCGCGGCGAAGCTATGCCCCAAATAGTCTCCAGGTCGCGGCTGCGACTCCCAGACGCCGATGTCGGTCAGTTGCCTCGACCGTAGGTCGAGCTGTGGTTGACCTACGGTGTTGGTACAGATCACGAGCTCGGGGTTTCGTCCCTTGATGAGCTGCCGGACTTCATCCATGTAACAGACCATGAGATCCATCCACTGCCGTTCCAGCTCTTCTCTGGGCAGCTCCGGCGTCAGCTCGCGCCCGTGTTCGACTTCGTACTTGCGCTTGCAGGATGGGCAAAAACATGGTTGCGCGATTGGGTAAGGCACGTCCAAGAAAAAGCCGTCGACCGGGTACTCGGCGATCTCAAGGAGTTGGGGAATCACCATCTCGTCCTTGTAGGGCGTGTTCATGCAGACGAGTCCGAACGCTCCTCGAGCGGCGAAAGGCTCGCCCTTTGCGGAAATATACCTCCACGAATGGTTTTCATTCCACGCTCGGGTGTCCCATGTGAGCGAGTAATAGGCCAAGGTCCGGATGCCGCGCCGCCGACATTCGACGGCCGCTTCCATGAGATAGTCCTTTGCGAGCCCCGAGTGCTTATGACCGACAGCGGTATTGTAGAACGAGTTGCCGAAGATATCTTTGGCAAACAATGCGACCATATTGACCCGGCCGTGCTCCAAGTGGTCGACGAACTGCTTGGGGTCGAAGTTTTTGATCGCATCCTTGGGAAATTCGGGCATGTGGAAGTCCATGTGGACCTGACGCATATGATCCTTAAACCAAGGCACCTTCATCGGGCAACCTCCTGGACGGCGCGCCCGCGTCTTGGGCGAACGCGCACGACGCGCACGTTCGTCAAATTTGTTCGGAATTGACCATCAGATCGAGCGGCGATTCCATCGTCTGCAAGGGCAGGGTCACAAGTCGGCGCAACCTCGAGGACTCGTACGTCGCCATGGCGACTTCGAGCGCCTTGCGATGGAAGCTCACATCGAGCGGATGCTGGGCCAGCTCGCCCTCGAGCACGCGCACGACGTCCCGCATCTCTTTGCCAAAGGGGACTTCCGTATACTCTTTACCGTATTGCTCATCCACGACGCCCTTTGAGGAGATTAGGCGGAGACGACTGGCCGTGTCGATGTGCATCATGCCCTCCGTGCCAAGCACCCGAAGCGTGATGTACACCTTGTCAGGCCTGACCTGCCCGGTTACGGCCGTGAGCTGTACGCCCGTGGCGAATCGGGCGGAGAATGCCGCGCTGTCTTCCACGGCGTGGCCGTAGGACCACCCCGCTTGCATCTTCCCAAACGTGCCGGACTTTGCTTCCAAGTTTTCAGAACGTCGATACTCCTCGGCAGGGAAATGCGAGCGATCGATCTGTCCGAGTACCCACTCGACGTCGGGATCGCCAGTCAGAAACAGGCTCAGGTTGATCCCATGCACGCCGTTTGAAACAAGGTCCGATCCATGGGACAAAAGAATCCGCTCGACGTCGCCGATCGCTCCTTCGGCCACCAGTTCCTTTGCTTTGATCCAGTGATCCTCGTAGCGCCTCTGGTGGCCCACGACGAGCAAGACGCCCGCATTTTTGCACGCTTCGATGATCCGATCGGCGACGCCGAGACTAGTCGCGAGCGGCTTCTCCACGACCAACGCCTTAGCGCCCGCTTCCACCGCCGCCAGGGCCATCTCTTCGTGAAGAGGGGGCCAAGTACAAATGCTCACGATCTCCGGTTGGACTTCCTTGAGCAATTGACGGTAATCGGCAAACCGGCCCGAGCTGCCGATGCCAAACGCGTCGCCCAGCTTGTTTCGATTCTCCTCGACGATGTCTGCGACCGCCGCGATCGGAATGTCCGCCCACCGGTACCCTAGTGCGTGTTTTTCAGCAATGTGGCCGCAGCCCAGCAAAGCCGCTCGATACTTGCTCTGTGTCAATGCATGTTCACTTCCTCACATCGGCCGCCCGGGTCGGGCGCTTTCGCCGTCTTAGTTGGTATAATAGATCACACAAAAGTGGTCGCCCTAGGTCCAAACTTGTCAGAAAGGGGACCGAATTCATGATCCACCAGGTGCCGCCAGACAACCACGACGCTGAGGTATTGATGCTAAAGCGCGAACGGTACATCCAAAGCGGCGCGTCGATCATGGCTGGAATCGCACGTTGTCGCCGGCCAACTCCCCTTCACATCCACGACTTCTACGAAATCGCAGTCATCACCGAAGGACACGGAGGGCATCTGTACGGGACCGTTTTTGAGGAACTTGCCCCCGGCGACGTTCTCTTCATCAACCCGTCAGTCCCTCACAGGTATCTGCCCGCTGAGGGCGCTGTGTTGACCTGCGCAACCATTGCATTCACGGAGAGCGTTTTCGATGGAATTATCGATGAACAGGGAATAAGTGAGTTGGTATGGCTGTTTTTCGCGGCCGGCCACGGCGCTGATCGATGCGTTCCCCGCATTCGTCTAAAGGAAGCGGCGAATGGGACACACGCTCGATACCTTCTGGATCTCGTCCAGAGAATTCTCGACGAGTACGATTCAAAGAAACCTGGATACCAGATCATCCTGAGGGGCCATCTGCTCGTCCTACTGACTGAACTGTGGCGACTTTACCCCTTCGAACTGGATGAGGAGATCGGGAGCGCCACCTGGCAACGCCTGCTTCCTGCACTTCAAACTCTGTACAAAACGACGGAGTCTGTACCTAATATCGCCGAGCTCGCAGCAGGAACAGGCTGGTCCATCAGCTATTTCAGCAAACTCTTTCGCCAGGCGACCGGTCAATCGCCCCGTCACTTTGCACTCCAACAAAGGGCTCAACGAGCGGCGTCGCTGCTCATCACGACTGATGATGCCATCGAGGCGATCGCCGAGCGTACCGGATACGGAAGCGCCCGATCTCTCAGACGGGC
>CAYRIY010000125.1:0-9195 GCA_964424335.1 uncultured Clostridia bacterium
ACTCCTTTGAAATACTGTCTGTTTCATCTATTGTGGCGACGCTGTATCGTCGCGCGTGAATCCCACGTTTGTCACACGTGCAGGATAACCATCTCGTCCTCGACGGTGACGTCGAATGTCTCGACGCTGGGGTCTTCCGGTTCAGCGGCTCTGCATGGCACTTGACCGCTCTCGACGGTCACTTCGTAGGTCCGGACGCGAACCCGGTGGGGGTTAAAAAACGATTTTCCTGTCTTGATGTCAAACTCCCACCCGTGCCACGGGCAGCGGATGATCTCGCCGTCCCTGCCGTAGATAAACTCCCCCGGTCGAGACGGCATCATGGCGCCGGTAACCTCGCCCAGGCAAAGGGGCGCGGCTTGGTGGGGACAGACGTTTCTAAGAGCGTAGTACTCGCCCTTCACGTTGAAGACTCCGATCGAGCGGCCTGCGACGTTGACGATCTTTGATGTACCCGGAGGAAGTTCTCTGGCGGGACCTACCACATAACGCGCCATAGCGTCTGACACCTCGTTGGGACTTGAGCTTTTGCACACTTCGACAAGAGTGCGCCTTGGGACGCTACTTTTGATTATGGGCAAATCACACCGCCGGTTCCATGACGATTCGGGACATGAACCGTGGCGTTTCGATCATTTTCTGGCGAAGGCGCGTGGTGAGAGGCCGACTACCCGTTTGAACTTGCGGCTGAAGTGAAATGGATCCGAATACCCGACGGCCTCGGCGACCTGCGAAATGGTGAAGAGCCCCGTCCGCAGGAGTTGTTGAGCGCGCCTAATACGTGCGGCTGCGATGTACTCGGACGGCGTCATGCCTACGTGCTCGTGAAAGAGCCGCCTTAAGTGGGGCTCTGAGTATCCGCATACCTCCGCGATCTTGGAAACGTGGATCGCATCGTCAAGGTGAAGGTGGATGTACTCGACAGCCCGATGCAACGCCGCGGATTGAAGCGCAATGCCGTCCGGTCCGTCCGGCTGCAATCGTTCGCAGCGTCCGAGTTGCCGTTCCTGCGCGAGGCGGTAGAGGCGCACGAGAAATTGGCGAACAAGCGCGTCCACCATTTCTTTATACCCCGAGCGCCTGAGCTCCGCCTCGGCATTTGCAAGCCGCAATAAAGTGATGAGCTCCTCGATTGACTCAAGGCCCACGTGGATACGCCCGGGTAGGATCAACCACCCGGGCATTTCCTGTACGGATTGCATACCTAGATCGTTATCGCCACGTACCAGCCGCAACGTGACGGCGGCGTGTCGGAACGCGCCGTGGGCCTGCGCTGATCGGTTTGAGCCCGGTAACACGACGATGACGTCGCCGGGCCCCACTTTGTACGTGGCGTCGTTAAGGCGCCAACAGGCGTTTCCTTCTGTAATGAAACCGATCCGGCAGTCGACCACGCGCTCTAAGTTGAGGCGCCAGTTAGGTCCGCACCTGGTTTCGCCAAAGCCTGACAGCTCCCAACGCTCGCGAATGTCGCATCACTCCGTCGCGGAGGGTCGTTGAATCCGGTTGAGTTCGGTCTGAGCGACCTCATGCATGTTTATTAGGAAGTTGTTCAAGGACTCCTCCCCGGACAGCACAGCGGCGAAGCCCGGATTGAAGGCCGCCTGAATTGCACCCTCGGCCGGAGTCAGGTAGTGCGGAAAGTTGTCGGGATGAGTCGCAGCGTGTGCAAATCCCGTCAGAAATAGTGCTTCGCTCTCCGGGTACGAGGTCAAATAGGAGGCAAAGTCCTGCAGAACCGGCAGGTAGGCCGGGAGGCGACCCGTGGCCTCCATCATTTTGATCTGCGATTCGACGTCAAGAGCGAGAAAGCGGACCCACTTGTACGCTGCCGCGGACTGTTCGGGCGAGCCTCCGGCAAGGATGTGGTACGGTCCAAAGTAGGTCGCTCCTCCTCGGCCCACAGGCCCGAGCGGTTGCGTGGTCGCTTCAAACTGGTCCAGCGAGTCTCTGGCGAAGGTGAGGTAGTTGGGCGTGCCAGAGAGATCTATGGCTGCCCGTTGCTCGCCGAAGAACTGCTGTGTACCCGCGCTCGTCGCAACGCCGCTTTGTGTCAGGTCGACGAGGAAATCCAACCCCTCCCGCACCGGCTCAGTGTTGAAGCGGCTTTCGGTCGGGTCGAGATACCGGTCGTAGAATAAGCCGCCCGCCTGGTGTACAAAGGGATCCATCCGAATGAACGATCGCGAGGTCGTTACGGCGTATTGGTCTGTCTCGCCGTCGCCGTTTTTGTCCCGGGTAAGTTTGCGCGCTTCTTCCCGCAACCATCTCCAGGACCAGTCGTCTCCAAGTTCTCCAAGGGGAGGAAGTCCCGCTTCGTCGAACAGCGTGCGGTTGTAAATCGTGCCGACAAAAAAGACCTGGCTGGGGATGCCCAGGATGCTCGAACCGTGTCCCAAGACGTCGAGCGCGAAGGGCAAGATGGAGCTTGTGATGTGGATATCGTCGCGCTCGAGGTGAGGACGAAGGTCTTCGAGCATGTTCTGGATCGCGAAGACCATGAAACTGTGCGTCGAGTCGAGCACATTGACCGGAACGCCAGCCGCAATCCGCACTTGGACGCCCTCTGTGTAATTGCCTGATGCAATCTCGACAATGATCTCGATGTCGGGATGTTGCGCCATAAACGCTTCGGCTCGCTCACGTAAGTATTCGTGAAAAGGGAGTCCGTGGTCGGCGCTGAGGTGGATGACTTGGACTTGAGCGGCCGCCGGGACCGGTGCAAAAAGCGCAACGATCAGACACGATAGGATGGTATGCACAGCCACATACAGCCAGGCCTTTGGATTAGACAAAACGCGTGTGTGCACGTTCAAATACCCTCGGGGATTAGGAAGCATGTCTGATAACCTCCTGGATCGTATTTGATGAAATTGCCGGGGGGCGGGGAGTCTACTCCTTGTGCGTGTCACCTCCGAATCAACCCTAAAGGAAAGTTAATTTTTTATAATGACTGAAAACTTCCACTCCATAGGCTTGTCAATCCTAATCAGGTGCGAATCGATCATAGCGACCTCGTCAAGGTACGACTAGAAAACCATCACAGACAGATAACTCAATTGCCTGTTGTTCCACTATAATTAGTGTTGTGAACTACTACCAGGCGAAGGAGATCATGGAGTCGTAAACGGCCTGCCAAGACGCCTTACGCTTTGGGGTAGGAAGTCTCTTAACGCCACGGAAGGGGAGACGATGCTTTTGTCGATGCGTTTGCTGGTGGATTGTGACATTCATCACGCGTCGCCAACTAGAGACGAGTGGCTCGAGAATTCCGCACACGCTCTTTCCCATCATCCGCTCGTTTGGAGGCGGGATCCTGGACGACGTGGACCGTAGAACGATTTTCAACGACGCGAGGCGATTCAGTGGGTGGCCGATTTGAGCCTGGTTGAACGGGCGGCGCCGAGGGTGAATGAGGTCCCCGCAGGAGCAACCTTTGAGAGTGGATACTATAGCATGATGGTCGACATTTTCCCGCGAATGCTCCACATGTCGGAGCAGATCGAGGATTTTGACTGGAATATAGCCCCGATGCCGGCGGGTAGAGCGGGACGCATCAACCGTTCGGTTGCGGGAACACACGCCATCTTGAGCACGTCAACGAATCCCGACGCGGCTTGGGAGTTCCTCAAATTCCTGGCGAGCGATCGGGCGCAAGAGATCATCTTTGAGGCGGGCGTCGTCATGCCCTCCCGGATCGAGACCGCTCGCCGGGTCTTTGAGGATCCGCCTTCCTATATGGCCGACAAGAACATCAACGTCTTCATCGAGGGTCTGTTGGCGGGTGGTCAAACCGAGCCTGTCTTCCCTGAGTGGAACCGGATCGTCTCGATCTTCAATTCTGAGCTGGGCCAAGTGTGGAACGGCGAAACTCCGGTGGAATCGGCCCTCGCAAGCATACAGCAACAGGTGGACGCGCTCTTAAACTAGGCGCGCTCGTGCAAGTGCCGTGATGTGTCGCTAGTCTGAGTACATGCGGGCCGAATGGGGAGATCCTCCATTCGGCCCGTTTCACGTATGCACTTGTTACAGATGCTGTACCCGAGCGCTCCGGCAACCGGACGATCAGGTAGTGAGCTCTTGTGAACGATTCGGCGAGCGCCGAAATCACCGGGTGCGCGCCTCTGTCAAACGCTGGTTGGCAAACTGGTGAATCTGTTCCAAGACCTCGGTCACCGACACGGCCCCCGCCATTGCCTGCTGCGTGAGAGGGTTGGCCATGCCCCGGATCTCCGTCGCCGCCACGGTAAAGTACGGCGTCGTCGTCGCCGGGTTGAGGATCGCGTCTCCGGCGGCGACAAGGTTCGCCGGCGGTTGCGGGAGATGACGAACGTACTCCGGCAACAGCGACTTCAGTGCGGGCGTCCGGCCCGTTGTTTGAATGTACTCGCGCATCGACTCCTCGCCAACCAGGTATTTGAGCCATAGCCAGGCTTCTTCGGTGTGTCGCGAGCCGGCGCCAATCTGAAATCCGTTGAGGAAGACCATGGTGCCGTTATTGTCGGGACCCTTCGGCAGCTCTGCGATGTCCCAGCGGAATGTGTCCCCTACGTTATTTGGCAAGATGGCAAATAATGAGGGGCCGTCCACGATGTCGATACCGACCTTGCCTTCGTAAAATGCGTTGATGTCCGTTGTCGCGATCCCGTGTGTGTGAAAGAGATCGACGAAAAACTGCAGTCCCAGACGGGCCTCCTCAGTGGTGAACGTGGCGGTGGTCGGATCGGTGAAACGGTCGAAGAGTCGGCCTCCCGCCTGGTGGACAAAGATCCACCATCGGAACAGGTCGCCATACGCCCGCACGCCCCACTGTGAAGGGATTCCGTCACCGTCTGGATCGAGCGTAAAGTCTTTGCCCACCTCGATGAGGCGCTCCCACGTCCAGTCACTGCCTAGCTCTGCCGGAGTGGCGTGACCGAAGCGATCAAACATATCGGCATTGTAAAACGTTAGGATCTGAAAGGTGCTCGAGGGCAAGCCCCACAACGTCTCGTGCCAGGTGAAGCCCTCGACCGTTACAGGCACATAGGCATCCAAAGAGATCTCAGGATCGCGCTCGACGAAGGGCCCAAGGTCCCGAACGACGCCGCCCTCGATGAAGGGGGGCGCCATTGCCGGGTACAGCTCCAAGACATCGGGAGGAACGCCTCCGGCCTCCATGGTGAGCAGCTTCTCCCAGTAATCGCTCCCGGCATTGGAAATGATCTCGATCTGAATGTCCGGATGATCTCGCATGAACGCCTCGGCCCGGGCTGCGACGAACCGGGCGTGGTCATCGCCGTGGCCCGTATAGTTGTAGTGCACGAGCGTAACCGCCAAAGCCGGAATGCTCAAAACGAGTGTGCACAAGACGACGAAAGCGGACAACGAGAATCGCAACAACTTCGAAAACGGTTTCATTCAGTTCTAACCCCCAAATTGTGGTTGAGTGGTCCGATAATACAGAATAAACACTTCAAATCCTTTGAACCGAGAAATCCGTGTGTGCGTCCCGCCGACTTGGATGTTCTGCGCAAGGACATTTGTCACCACACAACGAGGATTGTCTCCATATAGAAGGGATGTTCGGCCCTGCCGAGCCTGACAACGAATTTGCGATGATAGAGATAGGAGGAGCGTCAAGACGTCGTCAGGAGGCGATGATGATGGCAGCTTTCAAGCGTATCCTCGTTGCGGTGGACGGGTCGGAAAACAGCGCTCGAGCGGTTGAAATGGTGAAAAGCCTGAGCGGAGACGCGGACCTGCACGTCACGTTGATTCACGTCGTGCAACCCATTTACCAGGCAGTTGGCGCCTACGGGTACGTCAACTTCTCATCGCTCTTGGAATTGCAGGAAGAGACGGGCCGCACGATCCTAAGTGATGCCAAAGCGTTGCTCGATGACGCGAACGTGGCGGTCGACGAGCGGCTTGTCGTCGGAAATCGTGGCGAGGAGATTTGCAACGTGGCCAAAGCCGGAAATTACGACCTGATCGTAATTGGTCGGCGTGGGGTAAGCCGTCTGGAGGAAGTGGTGCTCGGGAGCGTGAGCTCCTATGTCGTTCACCACAGCGACTTGCCGGTCTTGATCGTACAGTAGCGCATCGAGCGTCCCCTGGACGCCGCACGATACACTTTCCTAAATCAATTCCTGCATCGTTAGAGGCCGCTCCAGTCTCCGGGGCGGCCGTGCTCATCTAACCTACACTCCTGCCGAGGTCTTACGCATCCAGCGCGTTCATTAAATAGTGATTCGATCACACTAGTTCCTTGTTGACAATACTGTGTCCTACACAGTATTGTGTTGTTGCAGGGAGGTGGTCGCTATCGAAGCGCGGTCGGACGTCATGCAGAATCTACTGCTCGAACTGCGCCGCGGCACGCTGACGCTCAGTGTTTTGAGCCAGCTTCAAGAGCCCCAGTACGGGTACTCGCTCTTGCAGAAGCTGGCGGAGAAGGGGATCGGGATCGAGCAAAACACGCTCTATCCTCTCCTTAGACGGTTGGAGCAACAAGGGCTTCTCACAAGTGATTGGTCGATCGAAGAGTCTCGGCCACGTCGCTACTACGTGTTGAGCGACTTGGGGAGACAGGCGCTCAGAGCGGTCGTCGACGAGTGGAGGCATATGACTCGACTGATCGACGATTTGCTAAATGACATGGAGGTATGATACATGGAGTTGATTGACCGGTACGTATCGGCGGTCGGGCGGTATTTGCCGGAGAAAACCCGTGCCGACATCGAGATGGAGCTTAGGTCACTCATCATGGACGCACTGGACACTCGCATGCAAGGAAGGGATCCGAGCGAAGATGACATCGTCGCCGTGTTGCACGAAATGGGTCGGCCTGAGGAGATTGCCGCGCGGTATGCGCCTGTGCGGCGGTACCTGATCGGCCCGGAGTTATTCCCGTCCTATATTGCCGTGACAGGAATCGTCGTGGTGGTAGTTGCCACAGCGGTCCTAATCGGCCGCGTGGTGCAGCAGACGATGGACCCGAACTCGGTGGGCGGAATGATCTCGGGTGTCCTCGTCGACCTGCTTTCGGGTATTTCCAGTGCGGTCGGATCCGTCACGCTCGTCTTTGCCGTCTTGGAGCGCTTCTTGCCGGGCGCGACGAAGGCGACTGCAAACGGGGGGCGTTGGGATCCTCGCAAACTTCCCAAGCCGACGCTGCACGAAAGCAAGGTCAATGTAGGCGAGCGCGCTATGGAGTTGTTTTTTGTCGTGGCTGCACTCGTGGTTTTGAACCTGTTTCTAGATCGGATCGGCATCTACTACCGCGGGGAGTCGGGTTGGGTGTTTGCTCCCATGCTCAACACCGATGTGATCGCGTTTTATCGTCCATTTTGGAATGTCGTGCTTGTGGTGAGCCTCGTGCTCCACACGGTGTTGCTTAATCGGCGCATGTGGACTCCGGCGACCCGGATTGCGCAAATAGTCGTGGGGGGCGCGTCCGTGGCCTTGCTACTTGGCATGCTCAGCGCCACGTGGATTCCTCCCGGGGGCTTGGCCACGCTTGGGACGGAGAAAATCGTTGCTGACCTCGATAAGGTGGGCGATTGGATCAACATCGGCATACGGATCGGTATCTTGGCAGCGGCTGTAGTCTGCGCCTTGGACGTCTGGAAGCATGTGAAGCAGCTCGTGCGGGTCACAAGATAACTTGAGAAGGAAAAAACCGTGCTCGTCCTGTAATATCAGATAAATGCGTTCGATTGGCAACCGGTACTAAACGGAATGCAGCGAAAGGGAGGTTTCGGTGTAATGGAGTTCAGAAGATTCGCTCTTGCGCTCGTTGTATGCCTGATCGGGGGGCTTACGCTCTCGGCATCCGCGCAAACGGTCGTCGTGTGGTCCCAGTCGGATGTCCGGCACGAACAGTTTGTGGAGATCGTCGAGTGGTACAAGCAAGAAAACCCGGGCATCGACGTCACCGTCGAACTCATACCGGGCGGACAGGACGAGTTTACGGAAAAACTCATCTTGGCCATCGCAAGCGGCGCTCCACCCGACCTCACCTGGCTTGAAGGCTCCACCGTGATCGAACTTGCAGCGCAGGGTCTCCTTACCGACGCCACCCGCACCTTGGAGGGAATTCGCTTTACGCCGGCGGACACCGAGGAGATGACCTTTGACGGCAAGATGTGGGCCGTCCCGTACCACACCACCTCTAGAGGTCTCTTCAAGCGCACCGACCTCTTTCAAGAGGCCGGCCTCGATCATCAAGCCAACCCGGCGGACCTGGATGAGCTATGGGATTGGAGTCAAAAGCTGACGGATTCCAACAATGACGGGACGTACGACCGCGTCGGATTTATTCCGTGGGGGACGAACTGGGGAGCGCCTGCATGGATCTGGACGTTTGGCGGGCAGCTCCTCGATGAGAGCCTCCGGCCAACCGCTACGCACCCGAACAACATTCGGGCGTTTGAGTGGCTGCAGGAGTGGGGGCAAAGCTACGGCGGCACGTCGCCGGTCCCAGGGGGGCCCAATGGATTTATCAACGGCACGATTGCGATGCTCGCCGACTCGACGACGACGGCCGGTCGCTTCCTCGACCAGGGCGTTGAGTTTACGACAGGCAGGGTGCCACATCCCCCCGGAGGCCAAAACGGCACCTGGGGAGGCGGCCAGGCGCTCGGCGTTCCTTACAATGCTACAAACAAGGATGAGGCATTGAAGCTCCTGCGCTACTTTGGTGAGGAAAAGACGCAAGTGCGCCGGTTCGAGCGGTTCCCGGAGGCGTTTCCCGCCAACTGGGATGCCTTGCAGACGATCGTACCGACGCTGCCGGACGCATACGCTTCGCTGCTTGATCAACTGCCCGAGGCAAGGCCGCGCACGCCGCTTTGGATTGACTACTACGTGCGCAATCTGCGCCCGGCGGAGGCGGCCGTGGTTGCGGGCAACCAGACGCCACATCAGGCCTTGTCCAACGTGCAGCAGGTGATGGAGGAGCGGTTTGCGCAGGTGTTTGGGACGAGATAGCGGGCTTTTCGCCGTGTACGGATGAACGGAACGACTCAGCGACCCCGTACGGCCCTGGGACCCGAGGCTTTGCCCTCGGGTCCCAGGGCGATCAGGGGTTGCCGTAGCGGTCCACGATGAGTGCAAGGACGCCGAATTGATCGGTCAAGATCCCTTCATACCCCGTAGGAAGGCCGTCCCACGACCTCCATTCCATGCCCGTGCCGCAACCGCCAAATGCCG
>CAYRIY010000126.1:0-9106 GCA_964424335.1 uncultured Clostridia bacterium
ATAAAGGCAACATCATGAAGTTTACGGAAGGCTCCTTCCGCGACTGGGGCTACGAACTCGCCAAGAGGGAGTATCCCGGCAAGGTGGTCTCGTGGGAAGAGTGCAACGGCAAACCGGGCGAAGGCCAGATCCTGATCAAGGATGCGATCGCCGACATCTTCTTGCAGCAAATCTTGACCCGGTCCGACGAGTTTGACGTGATCGCAACGATGAACCTAAACGGCGACTACATCTCCGACGCCCTGGCGGCCCAGGTCGGCGGCATCGGCATTGCCCCGGGCGGCAACATCAACTACGAGACCGGACATGCGATCTTCGAAGCCACGCACGGCACGGCGCCTAAGTACGCCGATCAAGACATGGTCAACCCTGGCTCCGTCATCTTGTCCGGAGAGATGATGCTCCGTCACTTGGGCTGGAATGAGGCGGCGGACTTGATCATCAAGGGCCTTGAGCGAACCATCGCCAACAAGACGGTGACCTACGATTTCGCTCGCCAGATGGAAGGCGCTACCAAAGTGAAGTGTTCGGAGTTCGGTCAACTCATCATCGAGAACATGTAGCCGCTGCGGGCCTTGTAGCCAAAGCGTGGACGTTCTACGTTGCGTGCTTTTAGCCGCGGGAGGAGGCGCCTTCCGCGGCTTTACTAATGGTTCGTAAATGGGATGGGGCGGTGGGGTGAAGGGACGGCCCTTGAGCCGGTGGAGCGAGCTGTCGACCAGGGCCTGGTGGTCTAACTCCGAGGCAAATGGGCCTCGGCCCGAGCGTCTCGGGGGCTCATGCCGAAACGGCGGCGAAACTGTTTGCTGACATAGCCGATGTTGTCGAAGCCGCATCGAAGGGCGAGGTCCGTAATGGTCGTTTGGCCGGGAGCGTCGTGTAGAAGCTGCCAAAACCATTGGAGGCGCCGCTCTCGAATGTAGCCTGAGATGGTTTCCCCTTGCGCCGCGAAGGCGCGATAAAGCGTGGACCTGGAACATCCGACGGCGCGGGCCACTTGGTCGATGCAGAGATTCGGTTCGCCGAGGTGGGCGTCGATGTATGATTGGGCCGCGACGAACAGCGCTCGGTGATCCCTTGCGGTTTGGGAAGCCTCGTCCTTTGGGGCGCCCCGCAGCGCGGTCAGCAGTAGGTCGATCAATTGACCGGTCAGCAGCGATTGTTCCGGCGCCGACAAGCGGTGCATCGTGCGAGCCATCAGCACGAGATGACTGCGCAAAAATGGCGCCAACGGCGACATGGCCAGCGTTTGTGCGATCGTTTGAGGATCGGGAACTCGGCCGCTAAATGCTTCGTCGATCACGGATCGGCGCACGGTGGCGTGTACGCCCCGGTGATGCGTCCAACGAATACGGCACGGCCGGCTCGGATCGTACACAAAGAAGTCGTCCCGGCCTGAAACGAGGTCGGGGCCGCGGTGTGGCTGGTAAAATCGTGTGCCGCTAAAGATGACGCCGATCTCCAAGTCATCGCTGAGGCTGGCTTTGCGAGCGAGGGATTTGCCGGCAACGGGCCCCGACTCGTAGGTAAATACGTTGGCCCGTGGCGAACACCACCCGCGAACTTCAGCGTGAAACGCATCCTCGGTGTAAGCAGACCAGGGATCAGGAGCGAAGTTGTAAAACACCGACTCACACCAAAAGTCGTACGACTCCTTGGGGCGCATGCCTGCCGTGGTCAATTCCAAGTAGGCCGCGGTTTTCGGTCCACCGTATTCGGGGCGCCAAGGGCCCTCGGCGGGATTCCACTTCCACAACTGCGGCGTCCAATGCCAAGTGAACCCTTTGACCGCTTGTGGCTTCATCGGAAACCCCTCCCCTCAACACCAATAACTGGATATTGAACAACTGCTTCGATATGGCGACATAAGCCTCCTGCCTGGGAGAAGGACCCTTGCCTTTGATCTTATGTGTACGGCTGAATCCAATTCGCGATGAACTTGAAGCAAAATGGCGAGAGTGACCTGGCCGCCCTTCGTAACATGGGGACAAAACGTGTTCCCGTCGGGGCGGGGCTTGGGCAAGTGGGGACGCCAAAATCCGGGGCTATCGGAGGCATAAGAGCACATTGCATCGACACATTCCCCTGACGTTCGTGGTGCTGTTCCTGGCCGCAGCGGGGCCGGTGATCAGTGCGTCGGCCCAGCCTGTCAACGACGTTGCAACGCCCGAACCCTTAGTTGCGTTCTCCCGTTTTGAATTTGGCGGAGACTTACTGCTACCAATGGATCCGCTCCACGAAGCCTTTCAACCGCTGGCCGGCACCGTACTTTCAATGGAAGACTTGTTCGCGCTCGCCGCGGTCGTCGAATCGTATTACGCTCAGCACGGCTACCCTTTTGTGTTGGCGTACTTTCCCGAGCAGACCGTGGAAGAGGGCGTCGTATTCATGGCCGTCGTCGTCGGACGGTATGGCCGCATCGATTTGGAAAACCGATCGCGCCTAAAGGATTCGGTCGCAAGCAAAGTCTTGCGGGATCTTGCACCTGACGCGCCGATTTACGTTCCCGAACTCGATTCGAAAACATCGCGATTACAGTCGCTTCCCGGTGTTACAGCCGACATTCTCTATGCCGCCGGGGCTCGATTTGGGCAGACCGATGTAACATTTGAACTCGACGATGCGACGCGCATGGAAGGTAGCGTCACGGTGGCCACCGCCGGCCCGCCTCTTTTTCGGGAGGCCAAATTGGCGACCGATGTTGCATGGCTCAATCCATTTGGGATGGCCGATCGGATGGACGTGGCGCTTTCGACCGACGGCTTTAGCACGTCCCGCATCGACGCGACGTACCAAGCGCCCGTCGGAATCAAGCTGGATTACGACTTTCGGGCCCACGCTTCGTGGTCGGGCTACCGGCTCGAGGGAAGCTGGGCTGGATTGGGCTCGGGGTGGGACGGCGCCGCGGGGCTCGGATTGGCCCGTACTTGGAGGATGGCCGCCGGCTCGCAAATCGAGGGTGACGTTTCGGTGGAGGTCCGCCGCGCTCACGATGAGTTTATCGGTTCCGTGACGTCGCACGAAGTGACGTCCTTTAAGGGATCCGCAGCGTGGACATTGGCAGACGGGTCATCCGTGTACCGGCCCAAACGATGGGCCGTGCACGTCGTTGTCGGCAACCTCGCATTGGGTACGCCCGGCCAGCGCTCGCTTGACGCCGCGACGGCCAAGACGGAAGGCCCTTTTGCGTTGGTGCGCGTCGATGCCGATTGGCAACTTCCGCTGGCACGAGGGACGACAAACGTGCGGCTGTCAGGCCAGTGGGCGGCGAAAAACTTGACGTCATCTGAGAAGTTCTCATTGACCCAGAAGCTGCGATCGAGCCCAGTCGGCCGGGGAGCGGGCGATGACGGCTGGTCGGTGCAATTTGAGTACAGCCCGCCCCCGCTGTCAGTGCCGCCGCTTCCTGGCGCTTGGCTCGCGACGGGGTTCGTAGACGTTGGCGGTGTCACGTACAACAAGACGCCTTGGGACGCGACGGGGCGGGGAGGACGGTGGGCCGCGGGGGCGGGCTTGCGGCTTGACTGGCAGCCCGTGCCCGGTATGACCGCGCGGCTGCAACAAGGATGGAGCGTCTTTGACGCCGCGGGCATCGTCGCACCGGGGGATGCGGGGCCGCTTTCTTTATCGATGACCTTTTCCTTTTGACGGTTAGCCAAACAGGCTTTTGAAGGGGTGTTTCGCGTGAAAAAGAGCATCGCGCTCTTGCTCGTCGTAACCCTCGTGGCCACGCTTGCACCGCCCGCGGTGGCAACGCTGCCCTACGATGGCGATTTGCGAAGCGGCGCAGCGACTTGGGAATATAACGGCGACGCTTTGGAAGTGCACCAAACGACGAATCGGGTCGTCATCGATTGGGAATCTTTTTCCATCGGCGAGGGCAACGCGGTGATTTTTCACCAACCGAGCGCCGACGCTGCAGCGCTCAATCGGGTGGTGGGCGACGATCCGAGCCACATCATGGGAACGCTGGAAGCGAGCGGTCGGGTGTTTTTGGTCAACCCCCACGGCGTCATTTTCGGACCCGACGCGACGGTGGACGTCGGTTCTTTGGTCGCCTCGGCGCTGTGGCTCGACGTCGATGTCGGCGACAACAAGACGTTTTGGAGCGAAGATAGCCAGGTCGGCCTATGGGAAGACGGCGGTCGGCTCGTCTTTGAAATGCGAGAAGAGGACGCTCCGGCGGACGTGGTCAACTTGGGGCGCATTGCCGCAATGGGCGATGACGGCTACATCGTGCTGCTCGGGCCCGCGCTCGTGCGCAATGAAGGCTCATTGACCACGATCGGCTCTAAGAGCCAGCGCATAGGTTTGGCTGCCGGAGGACGGGTGCAGCTCACGGATGCGGTCGTGCCGGATGGCTACAATTACTGGGACGAGGATCAGTGGACCGCCCAACCGAGGCGGTTTGTCGTGGATCGAGCGACGGCGGAGGCCCTCGTAGAGACTGCGCTCGCGTCGAGAATTGACGCCACGACAGGCTCGGACAACGTGGTCCTTCTCGCCTCGGCGTCGGCAAAGCAATTGCATCAAGCGGTGATCAATCAACAAGGCGTCGTGATGGCTAGGCGGCTGGAGGTAACCGGCGGCTCGGACGGCACCGTGAAGCTAGGCGGCCAGTATAACAATGGGAGTCTTTGGGACTTCACCATGTATGCCGAAGGCGAGCGCATTGCCATTGAAACCGATGCTGGCGATGAAGGGCGCGTGCTCGTCATCGGGGGCGTCGGGAACGGTGAAGGCGTGGTGCTCAGCGCCGAAAAGGAAATCGCTGTCCTTTCGGACCTTGAGTATGCGAATCACACCAATTTGTCGTTGGGCTGGAGTTTCTTGGCTCCGACGGTGACGTTTCAAGGGAATGTGACGCCATTCGACGAGCTATCGGAACTGATCGATCGAGGGCCGGACCTTTGGATCACAAACAAGAGCGCTGATCCGCTCACCGTCACGTCCGATGACGACTCGAAGCTTACGCTTCGCTACCTGCAGATCGACGTGGCGGACGGCGCGGTCGTCGACATGGCGGGCGCCTTGAACATCGGCGATGGCATGAGCATTCGCGGATTTGGAAGCCCCGATGCGCTGCGGCTATCGAACCGCCACAATCGCTTCGGCGAGTGGTTGCGCTTGGCGCTGGACCACTCGGCCGCGGACGAGGACGGATCGCGCAAGATGACGGTCGGCGACATCGTGATTCGGTCGTCGAACGATTCGTTGGCCGTGGACGGCGAATTTCACGGAAGTGGGGACGTCTTTATTTGGAACGACGGCGGCAACGTCATTTTGCGGCCGCTGTCTAGCCTCTCGGCAGACGGAGTGCTCACCGTCGCCGCTACCGGTGGAGGCGTCTTTATCAACGAAGCAGGGGCCGATGTGTTCGGAGACGGCGGTCCTCAAAGCGGCCGGGTGCGCATCTACTCCAGTTCTCCTGTGGATGGTTACTTGGCGGGCGGGCTCGAGTCGTGGGAGCATGACGCCAACGTCGAATTTCTGGACGATCCCGTTCCTGGCAACGTCATCTACTTTCTCGACGCAGCAGGCGCCTTGATCGTGGTTGTCGAGGTGGCGGCGCGAAGCAAGTACACGTACGGACAACTGGCGCCCGACACCCCCTTTGACATCCGATACTACCTCAAGTCCGACCCGGACATCGCCATCGACCCGGACGAAGTGGCGGATTTGCAACTTCGCATCGTCGATGCCGACGGTCGCGAGTACGCGCCGGTCGAGTGGGGCCTTTTGGGTGTGGGGACCTATGAAGTGGTGGGCCATGGCGCACGCTCCGAGCGCTATCGTTTGGAGTACGTAGCGGATGACATCATCGTGACGGCCGCGCCGCTCTCGATCACCGTCGGGGGCGCGTCGCGCTACTACGGCGACGACAATAGCGCGTTGCGCTTCGTCGACGTTCAATTCTCCGGTTGGGTCCGACCTGAAGACGACGGCAACTGGCAAAACGGTGTCCACTTCACGTTGACAAGCGCTGGCGAGGACGCGCCGGTCGGCACGTACGCCATTACGCTGTCGCAGTTTCGAGACGATTTGGCCCAGAAGTTGCAAAACTACGATGTGAACTTCGTATACGACGATGCAGTGCTTGAAGTGCGACCTCGCCCGCTGACCGTGGCGGTGAGCGATCTCATCCGCCTGTACGGCGACGACAATGACTTCACCGGCGCGACGTTTGGCCTCGGGACGGGCGGCCGTGGATTGGCATTGGGCCACACGCTTGCGGACCTCGGTTTTGGCGGCGATCCCAACGATTTTTTGAGCTCCGACGCAACGCCCCGGAGCGTCCCGGGATCCTACGCGGTCCATGTGGATCCGTCGGCATTGGGAGGCGAAGCCGCCAATTACGACATCACGCTCGTCGGTGAACTCGTGGTGACGAAGCGCCCGATCACGGTGGGGGCGGGGCATAAGACCGTCACCTATCTGGACCCGGTTCAAATCGAGATCGGCAATCCCATCGTCGTATCTGATCTGGGGCAAGGTCGGGACTTGGTGCATTTGCCTCAACGAATCGTGTTAAACGCCTTGCCGACGCCCGATGTGGGCGAGTATGTCGTCACGTGGAACCTACCCGCTGAAGGATGGGACGACACGGTGTACGACATTACGTTTGAAGATGGCACGCTGACGGTGATCCCACGTCCGATCATCGTTCATGTCGGCGATATCGAACGGCGTTACGGCGACCCAATCGCGCACAAAGATTTCAGCTACAGTATCACCAACCTTCCCACAGATAGGCCGTGGTTGGCGCCGACGGTGAGCATGGAACTGTGGGGGGTGTCGGACCGCTCCGATGTCGGGTTTTATGAAGGCGTGATCGGCGCTGTCGTGGACAATGCGAATTTCACGGCGACGATCGTGCCGGGAAACCTGACCATCACCCAGCGCCCCATCAGCCTACGGCCATTTGGGAGCCGCACCTATGGTGATCTCAACCCTCCCCCGGTGCAACTGAATGTTTCGGGGCTCGCCGATTGGCACAAAGCGGAAGATGTCGTCACCGATGTCGAGATGCGCTCTGAAGGTACAAACGTGAGGGCTGACGCGGGTTTGTACAGCGCGTTCATCGACAGCTATCGCCTCATCAACGACAACTATTTCGTGGAAAACGTTTGGGAAGGCGACTACCGTGTGGAAAAGCGGGATCTGTGGGTGGCGGTGGGCGACATCAAGTACCACGCGGGCGAGCGAAAACCATATCCCAAGGTGCGGTTTGACAACTTGGCGCCCTGGGATGTCCATGACGACATGATGCGTCAAGGTTGCCTCGAGTGGTTGCCAAACTACACCGGTGGGTGCACCGCCGCAGCTCGAGGTGGAGACCCCGAGGACCCATACTTCTTGTTTGATCGCACCCAACTGCCCCAGCATCGAAATTTTGAGTGGGGCCTGGCGGATGCGTACACCGGGCCTTGGGAATGGCTCTTTTACAAGGACAGCTCGGCGTTTCGCAACTATAACATCGTCGAAAGCCGTCTCGGCCACGAAATCGTGCTGCCGGCCCTTAGCCGCGAAGAGATCCTCGACATCGTCTTAAACGATCGGCCAAGCCATGAAGTCTTCGATCCTGAGACTTCCTTTGAACCGTCGCCGCCTCCCCAAACGGGCAGTGAATGGTTCTACTACAATCGAGATGTCGAGTTCACCTACGAAGTCATACAAGACGCAGAAATCTGGGTGGACGGTCGCTTCATTCCCCGGAGCTGCTTAATTCAAACCCACGTCTCATCTGAGTTTATCGTGCATGAACCGTGTGTCATGGCGAATAGCGCTTTGGATGGGTTCACCGCGGGCGTGCCCGACGAATCTCAAGAGATCTTGTTGAACGCATTGGCCAATTGGTTGGCTGCGAGCAGGGAGGGCCTGAGTGCGACGACGTTGGCCGGAGCCTATGAGTCGCTCAAGTCCGGCAACGACTGGATTGTGGAACAGGTATTTCCCTACTTGCTCGTGGAGTTTTACAGCATTTTGGACAAAGATGAAGGCGATTTGACGCCGGGCGAGCGGGCGTTCGTGGACCATATATCTGCCGTGATGCACAAGGAGCGGCAAATGACCGCCAGGCGGGCGCTGGACGCGTACTACGCGTGGGTGGAGCGCAACGACGAGCGTTTCAAGGATTCCCCTAACTTGGGGAGTCTGTTCACCTTCGGCCAAGGGATGCCCGATTACTTGAAAAACGCCGCGATCGAAGCAGAATTAGGCATATCCACCCTCGGCGGTCCGAGCAGCCGCAAGACCGACATCGTTGTCGGTTTGGGAAGCTTGGGCTCGACCTTGATCGGCGGAGCCGGCGGACTCGCGGGCGCAGTCGGGATACTGGAACCTCTCGTGTCTACGGTCTTTCCCTTCGCGGCTCGGGCGGGGGAAGCGGCAGTCATGCTTAGTGGCATTTCCTTGGGCGCCTCGGTGCTTGGAAGTCTGGCCTTCGTGACCACGATCGTGACCTCCGTCGTCATGGAGTTGGTGGAGCAGCACAACGTGAAGCGAAAGATCGACAAGGCGATGGAAAAAGCTGCGGGGCCGCCCCCGACGTTTGCGGAGCTGAAGGCGATGAAGCAAGACGAACAAGGCGAACTGCAACTGATGATGCACCTCATGACTGCCTTCGACCAATATGCCCCGGGCGGGCCCATTGACGATATCGCTAAAGGGCGGCCGGCGCCGCTCCGAGACATCGAATACTTGTATTTCCAGTTCGAATAGTCGCGTCGCTTTATCTCGGATATCGCATTCGGGTATCCTTGCCTTAGGCCCCTGGCACCGGTTCCTTTGTGGATCGGGTCTTCCAGGGGCTTTTGCTTTGCGATCCAATTCGAACTGACTACTTTCCGCTGTCGTCCAGCGCAGACTTTTCGGGAAAATCGCCAAATTTAATTCCTCTCTGGAAGGAAGTAACCTTAAGGCGCCTAATGTTGATTATGAATTTGTCAAAAGTTACAAATCCAAAAAATAGAGAAAGGTGGCATGATCCATGATGCGTCGTCGAATCCGGAACGTGAAAAAGACAATCGTATACTCGCTCCACCTTGCGGCAATGGCTTTATTTTTCGCCGGTCTGACACACGCACAGACAACATTGGAGATGTGG
>CAYRIY010000127.1:0-9051 GCA_964424335.1 uncultured Clostridia bacterium
CCGACCCTCCCGATTCATAGGAAATCTTCCCCGGACGTCGTAAGTCTGTGGTGTTTGGAGACTTCCACTTGTCGACATCGTGGGGGAAAGGGAGTTGTTTGGAGCATGTGGGGATCGAGGGGGGAGGCCTGCATGAGGCCGTTTAGGATTGGCGTTGCTGCAGCGTGGGTGATGGTTGCCCTCTTATTCGCTGTCGCAACTTTTGCGCCGCAGTCCTGGGCCGAAGGAGCAGTCGAGCCGCTCGGCTGGGATGAAACAAACGCCGGGAACGCATCAGGCGTCTTGATCGTCGCCGTTCGAGGCGTGCCGCCATCCCTCGACCCGCATTGGGACTCGACGACCGACACAAGGGACATCGCTTGGCACGTGTTTGAGGCGCTCTTTACGCTCGACGACGCGTACGATGTCGTCCCGATGCTCGCGGAAAGCTATGAGGCCTCAGAGGACGCCAAGCACTGGACGATCCACCTCCGGCGAGGCGTGCGCTTTCACGACGGCAACGAGATGAAGGCCGCAGACGTCGTCGCATCCTTGAGGCGCTGGGGCCAGGTGGCGCCGGCGGGCAAGGCGTTTTTCGAAGGGGTTGAGTCGATCGAATCCGTCGGAGAGTACGCTGTCCAGATCAGCCTCTCCCGCCCCAACAGTGCCTTGCCGGCGATTCTCTCCGACACGTTGCAGTTTGCAGCGATTTACCCTGAGCGCATCGCCGTGGCAGCAGGCGCAGACCGTCCGATCGAGGAGTATGTCGGCACCGGACCGTTCAAGTTTGTTGAAAAGCGCCCTAATGGGTCGATCCGGCTCGCCCGCTTCGACGAGTACACCGCAAGAAGCGAGCCTGCGAGCGGGTACGGCGGACGGCGGACGGCCGCGGTGGGCCAGCTCGTCTTTCATCCCGAATCAAGCGCTCGCGAGCGGCTTGCGGGCCTCTTGGACGGCCGTTTCGACTTTGCCGAAGACCTATCGCCAGATGCCTACCAGGCGCTCGTCGAGCGACAAGACGTCGATCCCGCGATCGTTCGCCCGTATTACTGGGCGGGCGTCATCTTTAACAAGGCGAAGGGGCTTTTCGCCGACCCGAGAATGCGCGAAGCCGTGCGCGTCAGCCTTGCCGTGGAGCCGATCTTAGAGGCGGCTTTTGGCAATCGCGTCTTTTACGAGCCCAGTCATTCGCTGCACGCCGCCGGGACGGTCTGGCACTCGGACGCCGGCCAAGATCGCTGGAATCGCCCCGATCCGGCGCTCGCAAAACAAATCCTGGCCGAAGCTGGGTACGACGGCACGCCCGTGCGCTGGCTTGCGACCTACGAGTACCCGTGGATGGTCGAGATCGCCTATGCCGCCAAAGAGCAGTTGGCGGCCGTCGGCATACCCGTAGACGTCGAGATCATGGATTGGGCGAGTCTCGTGGCGCGCCGGGCCGACCCCGACGCCTGGGAGATCTTTGTGACGAGCTTTCCCTCGGCCGTTCACCCGATGGAAAACCCGTATTTGGCCAGCGAGTGGCCTGGTTGGTGGCGTTCGGAGGCCCGGGATGCGTTGATCCAGGAACTCCTCACGGACGCGGACATCGACGACCAGCGTGAGATCTGGGGCCGCATCCAGGAAGTTTTCTGGGAGGAGCTGCCGATCTACCCGCTTGGCGAGTACTTCCTACTGCGGGGCGTTCGTTCGGATGTGCTGATGGACGCCGATCGACCCGGCATGTACTTCTGGAACGCCAAAAAGCTCCGGGCGCACGCTCACGGCATCGAGGTGAGTTATCCGCAAATCGATGCGTGGAAGTATGACCTGCCGGGCGCGGAGAGCGTGGAGAAGCGGATCCGAAGCGAGGCGCTCTTTCTGATCTGGGAATTGAGCTCCATCGGCAGCGTCTGGGGTGATTACGAAGTGCACGTCGACGAGGGCGACCTACTCAGCGTGACGCTGCTCTACTCCGGCTACCACGAGTCGATGGCACACCCGATGCACTTTAAGAAGTCGATCACCGGCGACCTGCGCACGGGCAAGATCTACACGCTGGCCGACCTATTCACGGGCGGCGACTACGTGGAAGAGCTCTCCAAGATTGTCGCCCAAAAGATCGAGGAGGACGACGCGCCGACGCTCGTCGAGTTTGAGCGGATCTCGCCCGATCAGGATTTTTACCTGACCGAGGACGCGCTCGTCCTATACTATCAACTTTACGATCTATACCCGTATGCGTGGGGTTTCCCGGAGTTTCGCATCCCCTATGAGGAGATTCGCTCGCTCCTAAAGGATGGGGGACCCGTCAGCCTGTTGCTCGGAGAGTAAGCTTATGACCCTGCGCTCCACGTGAGCTGCGGGGCCTAAGCTCAATACTGATGTTCTCGGGGGGCGCTGTTCGTAGGTGTGACGCAGGAACGTCACGCATCCGAATAGCGCCTTTTTAGTTTCATCCTCGCAAGCGGCCGCCCATCGCCCATACTTCCGTGATCAGAATGGTGTTCCCTATAAAAGGAAGTGACGGAATATACACAAACAATCATGAGAAGGCGAGTCGGAGTTTTGGATCATCGCTGATCCGACGAGCAATCCGGAGCCGAAGATTTGAAAAGCTGAACCGAGGAGGCAAAGCGCATGAGGCGAGCAGTGTTTCTGTCCGTTATTTTCCTTGTCTTGACTTTATTCTTGAATGGCCCCGCACACGCTGCCAATGTAACCATCAAGATCGCTCATTGGCTTGGCGGGGAGGCCCATGGCACGGATAACGTGAGCTTACTTATTCAAGCTGTTCGTGAGGAAGTTGCCAAGTACGGAATCGACATAGAAGTGACCATTAGCGGCGGGAGCTACGATAGCCAAGTCATAACGCAAACGGCG
Source organism: uncultured Clostridia bacterium (assembly GCA_964424335.1). GTDB lineage: Bacteria > Bacillota > Limnochordia > DTU080 > RSA5 > CAYRIY01. The sequence goes on from CAYRIY010000127.1 coordinate 2,842, forward strand.
GGCGGCGTCGGACCCGACGTGATCTTTGCGTTGCCGTACAGCAATATGGCGATCCAAGAACTCTTGATCGACCTCACGCCATACTTGAGCCGCGACGAGGAGTTGAACTTAAGCAGCTACAATCCTGTTGTATGGGATATATTCACGTACAATGGCGCAACGAAACTTCTCCCCGTGGGCGTTGCGCCCTACCTTCTCTTTTTCAACGAAGATCACTTTGAAGAGTCCGGCTTGCCGTTTCCGGACGAAACGTGGACCTGGCAAGGCGAGATCGCCGACGCCTTGAGGCGACTGCAACGCATGGACGGCCAGCAAAACGTGTCGCGCTACGGATTGCTGCTGGAGGACCGCCTCTGGACCCTCTACTTCTCCGAAGGCGGAGAGATTTTGTCTGAGGACGGCAGTCGTAGCCTGCTCGCGGAGGCGATTTCCGCTGGAGAGCTCTTGGAAACGGTACACCGGTGGCGGCAGGACAACTTGATCCCCGATCGCGCAAATCACCGCCCGACCTTTGCCTCAGGAAAAGGCGCGATGCACGGCGTCATGGGGACGTTCGCGTTTCCCTTCTACGTTGAGCAAGCCGCGGACATCAATTGGAGCTTCACGCTGCCGCCGAAAGGAAGCGCAGGGCTGTCCATCGATGAAAACGTAAATGGATGGGGCATCAGCTCGGCAAGCAATCACCCCGATGAGGCGTGGATCGTGCTCAAAGCCCTTGCACAAGTGAGCGGGGAGATGACCATGAACGCCTTGGGCCACTTTTCGCCGATCAAAGGGAAGATTGACGCCGCCACGGTCGAATTTCTCCAAAGCGCCATGGGCTTGACGCTCAAAGAAATTGAGACGGCGCTCGATGCAATCAATTATGTTCGGCCGCGCTTTCGGCATAAGGAGGCAGCAGACATAACCGGCATCGTAAACGCCGCTCTTCGAAACATTGCATGGCAAGGGCAGGCCATGGGTCCGGCGCTCGAAGCTGCTGCGGAGCAAATAGACGCCATTCTAGCAAGAGACAACGCCAACTAAGACTGCTGCCGCAATCGGAAGGCGTTCGGGACGTACGCCGGAGAAAAGCCTTAAACGGGTTGAGCATCGAGCAGAGGAGTGTCCCTGCGTTGTCGAATGCAAAAATCGTAAGGATCGCGCCTGGAAACCAGCGCATACAAATCGAGTGGCAATTGGCGGATGCTTCCCTCGAGATCACGCCCGTGCTTCAGTGGAAGCGGCGGAGTGAGCGGTGGGACGAGGCCGAGGAAGTCGACTTGCCTGGTTCGACGGACCCCAAGGCGCGCCAGCATACGATGGAGGGCCTGTCCAACGGGATTGACTACGAGTTTCGCATCCTGCTGATTCGAGGGACAGATCGCGCCGTCGTGGGCGAGAGTCCCGTTCGTCTCGCCCGCCCCGGTTTCGTGCCCGGCACGGTCGTCAATTACCATCATCCAGAGGATCTCACGTTCGATTCCTCCGGCAGATCGACAGCGAGCCCATCCATTGCAGTGCTTCCAAACGGCCGTTATGTCGCATCTCACGACATGTACTGGCGCGAGGGCGGCCAGCACTTGAGTTTCATCTTTTACTCGGACGACCGCGGCGTCTCGTGGCATTACTTGTCCGAGCTCGACCCCTGCTTTTGGGGCAAGCTCTTCGTCCATCGCGGCCACTTGTACATGTTGTCGACGAGCACTGAGTACGGGGCGCTGCTCATTCGCAGGTCTGAGGACGGGGGCGAAACGTGGTCGGCGCCTACCGAGATCATTCCTGCGGGCAGTCGGGAAAAGGGTGGGCCGCACAAGGCGCCCGTGCCCGTCGTGGAGTACGAGGGCAGGCTTTGGAGCGCCGTCGAGCACGGCTCGTGGAAACTTGGAGCCCACGACGCAGGCGTCGTTTCCGTGCCCGTTGACGCGGATTTGCTCGACCCAAGGAGCTGGACCGTCACACCGTTTTTGAAGTACGATCCGTCGTGGCCCGGGGCAGTTTCGGGCACGGGTCCGAGCGTCCTCGAGGGGAACATCGTCGTAGCGCCGGACGGAGAGCTCGTCAACTTTTTGCGCTACCAAACGAACAAAGGCAAGCCCGATTACGGGCGAGCCGTCATGCTCAAAGTCGACCGCCGCAACCCGGCCGCGTCGCCAACCTTTGGTCGGATCGTGGATTTCCATGGCAACATGTCCAAGTTCACGATTGCCTTTGACCCCGTGACGCGCCACTACTTCTCGCTCGTCAACCGAGTGACGACGGACAACCCCGGACAGCGCAACATTTTGACCCTCGTGTCCTCTCCCGACCTCATTCGCTGGAACATCGTGATCGACATCTTGAACTATCAGGACAACGGCTGGCACGAAGACATGCGACTGGTAGGCTTCCAATACGTCGACTGGCTGTTTGACGGCGACGACATCATCGCCTTATCTCGCACGGCGATCAACGGGGCGAACAACTTTCACGACGCCAACCACATCACGTTCCATCGCATTGAGAAGTTCCGGACTATTTTTCGTCGGACCTTTGGGGAATGAGTCGGTCCCGCCAAAGCGACGAGCCGGCGAACAGTAACGTCGCCGGCTCGCGCGGTGCACGTTATTCGGGTGGAATCAGAACGGGCTAAACCCTCGAATCGCCGGGTTGCCCGCAGTGAGCAAGCCGATCAAAGCGGGACCGTACGCCATGAGCACGAGCACCGTTGCGCCGAGGACCCACGGGCGAAACCGGTCGAGGTACGCCGGGATCGGCTCGTCTTTGATCAGCGGCTCCGCGACCGGAACTTCGACGCCGCCGGTCGCTTCACGCTTTCCGCGCCACGCCGTCATGCCCAGGATGATAAAGAAGAGCAGTCCGCTGACCGTGAGCACGGCGCCTCCGACCGCCATCCAGTTGAAGGCGGTGATCCACTCAGGCAGCGCGTAGGGCGCCGAGCCGAGCGCCGTTCGCCGTGGGGCGCCCGCCATGCCCGCCCAGCTCATGCCACGAGACATGACGCTCATGCCCACAAACCACAGGCACGACTGTAGGACCGCCAGCTTGCGTCCCCACAGCTTTTTCCCCGTCAAGTAGGGCACAAGCCAGTATGCAATTGCCATGAATGTGAGCGCCACGGCCGTTCCGACCGTGAGGTGGAAGTGGCCGGGGACAAACATGGTGTTGTGGACGACGAGGTTGAGCGTGAACGCAGCGTTGACGAGGCCGCTCACGCCGCCAAGGGCAAACAGGACCATCGCCAGCGCCTGGGCGGTAAAGCTGGGGTCGCCCCAAGGGAGCTTTTTAATCCAGCCAAGCCAGCCCTTGCCCCCGCGAGCCCGACCGCCCGTCTCGAGGGAGGCGAGCACCGTAAAGGCCGTCATCATGCTCGGCATAAAGACGCCAAAGGTGATGAAGGCGTGCACCGCCTTGTACCCGGTCGAGACGCCCGGGTCGAGGAACTGGTGGTGAAAGCCGACCGGGAGCGACAACGGGATAAAGAGCATGAACGAAAGTCGGGCGAGCGACTCGCTAAAGAGCTTTCCACCTGCCTGTTTGGGCAGTAGGAAGTACCACGATAGGTACGCCGGAAGCAGCCAGAAATAGACCAGCGGGTGACCGGAAAACCAAAAGAGCGTCCTGCTCAAGATCGGGTCGACGGCATCGACCATGCCGAGGGACCACGGCAAGAGCATAAAGACGAACTGTACGGCGATCCCGGTCGATGCGAGGCCCCACATGATCATGGTGGCAAGGGCGCCAAACGCCAGGAGCGGCGTGGGCTTGCCGGGATTTTCCCGCTTCCAGCCGAGGTAGGTGAGGAGCAGGTTGGCAAGGAGCAGGAGCGTTCCGACGACGACGAGGACGAGCCCGCCGTAGTAGGCCGGGTGCGCTTTGAGCGGTGCGTACGACGTGTACAGCACGGACGCCTTGTTGGTGAGTAGGGCCCAGTCGACCATGACCACGCCGACGGTCATCACCCAGAATGTCGTCCAGGAAAGCCCTCTCGAATGAAGCGGCCTGCCGAAGCTGTACGCCGTGACAAAGCTCAAGAAGCCTGCGATGAAGAACGTCGTGAAGATGAGCACGTTGAAGACCCCGTGCATCGACAGCCCCTGGTAGTAGTGGCGCAGGAACGTGTACTTGTAAAGGTCGATCCCCGCGTGCTCCATCCCTTGCATGAAGCCCAGCAAAAGCCCTACCGAAAGGTGGGCGAGCGCGATCGCGATGTAGGCGAGCACGAGCCGCTTTTCACCGCGCTGGAGCGTGTAACTGTTTGGGTTGAACATGGTTTTCGCCCCCTAATCCTCGATGATGACCTTTCCGGACATGACGTGGTGCGCGACGCCGCAGTATTCGTGGCAGACCATGAGGTACTCCCCGGGTTCGTCAAAGGTGTACGTGGCCCGCCCGGTCTGGCCCGGGATCACCATCATGCTCACCGTCGTATTGCGAATCTTCATGCCGTGAATCACGTCGTTGCTGTGAACGTAAAACGTGACCGTCGACCCTTTGGGCAGCCGGATCTCCGCAGGGTCAAAGCCCCACATGCGGGCGACGAGGTTTACTTCATACCGGCCAGGGCCGAGCTCGCGCACCCAACCCTCGTGGTACGTGGCATCGGCGGGCAGCCCGGTTGGCGCAGCTCTTCGCTCGACGCCGGGAATCTCGATGCCGAGGGTAAGGCTGCTAAAGGCGATCGCAAGCCCAAAGACAGCGAGTAGAACGATGGAGATGCGGATCCAAAGGCGTTCATAAGGGTGGACATGCATCGAGCTACCTCCTCAGTAGCATGGTGATGTAGGTGTAACCCCACAGAGCGGTCAGAACCCCGGCGTAAAGAAAGAGAATGAGCAGGGTCCCCTTGGGGGTCATGGTGTCCTCGGCGTCAGCGGCGTGCATTTTTGCAGCCTGGTCGCCTTGGACGGTGGACGTTTCGGTCTGTCGGGCCATGGGCATAGCCATTCGCAGTTCCTCCCTTTAAGCGTTTATCTGGGGTAACAGAGAAACAGATGCGCTCCTTCGTAGACCAAGCGAGAAGCGCCGGTCGCGCTTGCCTCCTTGGCAAGCAACTCCATATCCCTGAGCAGCACTTGGGGCGTCGCCTCTCCAAGCGCATAGCGGGCCCGGATCGTATGATCCGCGTCGACCACAATCAAGACAGGGTCGTAAGCGGGCGGAGCGCTTTGAGCTCCGGCCGCGTCGCCCCCGTCTTGCGCAGCCTCGAAGTAAACGCCAAATCCTGCGCCGACCGCCATGCGGATCGCAACCCACGATCCTGTGAGGAAGGTGAACTCAGGCAGCCCATCGGCATCGAGCGCTTCGGCCGCCTGGCGCAGGACTTGCGGCGTGTCGAAGTCGGGGTCGACCGTGATGTAGACAAATCGGACGTCGTCCCCGTATCCCGCCTCGGCCAGGGCGCCGCCGATCTCCCGGTAGACGCGCGCCACCTCGGCCATGCCTTCCTCATTGCGGGATGCTCCAAATGTATACAGTGTGATGCGGTCGCTCTCGAGCGGGGCAAGGAGCGGAACGCCCCACGGGTCCATCAACTCGAACGGGGGCGCGGCAGCAACCCGCGGCAACACTTGGATCGGTCTGCCGACCGCAAAGGCGAAAACCGCCACGGCAACGAGAACGAACGCAATGGCGCCGCCCGTACGTAACCGTTTCATCGTTCATACTCACCTCGGACCGTGCTGGAAAACTGCCTTGACCTCGAGGCCGGCATCAGGCGATGCGCGCACGCCTCTAATGGTCGTGGCCATGATCTCCCAGCCCGTCTCCATGCTGGACCTTGACAGCGATGGAGAGGGGATCGTAGCCTTCAAAAATCAGCCGCAACAGGATTTCGTCTCCTTCGTGGAGCGGTTTGTCGAGGCCGATCAGCATCACGTGAAGGCCGCCCGGCTGAAACTCCACCGTTTCGTTTGCCGCCAGCTCGATCGCGTGAATGTGCTCCATCCGCATCACGTGGTCAGGCCCGATGGTGGTCTCATGCAGCTCGGTCGCCTGGGCGACGTCCGTCTCGGCGCCGATCAACGTGAGATCCTGATCCAGGTTGTTGGTCAGCTTCAAATAGATGGCCGAGTTGCCGCCTTCGAGGCCGACCCGGGCCCACGCGTCGGCAATCTGGACTTTGGGAATCTTGATCGACATCGCGCTCTGAAAGGTCCCCGCACCGACGGCCATGATCGCCAATGCGGCCAGCAGGACGGTGAGCGATGTGCGAAGTGTGCTGCGATTCAT
>CAYRIY010000128.1:0-8762 GCA_964424335.1 uncultured Clostridia bacterium
GCCAAGCGCGCTGACGACGGAGGGGAAGAAGTTTGCAATGTCGATTTCGGCGTCCCGCTCGATCATCGGGGCGAGATCCATCAACAGATCCTGGGCGGACGCTTCCGCAACCCATCTCGAGTCGAGCAGGACGATATCCGGCGGGATGCCGGCGGCGACCGAACTTATCAAGCGATCAAGGGTTCCCCAGTCCTGGTGGATCACCTCTACATCGATTCCCGTATCTTCGGTAAAGGCCCTAAAGTACGCCATCCAGTTCTCTGCGTCGTTGTGCGTCATGAGCTTGAGCGTTTGGGCGCTGGCTCCTGCGCCCAAACACAATATCGCTGCGAGGAGAAACAAAACCGACTTCGTTGTACGGGTCAGCGAACGCATATACACCTAGTCCTCCTTTGGGCTTAATGGTCGACCGTCACATGTGATCGCAATGCGCGTCTTGCACTGGCGGGCTCGTGCGCGGCATCACCTCCCAGTCCGTGCGGCGCCGGTTCGCTCGACCACCCGCGGAGGGGCGCACGAGCCACGCTCGATAAACGAGACCGGAATCACATGGCGCGTGCGGGCTCCATCCTCTCCTGACGCTTGTTGGAGAATGAGGTCGACGGCCGCTTGTCCAAACTCGAACGGGGCGTAGTCGATTGCTGTGATTCCGGGGTGGCGCTCGCTTGTGCGCGAACTGTCGTCGAACGTGATAATGGAAAGGTCGCCTGGAATGTCGATCCCCAAAATGCTTGCTTCGGTGACCAAGTTGGCAGCGACGTCACCGCTTGCTGCGATGACCGCTGTGTAATCATGGCGCCCTCCCAAGAGCTGGGCGAGCGCTTGGTGCATCGTAGATTGCGTCCACTCGACCCGAGCAATGTGGGCATAAGAATGAAGACCGAGGGCGTCCATCGCAAGCGTGTACCCCTGCTCGCGCTCTTGGTGAGCCGTGCTCTCAGGGTTTGACAGGCCCAGGTAGAGGATGCGGCGGTGGCCGAGCGCGTGCAGGCGCCGTACAGCCTGGTCTACGGCGGCCCGGTCGTCCAATGTTACGGATGGAGCGGGATGCTCGGGAATGAAACGGTTGAGGAGCACGTAGGGAAAGTGGCGGTTGTGCAAGTGGCGCACTTGATTCCAGGTGACGCCGCGCCACGTGAAAATAGCAAGCCCAAGCGTAGAAGGTTCCCGGGAAAGCCGGTTCAAGAATTCCGTTCGGCCGTCGCCTTGCTCGATCGACCGGCGCACGACGACATGTACACCCGCGGCCCGGGCGGCGCGGTCGATCCCGTCCCAGATTCTAAAGAAAAGCTCAGTGCCAGGGCTTGGCGAGTCCCCGATGGCAAACGCCGCGATAACGATGGTGTCCGGCTGGGAGGTCGACTCCGCAACGAACGTGCCCCGCGCCGGAATCCGCTTGAGGAGCCCCTCCCGGGCGAGGTCGAGAATCGCCGCCCGAACGGTCGTGCGGCTGATGTCGAGTTGTGCGCAGATTTCCATTTCGGTGGGGAGCATCATGCCAGGCGTGAGGCGAGCGGAGCGAATTTCCTCGCGAATCGCTTCGCGAAGCTGATGATGGAGAGGAATGGGCGAATCTTTATCGATCCAAAACATGCTGCGTGGCCCCAATCGCCTACCGTAATGCCGCAAATGTAGTTATGTTATTACATTGGAAAAAGCGAACTCCTTTTTATTGCGGGAAAATTCTCGGTCCTTTTACGAGAGTTTTCTTATGCGCGATGCATGGGCGGGGTCGTGATGCGATCAGCCCAGGCTGTCGATCGCTCGAGCTGCGAACGCCTGGAGCTCCGATTCGGGGAGTTTTGAAATCGACGCAGCGCTGTCGATGCCTCCCGCCTCGAGGACGGCGTTTAAGCCATGGAGCGCGATTAGATCGGACATCCGGTCGGAGAGGTCATCCGGCAGACGTTTCAACCAACCGTGCTCCTGAAGCAGTCTGCGCTTCCACTTGACGTTCAAGAGCTCGTCGATGTCCTCTTGATCCGAAGGCGAAAGGCCTGCGTACTTTCGCTCGCGCAACATGATTGCTTCGTCCTGAAGCACGGGGGGAGCGGCATAGGTTGACTGGGGCTCAACCAAGTACTGAACGGTGACGTTCAGCGCCGCGGCGAGTCGGTGGAGCACTTCCACGGAAGGATTGTCCCGCTGCCCGCTCTCAAGCTGGCTCAAGTAGCCGGGCGAGACCTTTGCGGTCCGGGCGAGTTCGTTCAACCCAAGCCCGCGCATCTCTCTTAAGTTGCGCACGCGCCGACCAAGCTGCAACCGACTTCGCTCCCTTTGGGGCAAGGGGAAGTGTTCGTCGTGGTGGTGTTCGCTATAGAGAACGATCCCTCCTTCAGCGATCACGCGAAAATCTGTAGTGTTACAGAATGCAAGCCGTTCTAAATAGCAAATGATTTAGTGACAATCATTCGATTCTTTGGTACACTCCTCGACAAGGAGCGAAAACCAGAGGTGCCTCGTTGATGAACCGCGTACGCGAGTTTCGCCGAAGCAAGGGTTGGAGTCTTGCCCGCCTGGCACGTGAAAGTTTCGTGTCAAAGAGCCACCTTTCCAGTATTGAGCGGGGAAAAAAGGAGCCCACGATCTCTGTCGCTCGGCGCATCGCAGGAGCGCTCGGGTCAAATCTCGACCAGGTTTTTCCGGCGTTGCCCGCGGATGGAGGCCGCAGCGAATCGGTGGCGGCGGCGGGTGATCAAAAGTCCGGCGAGGCGCCAAGCAAACTTTAGGGGGAGGACGATGTACCGTGAGCGAGATCTTGGACATAGTCGACGAGGGAAATCGGGAAAGCGCAGCAGAGCGCCTCGGGCGGTTGGTGCGCGAAGCTCGCAAGGCTCGAGGCATGACGCAGGCGGACCTGGCAGGAGAGGAGTTCACCGCAAGCTTTATTAGTCAAGTCGAGCGGGGGCTCACCGCTCCGTCGCTCAAATCCCTCCGCATCATTGCAAGTCGCCTGGGCCTTCCCATGCGCCATTTCCTTTAGCCGGTGTACATCCGCTCGATCACGGTTTCGATGTTTGGCTCCGACATGTGGACATCCCGGAGCTCGCCAAATTGGCTGAGGCGAGCGATGACTTCGCCCGCGGTGCACGCGGTCCGGTCAAATGCGACGGTCACAACCGCCCCTGCCTGCTCGACAACATTCCACGGTCCAATCGGTGAAGATGCGGGCGCTGTCGCGTACTCGACCGTGAGGAGGGTAGGGGCGCCGAGGCTCGTGCGAAGATGGTCGATGTCGCCGTCAAAGACGAGACGCCCGTGGTTGATCACGATGACCCGGGAGCAAAGTTGCTCGATGTCGTCCATGTCGTGGGTGGTGAGGAGGATCGTGACGCCTTCCTTGCGATTGATCTCGCGCAAAAAGCGGCGAATGCCGGACTTAGCTACAACGTCGAGACCGATCGTCGGCTCATCGAGGAAGACGACCGAGGGGCGGTGTAGGAGCGCCGCTGCAAGGTCGGCCCGCATGCGTTGGCCGAGCGATAGTTTTCGCACCGGGACGTCCAAGAATGGGCCGATCTCCAACGTCTCGTCAAAGGTGCGCATCGACCGCTGCAAGTCTGGGCCGCTCACTCGGTACATAGCGGCCAATAGTTCGAGCGAGTCCCGCACCGGGAGGTCCCACCAAAGCTGTGTCCGCTGGCCAAAAACGACGCCCATCCTGCGGGCGACCTCTTTGCGATTGTGCTGCGGGCTCATCCCCGCGACCCGGATCTCGCCCGAAGTCGGGTGGAGGATGCCTGTCATCATCTTGATCGTCGTCGATTTGCCGGCGCCGTTTGGCCCAAGGTACCCGACAAAGGAGCCCTCTTCGATGGTAAAGGAGATGTCGTCGACGGCGACGATGTCGCGGCCTTCATTGGAAAAGAGTCCTCGCACAGTATTCCAAAACCCCTGGCGAGCTTTGGCGACGCGAAATCGCTTGGTCACGTTTTTGGTTTCGATGGTCGGCTGCATGTCATCACCTCCGAAGTACGAGCGTCTTCAAACAATGAGCGCGCTGTGATCTCAACTTCCGGTGCTGTGGTAGTGCCGCTCGCCATACCGCCAAAACGAGTAGGCCACCGTGAGGCAGATGCACGCGGCGATGGGCGATGAGGCGAGGCTCCACACGGAGCCGCCCTTGCCAAGCAGATACTGGACGGGTACGAAGTTGATGAACGCGACGGGAAGGATGCTCGAAAGTAAACCTTTTAGCCAACCGGGAAAGACGGTGAGCGGATATTGGCTTGCCGTGATTGGAGCAAACATCGTAAACGTCTGCAAATCGTCCGATCGGCCGATCCAAAAAGCGAATGTCGCTGTTGCCAGCGATATCGAAAAGGCAATCAGCGTGCCGATCGCCGCAAGCCCAAGCATGATGAGCACGTCGGTCCAGCCAATGCGACCGGCCGCCAGCAAGTGATTGGTCGAGATCCAAAAGACGACGAAGCCTTGCAGGGCGCCGCCCAGCTTTCGCAGTTCCAGGTTGCGGCTAAGGAGCACCATGAGCGTCGGCCATGGGCGAATCAGGAGCGAATCGAACGTTCCCTGAATGATATAAGCCTCAAAGTCGTGCAGTTCAGGCGCCAAAGTCCGGTAAAGGGACATCGCGATCCAAGACATGCCGTAGAGGATCCCGATCTCGTAGATGGTCCAACCGGCAATCTCCGGAAATCGCAGCATGATCGCCGCCAGCAGCGCGAAATCGACGGACTGTAGGATCGCATCGAAGAAAAGGCTTACGAGAAAGTCTACCTTGTACTGCATCTGCGCGCGCAAGGAAGCGGAGACGAGTTGCACGTAAAGTCGGATCGCCGCCACGGACACGGCCTCCTTTCGCCAATGGTCGCGGCCTCGAGCTGGAGGGTGACAGTTAGGAGCGGCCCTCCCTAACCCCCCTGCACCTCGAGTTTTCGACGTGCGAAGTGGGTCATGGTCCGGCAGATCACGGTGAGCGCCAGCGACCAAAAAATCGGCCAGAGGAGCGCTTCGGCGCCGGAGAGTTCGAGGTAGATTCGCGCCGGGTAATACTGCAGCGCCGCAAATGGAGAGGCCGCTGCGATCGGCGCCAGCGCCCCAGGGAGCAAGTCGACGGGCACCATAAAGCCGGAGAGGCCAAAATGCGCCGCATGGAGAAATTGAATCGCCCACTGAGATCGGATCGTCCAAAACCCGGAGAGGCCCGTAATGTAATGGAGGCACAGCCCGACGTACGCGGCCAATATGATTGACGCAAACAACAGCGCATATGTCTCAGGGCGACTCGGCACGTGCACGCCGACCGCGAGCGAAAAGACGACCGCAAGCGGCAAAGTGCGAAACCAAAAGCTGTACCAGACGTTGCCGAGCTCTCTGGTGACGCTCATCGCATGAAAGTCGATCGGGCGCATCATCTCGATGCTGATCGCTCCTGTGCGAATTGCGTCTGGAATGCCGAGCCCGTTTTGCCGAAAGATCGTGATCCAGAGCATCGACTGGTTAAAGGCCACGTATTGCGCGAAATGGATCGCCGAGTAGTCGCCCGTCCCGCCGCTTGCCGTAGCCGCCTGCCAAATTGCGACGTAGATAAAGCCGAAAATGATGCTCGCTATGTTGGTGACCACGTGCGAAGCGCGGTATTGCAAGTTGCGGCGAAACGCCTTTTGTGCGAGCAAGGCAAAGACGCGCATGCCGTTTGCCGCGTTGATCGATCCCACGTTCGTCCACCGCCTAAAAAATCGAGACCTCCATTATACATGAATGACTGGGTTTGAGAAACAGTCGGCGATCGCCAAAGTCAGATCGGAGTTCCAAAATAACAGAAAAAGGTCAAGTCGCAGTTTTCGGTAATTATACGGTGATTAGTTTTTCTCAAAGAGAAAACGAGGTCGAGGAGGCGACGGTTTGTTAAAGGGGCAGCTAATCTTCTTTCTCGCAATGTTGACGTTCGTCGTGGTCGGAATCTCAAATGTAGCGCATGCGGCGCAAAAATCGCTACCCGAAGGACCGGGGATTGCGAGCGGCTATCCCGGAGACGAAGGGATCGACGCGCATCCCGCAGTTGTCTTTTTTGAGGATTTTGAGGTCGACGCCATTGGCGATCTCAGTGCACGCTGGAGCACCGTCCACGGACCTCGCACTTTGAGCTTGAGCGAGCTTTCTCCGCCCGCGAGCGGGGGAACCCGTTCGTTGCAGGTCGATGCAAGGCGCGGGGAAAACACGGGCGGGTACGTGTACAAAGTGCTCGACCAAGGATACGAAAAGCTCCACATGCGCTTTTACGTTAAATTCGCGGACGACCACCCCTACTCGCATCACTTCGTACGCATGGGCGGCCGGATCGATCCACCGCCGTACCCGCTTGGCGGCGCGGGCCAGCGGCCCGAGGACCATTTCAGCATTGGGCTCGATGCCGTGCGTGCGTCCGGCAATACGTACCCTGCCGTCGGTTACCCGCCTCCGGGGGTGTGGGGATTTTACAACTATTGGCCTGAGATGCGCTCGTGGCAAAGCGTACTTGGAATCGCGGATCCGAGCAATCCAAGTTACTACGGAAACGGGTTTTATCCAGATCCGGCCGTGCCCATCCCAAGGGATGAGTGGGTGTGTGTCGAGATCATGACCAAGCTCAACTCCGGCCCCGACGCTTTGGACGGCGAGATCGCCCTTTGGATCGACGGACGCCTCGTCGGTCACTACGGACCAGGAACGGTGCAGGGATATTGGGTGCGCGATCAGTTTCGGACCGACCCGGCCAATTCACAGAGTCGGCCCTTTGAAGGCTTCCGTTTTAGGAACAGAGACGACCTCCTCATCAACACCGTCAAACTCGAAAACTACCTCGAGGAGCGGGCGTACGTATGGGCGGAAGAATGGTTGCGCGACCACCCCGACACGCACGTCAACCTGACGGAGTCAACCGTGTGGTTTGATCATTTCGTCGTAGCGACGGAGTACATCGGGCCTTTGGCGCCGGCAGGCGGTGGCGGTCTTTGACTCGGGCCGACCGCACAAAACGAGATAAGCTAAAGCGGATCGAATTGGTCGACGAGCTCTTTCAAGGCCACATCTCGCTCGAGCGGGGGGATAGCTGGGTGCGGCCCTGGCGACTGCCGCTCGATTCTCTTCCCCTGTATTATTCGGATGCATTGCGTTCGTCCGCAATGATGCCGGCTGGCGTTCGCCTGCGATTTACGAGCGACACCTCCCGCGTGAAGGTACTGCTCGCTCCGGCGGATGCTCCAACGGACCTCGATTGTGTTGTGGACAATCAGCTAGCGGCCTCTGCGACGGTCGAACCGGGCGAGCAGGCGTGTCTCTTTGAAGGTTTGCCTACTCACACCAAATGGATTGACGTATACCTGCCGCCCAAGATGCCGGTGAAGCTTGTGGGGCTCGAGATCGACGACGAGGCGACCTATGCGCTCCCGCCGGACGAGCGCACCCGGTGGGTGGTCTACGGCAGCTCCAACGTACAATGCGGTCGCGCGGCAAGTCCTGCCCAGACGTGGCCCGCCATCGTGGCACGAACCCACGACCTCAACTTCACGTGTTTGGGTTACGGGGGACAGTGCCATTGGGAACCGATGATGGCTCGCTTGATTCGGGATTTGCCCGCGGACTTGATCTTGCTTTACGTCGGATCAAACATCTACGGCGCCGCCTCGCTCAACCTGCGAACGTTCGCTCCCGCGGTGATCGGGTTCGTTCAGATCATCCGGGAGAAGCGCCCGGCGGTCCCGATCTGCGTGCTTTCGCCGCTCCTGTCGCCTCCGAGGGAGGGCGTGCCCAACGCGGTCGGCCTCACGTTCGCCGCAATGCGCGAGGAGGCAAAAGGCGCGGTCGACCGGCTGCGCGCGGCCGGCGATGAGTCGCTCGTCTACGCAGACGGAGCAGACGTGTTCACGATGGAAGAGGCAGTGCGGCACATGGAAGACGGGGTCCATCCGGACGCCGACGGGTATCGGCTGATGGCTGAGCGGATCGATCAGGCGATTGTAAGGCCGCTCCTTCGAATGGCTTAGGAATTAGGCGAGCGTTGTGTCGGACGACCTTTCGTTCAGCTTCTGAAAGACGGCATTCCAACGCCTTGGAAAGGTTGGGTGACTTTCGAGGTCTGGCGCAAATCCGAGCTTGCGATAGAGCCTGATCGCCGGAAGGCGCCTGTCACTTGTTCTCAAGAAACACCGTTCGTATCCATGTCGTTTCATGAAGTGCATGACCGCGAGCGAGACCTCCCGGCCGAACCCCCTTCCGCGGTGGCTTGGAAGTACGGCCACCCAGCCAAGCTCGGGCAGGTCGGGCCATTTGTCGTGGCGTTGCACGCAAGCGGTCGCCACCGGAGCGCCGTCGTACCAAAGAAAATGGAGGCTCTCCCGCAAGACGCGCTGCGGTCCGGTGAAAGCCCGCTCCGCCCGCTCGATGTTCCAGCGGCCGAGTTCGCCGTTTTCATCCAGCAGCTTGACCCACAGCGCCTCGTCTCCGTGAGCGTAGGCGCGGATCTCTGCGCCCGGGGGCAACGACAGCGGGGATAGCTTGGCGAAGTTCATGCTGATCATGCGCAGTTGAGGTAGGCGCAAAAGGCGGGTCGTCTCCTTTCCTCGCGTTTTCGTGTGCGGGCGGAGGCCTCGTTCGAGCACTATGGTAGCCGGAGCGTTGCCGCCCGTCCAGGCGAATGGTATAATTTGATCAAAATCAAACCGGCATGGGTGCCCTCGACTTGGCGCGAGTTTTCCACAATGCGTCTAGAGGGATAATAGGGAATCGGGTGCAAATCCCGAGCGGTCCCGCCACTGTAACCG
>CAYRIY010000129.1:0-8663 GCA_964424335.1 uncultured Clostridia bacterium
CCGGCCTGCTCGAATACCTCGAGCGACTCCGCTTTCACGTCGTGGGATATGGTTGCACGACCTGCATCGGCAACAGCGGCACCCTGATCGACGAGGTCGCCCAGATCGTCAAAGAGGACGACCTCGTGGCGGCGGCAGTCCTCAGCGGCAACCGCAACTTTGAGGGCCGCATCAACCCGCTGGTCCGGGCGAATTACCTCGCATCCCCCATGCTCGTGGTGGCGTATGCGATTGCGGGCACGGTCGACATCGACCTCACCACGGAGCCGCTCGGGGTGGATCAGGACGGAAATCCCGTCTACCTCAAGGATATCTGGCCGACGCAAAAAGAGATCCAAGAGACGATCGAACGAGCGGTGACGCCTGAGGTCTTTAAGAAGCTGTACGCCGAAGTGTTTTCGGGCGACGCGACCTGGCAGAGCCTTCCCGTCGAGGGCGGCGACCTCTACGAGTGGGACGAAGCGTCCACCTACATTCAAGAGCCGCCGTTCTTCACCGACATGCCGGCCGAGCCAGAGCCGCTCAAGGACATCACGGGAGCTCGGGTCCTTGCCAAGCTCGGGGACTCCATCACGACCGACCACATCTCTCCGGCCGGAGCGATTCCCGTGGACGGTCCGGCTGGACGCTACCTCAAGGAGAAGGGCGTCGAGGTGCGAGACTTCAACACCTTTGGCGCTCGCCGCGGCAACCATGAGGTGATGGTGCGAGGCACCTTCGGCAACATTCGCCTCAAAAACGAGCTCGTGCCAGGCACGGAAGGCGGATGGACCATCCACTTCCCAAGCGGCGAAAAGATGTCGATTTACGACGCCGCCGTCCGCTACCAAGAGGAAGGGACGCCGCTCGTCATCATCGCCGGGCAAGAGTACGGCACGGGCAGCTCTCGGGACTGGGCCGCCAAGGGCACGCTGCTCCTTGGGGTCAAAGCGGTCATCACCGAGAGTTACGAGCGCATCCACCGCAGCAACTTGATCGGGATGGGCGTGCTCCCCTTGCAGTTCAAGCCTGGCGAGAACCGCAACACGCACGGTCTCGACGGAACCGAAACGATCGACATCACGGGCATCGCCGACCTAAAGCCGGGACAGGAAGTGACCGTGTCGGCACGCAAGGACGACGGGAGCGTCACCACGTTCCAGGTCATCGCTCGGCTCGACAGCCCTGTCGAAGTCGACTACTACAAGAACGGCGGCATTCTCCAGACCGTGCTCCGCAGGCTTCTTGCCGAGAGCAAACAGGTAGAGGGTCAGCCGATCAAGTAATCGGGCAATCTTGTAACATGCGACACGTTAGGCGGGCGGCTCGCACAAGCGGGTCGCCCGCTTTCACGTACAAGGCGTGTGCCCGGCACATGCATGGGACTTTCGCCTCTCCAGCGATTGCGTCGCTTCGCGTCCGTCACGTTCGCACGCAGCTCGCACGTTTCGTTCGCAGGTCACACTCAACGGCTGCGCTCCTCTTCTTTCAGTTCGAGCCGCTGAATTCGTTTGGCCAGCTCCCCATCGGCCCGGGTGGCCTGGGTCCAAGAGACGAGTAAATCCTCGCGAATGTCACGCATCTCCGACTCGATTCCATCCATGCGACTGCTGAGTTCGCCGCGCATCTCGGTTACTTCACCGCGAAGGTCGCGGACTTCGCCGCGCAACTCGCCCAGATCGGTTCGCAGCGACGTAAGCTCAATGTTGACGGCGGCAAACTCCTCGCGTACTTCGCTTCGAAATTGGTCTGCTTCGCGGCGCAATGTGTCCACGTCACTACGAAGTTCTTTCATTTCGCTCTGCAATCCGTTCACGTCGCTGCGAAGTCCGGTCGCGTCGTCTTTTAATCCGTTTACATCAATGCGCAGTCCGGTCACGTCGTCTTTCAATTCGTTCACATCACTGCGAAGTCCACCCACGTTTCGAATTAACTGAACTACCATTTCCTCGACGCGATCCAATTGTGCCTTGTCCACGTCCGCCACACCGATGCTTCCTTTCTCTCGAAGTTGCCCTTGGATTACCAGCGTACAAGTTGCCGTGAGCCAACGACAACCTCGAAAATAAGGCGTACGGCCTCATTTGCGCGGGTGACTCACAATGAAAATCGCGCTCGTTCGCGCTCCTACGTACGATTTCTTATGGCCTTAAGTCAAGCTTAAATCACGCGTCAAAAGAGCGCACGCAAGGCGTCATGATATGGAGGTCGGATGACTCCCGACTCCGTGATAATTGCCGTCACGAGGTGGTGGGGCGTCACATCAAAGGCAGGATTGAGCACTGCGATCCCTTCGGGTGCGATACGGGCGCCGAAGACATGCGTCACTTCGGCCGGATCTCGCTCTTCGATCGTCACTTCGTCGCCCGATGCGACGGTGAGGTCAACAGTCGAGCGCGGCACGGCGGCGTAAAACGGAATATCGTGGGCTTTGGCGAGGACTGCGAGCGCGTACGTTCCGATTTTGTTGACGACGTCGCCGTTGGCCGCCACTCGGTCGGCGCCCACGATGACTCGTTGAATGAGTCCTCGCTTCATCAGGTGCGCTGCCGCGTTGTCCGTAATCAAAGTCGCGGGAATCCCTTCCTGCAGCAACTCCCAAGCCGTAAGACGAGCGCCTTGAAGAAAGGGCCGCGTCTCGCCAGCGTAGACATGGATCCCCTTACCTTCTTCGTGCGCTGCACGGATGACGCCAAGCGCCGTGCCGTACTCGGCAGTGGCGAGCGATCCGGTGTTGCAGTGGGTGAGGACGCCGTCGCCGTGAGCAATCAGGCTCGCTCCATGCCTGCCGATGCGGCGGTTGATCTCGGCGTCTTCGCGAAAGATCGCTTCGGCTTCGTCCTCCAGCGCCTGGACCACGACATCGAGCGCGCTGCCACGGCAACGGGCCGCTCGATTTCTCATGCGGTCGATTGCCCAAAAGAGGTTGACGGCCGTCGGCCTAGTCCCTGCCATTTGCTCCGCAACCGCTGCGAGTCCGTTCCAAAAGGCGTCCTCGATGGGATCGCCCTTGCTCTGCGCTTTCGACAGTTGCTCGAGCAGGCTCTTTGCTCCCAGCACAATTCCGTATGCTGCGGTGGCGCCGATCGCCGGCGCGCCCCGAACGACCATCGACCGGATTGCATCCGCCACCTCGTCCGCCGAGCGACAAGCGACGTACTCGGTTTGGATCGGAAGCTTGCGCTGGTCAAGCAGGGAGAGTTCGCTCCCCTTCCACACGATCGCCCTCACGCCGCCGCCCTCCGATCCGCCCCTGCCGACCCGAATTCACCGACTGGCTTCATTTTCATGCCATTACGCACGGTCGTTCAAACCTTTGAGAGGGCTTGCCACCCGGTTGCAGGTGCACGTGCGGTCAGACGGGGCCTGCACGATGGTCTCGAGCGCCAAGCGGCGGACCGACTCGGTATTCTGGGCCATGATCTCTACGACTTCGTCGTGTGTGAGCGGGCCGTCTGAGATGCCTGCGGCCATGTTGGTCACCATCGCCATCGCCGCATAGCAAATGCCTGCTTCTCTGGCGAGCGTGGACTCTGGCACACTGGTCATGCCAACCACATCGCCGCCGAGCATGCGGTAGGCCCGAATTTCGGCCGCAGTTTCAAATCGGGGTCCTTCGGTGCAAACATAGACGCCCTGCTCGTGGATGGTGAGCCCGAGCTCCCTTCCCACCTTGACGAGGGTGCGGCGCACCTCCGGGCAATAGGGGTTCGTCACGTCCGTGTGCACGACGCCGTTTTCGCCGCCATCGTAAAACGTCTGCTCGCGGCTCTTGGTGAAGTCCAAGAACTGGTCGACGATGACGAATTCCCCCGGTTTCATTTCCGGGTTGAGCGAACCTACCGCCGCAGTCGCGAGCACGAACTCGACGCCCAAAGCTTTTAAGCCCCAAATGTTTGCCCTGTAATTGATCTTGTGGGGCGGAATCGAATGTTCCTGTCCGTGTCGAGCCAAAAAGGCGATTCGCTCCCCTTTATACGTGCCCGACTGGACCTTGATGAAGCCGTACGGCGTTCGCACAGATTCCTCTTTGAGATCTGAGAGCAGCTTCGGGTCGTAGACGCCAGTTCCGCCAATGATTGCGTATTTCACCAACTGCACACCTCCCGCCCAGGCAACCATTGGTCGCCCGGTGCATGTTCTCTCGATTCTAATCGGTCGCGGCGAGATCGACGCTCACATGCCGGCACTTGCTCGGGCGCCACCACATGACTGCCGGACCACGAGCTCGACATCGATCACGATGCGATACGGCCGGTCGTCGCCTTCAAGCACGTCGAATAGGCGCTCGACAGCAATTTCACCGAGCGTGCGGGTAGGCACGCGCACGCTCGTAAGCGCCGGGTTTGAGACCTTGGCCATGGGGCCATCGCCAAATCCCACGATTGCGACGTCGTCGGGGATGGCGAGACCGAGGTTGTACGCCGCTCTCATAGCTCCAAGCGCCATGAGGTCGTCGGCGACGAAAATGGCCGTCGGTCGGTCGGATCGACTGAGCATCGCCGTCGCCACCGCCTCGCCGCCCTCAAAGGTGAAGTCGCTCTCCACCACCAAGCTGGATTCGAAAGGCAGGCCGGCACGTTCGATAGCCCGCCGATACCCTTCTAGTTTGGAATCGCTCGTACGGGTGTGGCGCCACCCGTTGATCAGGCCGATTCTTTTGTGCCCCAGGTCGATGAGGTGCTTGGTCGCCTGGTACGCGCCATCCGTGTAGTCCACGAGGACGCTGTTGATCTCGGAGTGATCGACGTGCGTAAACACAAGCACCATCGGGATGCCCCGGTCGTGCACCGCTCTGATGAAATCGTCGCGAATGCTTCCACCGATTATGAGGGCGCCGCGAATGCTTCTGTTTTTTACCATTTCAGGCAGATCCGCTTCGGAATCCGTCTCACGCACGATTTGAAAGAGCAACTGGTACCCTTTCTCTGAAACCACGCGCTCGACAGCCTCGACGACCTCGGCGGTGAAGAAACTCGCAAACTCGAGTTTATCCCCTGCGCCGGGCTCATCGCGTCCGGCGACCGGAGGCGTACAAAACATCAGCCCCAACGTCTTGTCTGGCGTCAGACCGAGATTTTTGAAATAGCCCATCCTTTCGGCCGCCTCCACGACGGCCCGCTCCGTGGCTCGACTGTATCGGCCTCGGCCTCTAAGGACATTGGAAACCGTCGTCGTTGACACTTTGGCGACGTGGGCGATGTCGCTCAACTTTACACTCATTTTGCTTCCTCCATAAAGCAGGACCGCTCGAACCTATAGCGCTCCCGATTCGAGCGCCTTGGCGGTTTCGCGTGGGCTCGGGCGTACTGTTGATATTCCCCAAATCTCGATGCTCCCCTGGCGATCACCTCCTGCTGCAAAGAGTTCAAGGATTGAAAAAGAAAGCCCGGTGCGGAACGCGCGACAGCGCGTTTGCCGAACCGGGCTCCGTGACTTTCAAACGATCCCGTGGACCGCTAGTTGCCGCGAAGCGCTTGCAGTTGCCGCTGCATCTCGTCCAAAGCCTGCTCGGGCGGCATCGTTCCGTTGATGATCGCTTCATCCAAGTAGCGCTGGTAAATCGGGCTCACTTCAGCAAGGTTCATTCCAGAGTTGACCACCGATGGCGGCTCAATGTAGGCCGTGGTCTCGGTGATGACGTTTAGGTTTTTAGGCAAGTTGGCGCTGGATGCCCGGGCTTCCCAGTAACCGGCGTATATGTCGAATGCGCCGATGTGTCCCGGAAGCAGTCCCCGCTCCTCAAGCACCTTGTGTCCCTCCGGACCGGTGATCCACGTAATCCACCGCCAAGCTGCTTCGGGGTCGGACGCTTGAGAGCTGATGGCAAAGTAATGGCCGGTGCCGACGGAACTTGGCGCAACCCCTTCACGGAACGGAAGCGGCGTCAGCGCAAAGTCGAACTGCAAGAGCTGAGATTGCGCAACCAGGTGAACCCGGTCGGCAAGGCTCATCCCGACACGACCCGAAATCCAGTCATCGTTGGCGTTATAGTTGGGAACAAGGTTGTTGCCGCTCTCGACGACCGAACGCCAAAAGTTGAAGGCCTCCCGCATCGCCGGCGAGTTTGCGGTCGGGCTGCCGTCCGGGCCGAAGACGTTCGCGCCAAAGGGACGCAACCAGGACTCCGTGGCGTTGAGGTCCCGCATGCTTTGGTATCCGGCGTATCCCCACTGGTCGGGCGTGCCGTCGCCGTCGAAGTCTTGCGTGAGCCTTGAGATCGTATCCCGAAATTCTTCGGGCGTCCATCCCACTCGGGGGTAGGCCAGGCCCATCTCAGAGAAAAGCGTCTGGTTGTATACCGTAAACCAGGCGTTCACCGTCAACGGAAGCGCCCAAATGCCCTCCGGACCCATGTCGAGCCCTACGTAGTCCCGCACGCTCACGTTGGGGTCGCGCTCGAAAAACTCATCGAGCCGTGCAACCATGTTGTTTCCTAGAAAACCCGGAAGGATGCTGTGAAGGAACGTGTAAGCATCCGGCGCGTGTCCGGCCGCGTAGAGGGTAAGCAGGTCCTCGCCCACGTTGGAGCCGATCGCGACCAACTCGACGTCGATGTCCGGGTGCAGGCTCTCAAAGACCTCGACCGCTTTGACCATCTCGGGCCAACCGGCCAAGTTGGTTGCAAAAACAACCTTAGAGCTTTGCGCGCCTGCTCCGCTGACACAGAGCAACAACACTGCGATAAGTACGACTACCGACCTCACGCTCGTCAATTCAACCGTCCTCTCTTTGATGGTTTGATTTGCTCCGCACTCAGACGGCAGGAGATTACAACCATTATAGTGGCATTCACCCATTTTTATCAATCACTTTGGATAAACCAGCAAATCATTTGTGGTTGACAGTTTCACCCTTGCGGGGCGGAGCCTCTGTTCGTGGGATTGCTTGTGGGTTACTCGTGGTTGGTTCGTGGGGTGAGTCATGAGCTTTGTCGTGGGGTTTGGTGGGGGGTTTGGTGGGGGCTTTGTCATCGGTGTTCGCCTCGGTGCGCAGTGCGTCGGACTATGAATGTGGTTGCGATCTCCTTCGGCGCCGTCGTGATTCGGCACATTCGCACCCCTGCGGACGCGGGGCCCAAGTTGGGTTGCGCTGGCTACACTTGATCGTCGAGCGTTTCCGTTCGAAAAGTGCATTCAACTTGGGAAGATCGGCGATACTGTCCGAGGCTTTGGAAAGGAGACATCGTCTAGCAGGTCATTTCACCACAGCGCCCTGGACGCCGGGGCGAAGAAGCCTTGTGCGAGCAATTAGCATACACTTTTCGGACCGCCTCTTACAGATTCACAACTGACTTGGAATTACCCCCGTGTCCATGAGGTATGCACCGCGCCCAAGCCTGCGACCAGGTTGAATTTCGTGCCGTTACATCACCATCGAGCTCGTTTTCGGAAGGTATTTGTGGAGTTTGCGAACAAGTGTTCCCCATCCGGTTGCGTGTGGTAATACACCGGCGGGGGTGGCGATGTTGGAGTCGCAGGCGAGGATAAGATCACGGTCGAAAGCGCCTTCGAAGGCGACGTCACGGCCGCATTTGCAAGCGATCGACGTTCCGCTCGCACTGTTGCTCACGAAAGACTTGCCTCCCGCCGCCAAGTTTCTCTGGACCAGGTTGCGCTTCGATGAGATTGACGCACGGATAAGAACGTCCAAGCGCAGACGCCCCCATGCACCCGCAAAGTTGGCAAAGCGCACCGTTCTGGCACGCTCTACGATCTATCAGGCCCTTAAGCGTGCAACGACCACAGGCTGGCTCGTCCCGGAACAGAGCGGAGGTCAGGGGTGGCGCACTGCCTGTCCCGTCTCTCCTGGCCCCAGCGTCAAGATCCGCGTGGACTTGATCCGGTCGTCTCATGCGCTCCGCCCTCAAGCCATTCTCTGCTACGGGTTGCTGCAGGCCGTGCCAAGCTTCAATGGAAGAGCGGGAAACTTTAAGTGGGCGGAGCTCAGCCGCCTGGCCGGATTGCACCTAAAGACGGTCAAGCGCGCCGTCCAGGAGCTCGTTGACGCTCGTTGGATTTATGTCGTACAGCGGAATCGGGTGTCCCCCGTCGAGTTTTTCCTGCAAGACGCAGATCAAGCGCAAAAGGAAGCTGTACAGAGGGACCTGGAGAATGCGGATTTCAAAGGAGAGGGAATCATGCGATCCATCCTCTCCCTCATTGCCGACGGAAAGGAATGCCACGACGGCTCGAAACCGGATTTCCTGGTTAACCCATCGACGGGAAACAAGCTGGAGTTTGACCGGTACTATCCTTTTGAAAATGTGGCATTTGAGTTCAATGGTCCGCAACATTACCGCCCGACCGGACGATTTACCAAGCGAGAAGTAACGGCGCAGCGAAAGCGGGACGCTGTCAAGCGAAAGATCTGCAAAGATAAAGAGGTCGCCCTTGTAGTCGTTCACGGCGACGATCTTTCAATCCCCAAAATGCTCAAGAAAATCGGGGACCTTCTGCCTCGAAGGGCTTTGCGCGGATTAAAAAAGACGATACGATTTCTCAACGAATGCGGCCGGCGGTATCAAGCGAAGATAAAGGACGAACGAGTGACGAGTATGATTTCGCCCGCCGATCCGAGATTGCGAAGGTACGCCACCTCCTCCTAGCGACTAAGCTCCTTTCGCCGCTGCAACAGCCGCGATCGGGTGCGTTCGAGTGCCCACAGATGGCGACGACACGTAC
>CAYRIY010000130.1:0-8626 GCA_964424335.1 uncultured Clostridia bacterium
ACTTTACGGCACTACACACTATCGTCGATCGCGAGCAGGGGGAGTATTTGGGCCATCCAACGACCGTACTCTTAGAGGACGGTCGGACGATTCTTGCCGTGTACCCTAAAGGGCACGGCCGCGGGCCCATTATTCTTAAGAAAAGCGAAGACGGCGGCCGGACGTGGTCGGATCGCCTTCCCGTTCCCGAAAGTTGGGCGACAAGCAAAGAGACGCCTACAATCCACCGAGTGATCGACCGTGATGGAACAAAGCGGCTGATTCTGTTTTCGGGGCTCTTTCCGATTCGAATGGCCATATCGACCGACAACGGGGCCAACTGGTCCGACCTCGCCCCGATCGGCGAGTTTGGCGGTATTGTTGCAATGGCGAGTCTGATTCCGCTTCGCCACGGGCCGGGCCATTACTGTGCGTTTTTTCATGATGACGGCCGCTTTTTGAGGAACAGTGGCGTTGCCGACCGCTTCGAGGTGTTCCAAACGGTATCGACCGACGGCGGCCTCACATGGAGCGAGCCGACGCTGGTCACCAACCATCCCAGCGCCGACTTATGCGAACCTGGGGCGATTCGCTCCCCCGATGGAAGCCAGATCGCATTGTTGTTGCGCGAAAACAGCCGACGTTATCGCTCTTTCGTCGTTTTCAGCGATGACGAGGGAGAGCGCTGGACGCCGCCCCAACAATTACCGCTCTCTCTGACAGGAGATCGCCATGTCGCACGCTACGCCCCCGACGGTCGACTGGTCGTTTCTTTTCGAGACATGGCGCCCGGTTCGCCCACATGGGGCGACTGGGTCGCCTGGGTCGGCACGTACGACGACCTTCTCTCAAGGCGCGACGGAATGTACCGCATCCGCCTGAAAGATAACAAGCACGGTTCAGATTGCGCTTACCCTGGGTTGGAATTGCTCCCTGACGGAACCTTTGTTGCGGTGACGTACGGACACTGGATTCAAGATCAGCCGCCGTTCATCTTGGCCGTCCGGTTTCACCTTGACGAGTTGGATCAAATCAAGGCGAAAGGTTGAAAAACCACGTGAGGCACGCAGGGGATCAAAGCCAAGCACAAAATACACGAAGCCGATTTCAAGGACTCATAGCAGCGGCGTTCACACCAATGAATCACGACGGTTCTCTTCGCTTGGACCGAGTGCCGGAGCTGGTCTCACACTTGAAAGGGCAAGGGGTTGCGGGGCTTTACGTCTGCGGAAGCACCGGGGAAGGGCCGCTTCTATCCAGCGAAGAGCGCAAAAAGACAGCGGAAGCTTACGTCCAAGCCGCGAAAGGCAAACTTCGAGTGATTGTCCACGTCGGACACGATTCACTCGCCGAAGCCACGATGCTTGCCCAGCACGCGGCATCGATCGGCGCTGACGCCATCGCTTCACTTTCCCCCGGATATTTCAAGTGCGACTCGGTCGACACACTCATCGATTGGTTAGGCGCGATCGCTCATCATGCCGCTCCCCTTCCACTTTATTACTACCACATACCATCGATGAGCGGCCATTCGTATAGCATGACGGAACTCTTGGAAAAGGCGCCGACGCGACTTCCGACATTAGCCGGGATTAAATACACCGCCACCGACTTGGCAGAATTCCAAGCGTGTGTAGAATTGTCAAACGGAAGATACGACCTCTACTTCGGTGTCGATGAGATGTTACTCAGCGCTGTGGCGGTAGGCGCCAGCGGTGCGGTGGGCAGTACGTATAACTTCGCCGCGCATTTGTATCTCAGCATGGTTGAGGCGTATTTTTCCGGAAAGTTTGAAAAAGCCCGTCGCCTCCAGGCCCAAGCCGTCCACATGGTCTCAGTCTTGAAGCGCTATCGAGGGATGCCGGGGATCAAAGCAGCGATGAAACTGGTGGGGCTCGATTGTGGACCAAACCGTCCGCCCCTGAACACGCTCACAGAAGAAGAGACCATCGCAATGAAACACGAACTCGCGAGGTGGCTGTCGATGGCGAGCACGTGAAGGAGGATCTTTGGAAGAGCGATCGTGGAGGTGGTTGGCTAACGAAAACAGCGATTCGTTTTTCGAGTTCCCCGTTTCTTCGCACATCGATACTTCAAGGGAGGTTGTAGTCTTGAAGCAGTTTCGACGCATTCTTGGTTGTCTCATTGGACTCGCCCTGGCACTTCCGGGAATTACCACCGCTCAGGTGAAGCTGGTCTACACAAACAACGTGAGCCAGGTGACCGCCAACGTCGAACAGCAATTAATCGAAATGTTTATGGCGGAGAATCCCGGCATTGAAGTCGAATACCGCAACGCACCCATAAGTCCGGAACAACTGGTATTATGGAACGTCGGCGGCACAGGTCCCGACGTATTCATGGTGCACAGCCACACGGTCAGCGAGCTCGTCGACCTTGACCTCTTGGCGCCGCTTACCGAGCATGCGTTGCGCGACGACGAACTGAGTATCGACGACATCTTTCCCGAAGCCGTCGAGGAGTTTTCACACAACGGCGTGCTCTTTGGCATCCCGTATGAATATCATTTGGTCGCCGCACTATACTACAACGCCAATGCGTTCGCAGAGTCCGGTCTCGCCCCGCCACCCGCCGAATGGCCATGGACCCAATTTCTACATGATGCCACAAAGCTCAAGCGGTTTGATGGCAACGAGGTGAGCAGGTGGCCGATCTACACGTACCACCCTCTCAACTTTGTTCACAGCTGGGGTGGCGCCCTGGTCGACGATTGGCAAAACCCAACCGACACGCGCATCGACTCACCTGAATCGATTGCCGGGTATGAAGCCTACGTCGACTTGGTAACATTGGAATACTCGCCCCATACGGCGAACTATACTGAGGGTTTCTTATCAGGCAATCTCGCGATGGTGATTAGCGGACTTTGGGGTTCGTACTCCTTTGTCGGCGCCGACTTTGCTTGGGACGTTACGCTTCCCCCGCTGGGCGACGGGCCCTCGGGAGGCCGCGGCTACGAATTTGTCAGCCGTGCCATGGCGATGAACCCCAACACCAAACACCCTGAAGAAGCTTACAAGCTCCTTAAATTCCTCGCCTACGACGAACGAGCGCTCACGACCCGGGCCCTTTCGATTGCATCTCAAGGCGTTCAGGGTGATATGCCTGCCCGAATCTCCGTCGCCCGGGGCGAGGCGTTTCTCTCCAATGCTCTCGGTCCCAAAGGCAAATTGCTCATGCTGAATGTTGCCGACGACGTTTACCGTATGCCGCGCCATCCCGAAGCCCGCACCATCTTTTCGTTAGCCAACCAAGTAGCGGGTCGAGCGATCAACGGTGAGCCGGTATCCAACGTCGCCATCAGCGTGGCGGACCAGATTCGAGGAATCCTGAGCCAAAGTCAAGAATAAGCACCGCTTTGCTTGTTAAACTGTACGACTGATCCTGACCGACAGGGTTACACACCCTTTCCAAGGCGCCCGGGAGTTCGCCCGGGCGTCGTCTTTCGCGCCGCAGCCATGGCCGAAAATCGAAAAACCCTGGCCTAAACTCACAAAGGCCGGCGAGGCGAACTTTCGGAAATCTATCTCCCGAAACGTCCACTAGGAGCGCCGACCAAAATGGTCGATTTCCACACAAGCTCCTGGAAAGAGCAACAGACGCCTAAAGGAGGAGCGATTGCGTGCTTACCAAAGAGCAGCTCGACTTTTACAACGAGAACGGGTACGTGCTGGTTCGTGGCCTTTTGACTCCCGAGGAGGCGGCCGCTTTCCGTGAGGAGGCGCACGCCCTCATTGACCGCCTGCGGAAAGTGCGAGAGGTCGACGCGACATGGGGGAGCGCACGTAGAATGAAAGGGGCCGAACAGACGCAGCTGCTCCACTGCCATGACGTCCAGTTTTACTCGGCCGCCTTTTCCCGGCTCATCGTCGACGATCGGTTGACGAGCGCAGCCAGCTCCATCGTCGGCCCGAACGTCCAGCTCCACCACACCAAGATGTTCATCAAGCCGCCGGAGAAGGGATCGCCCTTTCCCATGCACCAGGATTGCCCGTTCTTCCCTCACGACAATCACACGATGTTCGCCGCCATCATTCACTTTGACGACGCACCGGAAGAAAAAGGCTGCGTGCGGGTGGTCCCGGGCAGCCACAAGCTGGGCCCCATTCCACACATTCGAGAAGGCGGATGGCACCTCTCTCCGGACGAGTACCCCGTCGAGGAAGCGCTCCCGTGCCCGGCCAAGGCGGGCGACGTGCTCTTCTTCAGCTACCTCACAATACACGGCTCGGGCGTGAACACGAGCAGCGAGGCCAGGACGACGCTCCTCGTCCAGATGCGGGATCCGCTCGACCCGCCGTCGATCCGCACACACGAGTCGCGCGGCCAGGGCATGATGCTCCGGGGAATCGACCCGTCGTGCTGCACCGTCGTACCTTCGAGCGAAGCGGGAGACAAGCCGCAGGTGAGCATGGGTGGAGCGATGGGCATGATGTAACGCCCACCGCTCGACCGTCTGCTCGAGATTTACGCCAGCCGCGCCTTGGGCGGGTTGGCAAATGCGAGGAAATGCGCTTTCATGTGACCGGCCGCGGCGTCTCCTTCGTGGATCAGCACCCGGTAGCGAAACGTCACCGTTTCGCCGGCGCCGATCCTCATCGAGCCGTCGCGGCTCTTGTCTTTGTAGAAGTAGGAAAGGCCGAAGGGGTTTGCCGTCATCAGTCCATAGTTGCGCACGTGCCAGTGCGTCGGATACCTTGGATTGGACGGATGATCGATCACGCCGATCCCGGCGATCAACGGGCCGCCATCGGTTTGAACGGGGCCTGAGTAGTGGCACCAGGGCGCAGGCCGACCCCAGCACTCCGCTTCTCCCTTGGCGCCGGTTCCCGTTTCGATCGTCCCTGCATCTTTGGCGTCCATCGTCGACGCGACGCGCACCGAAAGGAGGCCGCCTTCCTTCGTATCGCCGAAGACGACGTCCCCTTGATCGGCCGTAAAGACGACGTCTGCGTCAAACATCCGCACGTGGTCGGGCAATGCATAGATGCGTAGGCGCGTCTCCTGACGCAGCAGCGGCTTTTCCGCCGCGTCCACCCAGGTGTTTTCGGCCCATAGATCGCCGTATACGGGGCCCCCGGCAAGTTTCGCAAACGATTGGTGACGCGTCCTACCGTGGTTGCCGTCTTCGCTCCAGTTGTCTACGCCGTTGACGTCCCCGTGCGTAAAGTAGATCGACTTATGGTGCGGGTGGTCGTGCGGCTCGCCCGGCACGTCGTCCCGCATGGGGAAATTGCGCGTTACCGTAGCGCCGCCAGGCCCGACGACCGGGTATAGGTACGGGCGGGCCCACTCCTTGCCGTAGACGTACTGAGTAAACGAGCGCCCGTTGATCGCGACATCCACCCGATCGCCCGGCCGGTCGGCAAACGCCACCCGCTCGGAGACTTCCGCGGCCTCAAGCGTAAAGCGGCGCACTTCGCCCGCCTCTAGACTGGGAATGAGAAACGTGATGTGAGCGCCATCGCCCGTCCGCTCGACTTGAACGGGATAGCTGAGCCCCGTCTCATCCTTGACAACGAATCCTCCGCCGCCGGCGACCGCTTCGGCGTCGGCCTCTGCAAGCTTGCACGTTACCGGCGTCCACCGACGCGGGTGCGGACCTGCGTCGACTTCGATTGTCCGGCCATTCAAAAGATCGCTCAAAACTGCCAAGACCCCTTTCAACACGTTCACGTGATACCGTGATGCCCTGATGCTGCGATGCCGTCTAAGGTTACACATCCTTCGCAAGGGCCGGGAGCACTTCCTTCACACAATGGTTTCAACTGGTTTGTAATTCGAATTACACAGTTACAAGGTTACAACGTAATCGGCATTACGTGTTTTAGGGGGAGTAGCGTGGGCCAAGCGAGTGATCGCTACGGTGTATTGCGCGCCCTGTGATTGGCATCTAATATGGAGGTGATGTAACCGCGAAGTTTTATCTGAACTTTCGCATTGTCCCACAGGAAAACTGTCACGAGAGGCCCAAATGATGAAAGGAGCGACGTCATCGTTGACCGACTCGGAGAATGGAGGAAAGCCAATGACCCCCCCGGTCAACCCCGTCATCAAGTTCACCTACGACGATTATCTCACGCTCGGGTACGACGATCAGCGTCGCTATGAGATCATCGAGGGTGACATTTACGTGGCCGCATCGCCTTCCGTGCGCCATCAACTCGTGGCCAAGCGAGTCGATTACGCTCTAACCCAATACGTAGAAAAACACGACCTTGGCATCGTGTTTCATGCGCCCTTGGACATCGTGTTGAGTGAAACGAACGTCGTCCAACCGGACGTCTTATTTATCAGCAAGAAGCGGATGGGTATCATCAAAGAGGCCTTTATCGGCGGCCCGCCCGACCTCGTGATCGAGGTGACTTCGCCAAGCAACGAGGATCACGACCGCAAGTTGAAGCGGAGCGTTTACAGTCGTTACGGTGTGCGCGAATACTGGATTGTCGATCCCGTGGCGTGCAACATCGAGCAGTTGGTTTATAGAGAGAACCTCCTACATTCGGTGGGCATCGTCCCGGAAGACGGCGAGTTGACGTCAAAGATCGTAACGGGCTTTACAATGAAACTTGCTCCGATCTTTGCTCCACTATAGGCTCGTCGGTGGCCAGGGGCTAGATGTGCCCAAGCTGCCCGAGCTCTCCAGAGGGAAAGTCCCGCCTCGGGCGAAGGTCTTCGCCATGGATACAACGCCGCATGCGCCCGATCATCATCCCCGCCGAGCAACGATTCAGACCCTCCTTGAAATTCTCGCCGTGTCGCTCAGACTCGGCCTGACGTCGTTTGGAGGCCCCGTGGCACACCTCGGGTACTTCCGGGACGAGTACGTTCGCCGACGCAAATGGTTAAACGACGAGGCGTACGCCGACCTCGTCGCCTTGTGTCAGTTTCTGCCCGGCCCCGCGAGCAGCCAAGTCGGAATCTCGATCGGCATGGCAAGAGGCGGCTTTTGGGGCGGGGTTGCGTCGTGGATCGGCTTCACACTGCCGTCTGCCGCAGCGCTCGCCGCATTCAGCCACGCAGTCGGAGGCGTCGACGTTTCCAGCGCTGGGTGGTTGCACGGGCTCTTGATCGTCGCCGTGGCCGTCGTTGCGCACGCCGTTTGGGGCATGGCCTCCAAACTCGCCCCGGACCGGACGCGCAGGACCATCGCCGTGGCCGCAGCGATTATTGCAGCGGTCGCTCCGTTGGCGAGCGTCCAAGTCTTGATCATCCTGGCGGCGGGCGTCTTTGGCTGGCTGGCGCTCGAGCGCCCACAATCCAACGGAGATGATGGCCGGGCCCCTGCCACGTTCGTGGTCAGCAAACGAACGGGGCTGCTCGCGTGGGTCATCTTCTTCGCGCTGCTCGCCGCGCTGCCCGTCGCTCGGCAACTCGCTCCGTCCATCGGGTTGGGGGTGGCGGACAGCTTTTTTCGTACGGGCAGCCTCGTGTTCGGCGGCGGACACGTCGTGCTTCCCCTGCTCGAAAGTGAAGTGGTCCGGCCGGGCTGGGTAAGCGAGACGGAGTTTCTCGCCGGATATGGCGCTGCACAAGCGGTCCCGGGACCGCTCTTTACGTTTGCTGCTTACCTAGGCGCCGCGATCGGCGGCTGGCCCATGAGTCTGCTCGCCTTGATCGCCATCTTCGCGCCGTCCTTTTTGCTTGTCGTCGGCGCTCTGCCCTTTTGGGACGCCTTACGCAGGCACAGCGGGTTTCGCGCCGCGCTGAACGGGGTCAACGCAGCGGTCTTAGGAATACTTCTCGCCGCACTGTACGACCCGATCTGGACGAAAGCAATCCTTTCTCCCGCAGACTTTGGCCTGGCCCTCGCTGCCTTTGCTCTCCTTATGTACTGGAACGTCCCCGCCTGGGCCGTCGCCCTTCTCTGCGCCGCAGGAGGAGCGGCGCTCGGCGCCCTCATCCCGCCCCTGTAAAGGGAGACGTCAAGCAAGGTCGAACAAATGCCCGAGCCGGGGCGTTGGCGCCTCGAAGGCTTCCCTAGGCGCCTTACGAGCCTCGGGGACCACCACCAGGAGCAACGCCGGCGAAGCGACGTTACCCTACATGGCGAAAAGGAGAGCGGTACAGGTGTCATTCAACGGATTGGGCATGCATTTGGGCAACTTATCGCGCTTGTCGCACGCCAAGACGAGATCGATCAGCCCGGAGAACTTTACCGGAGAGAAAGGCAAGGGCGGGATGGCGACCGAAGGGACGGGCCAAGGGGCTGCGACCGACCTCGGTCAAGGCTGGAAGGTGTCGCCTTCGGTTCGGATCGAGGCGGGCACCACCTTTACACTCGGGGAGATCGAGGGGCCCGGCGCCATTCAGCACATTTGGATCACGACCCACGCCAACAACTGGCGCTCGCTGGTCTTGCGCATGTATTGGGACGACGAGGAGACCCCGTCCGTCGAGACGCCCTATGGCGACTTTTTCTGCAACGGCTGGCGCGAACTTGCCCGAGTCTCTTCGATCCCCATTGCCGCCAACCCGAACGGCGGGTTCAACTCCTACTGGGAGATGCCCTTTCGCAAGTCGGCCCGTCTCACGATCGAAAACGTCGGGCGAGAGCCGGCCGTGGTCTACTACCAGATCACCTACGCGCTGACGGAAGTTCCAGACGACGCCGCCTACTTTCATG
>CAYRIY010000131.1:0-287 GCA_964424335.1 uncultured Clostridia bacterium
ACCTCTATGTCGCAGCCTAGCCGCGGTGAACGCCTGCCGTATGCAGACGCGGTACGGAAGTTCGACGTGGCCCGGTTCGTTTCGATCGTCCAGGAGGCCGGCGCCGGATACGTCATCTTGACGACGAGCCACGCCGAGTACTACTTTCCTGCGCCCATCCGAGCAATCGACCGCATCATGCCGGGCAGAACGAGTCCCGACCGAGACCTGATCGGCGAATTGATTCAGGCGCTCGGCGACGTGGGTGTTCGCCTCATGCTTTACTATCACGTGGGGCACGACCACGC
>CAYRIY010000131.1:297-8464 GCA_964424335.1 uncultured Clostridia bacterium
GAGCCGGACGGTTGGTGGCGCAGGTGCGGGTTTGACCCGGTTCAGCCAGAAGTCTTCCTACGCAATTGGGAGACGATCATCGGCGAGGTCGGCGAGCGCTACCGGGAAGGACTTGCGGGCTGGTTTTTTGATGACGGCTGCGTCTACTACCCACTCAATCCCGACTTCCGGCGTCTGGCCCAGGCGGCCAAGCTTGGCAATCCGGGCCGCGTGATCTGCTTCAACCCGTGGGTATGGCCAAGGTTCACGGACTTTCAGGACTACTTTTGCGGCGAAGGGTACGATTGGCTGCGCGCCACGGACAGTCTCCCCCTTGACGGAACGGGCATTTTTCAAAGCGGACCGCAACAAGGGCTACAGGCCCACTGCAACTTCCTACTCGAAGAAGACTGGGGCCACTTCAAAGTCCATGCGCCGATTGCCCCACCTCGCGTGGATCGAGAGGCGTTCTTGTCGGACGTGGAACAAGCCATCGGCCGCGGCATCGTGCCATCGATCAACTTGGAGATCTATCAGGACGTCGGGGTATCCGAGGTATCGCTCGATTACATGCGGGAGCTTAAAGCAAGGGTCGGTCGGCGGGCCCGTTCCACTTCCTCCCGCAAGGCTCCCCACACCTGGTCGTACAAGTCGATGTAGCGAGGGTCTTTTCTTAAGGCGACAATCTCCCGAGGCCTCGGGATGTCGACCTCGATGGTACTCTTGATCCGCCCCGGCTGCGCCGTCATGATGGCGATCCGATCGCCAAGGTTAATCGCTTCGTCGATGCTGTGCGTAATGTAGCAGACGGTCTTTGCGCTCCCTTCCCAGATTCTGAGCAACTCCTCCTGGAGCAGGAGCTTCGTCTGCTCGTCGAGGGCCGCGAACGGCTCATCCATGAGGAGAACCTCGGGATCGTTCGCGAAAGCTCTGGCGAGGCTCACGCGTTGCTTCATCCCTCCGGAAAGCTGATGCGGGTAGGCCGTGTCGAAGTTTTCCAAGTTGACGACTTTGAGATAGTGATCCACGATGCTCCTTCGCCGGGCGGCAGGCACGCCGCGCATGCGAAGCCCGTACTCGATGTTCTGGCGCACCGTCATCCACGGCAAGATCGACTCTTGCTGAAAGACCATCGCATTGAGGGGTCTTGATTGATCCCGTCGTTCGATAAGTACGTCTCCCGACGTCGGCACGTCAAGGCCGGCCAAGATCCGCAGCAGCGTCGTCTTCCCGCATCCGCTCGGTCCGACGATCACAAGGAACTCGCCGTCGTACACGGTTAGATCAATGCCTGCGAGGGCCTCGACCCGCCGTCGTTTGACTTGATACGTGCGCCGAAGATTCTTTACCTGGATCTTAGTGCGACTCATGGATGGGACACCTCAGTGCTTCCAAGGAATGATCCAGCGTTCAAGTCCGTCGAGGAGCGTAGACGACAGATAGCCCATTGCGGCCATCACAATGAATCCAACAAACATCTGCTCGAGGTCAAAGATCGCGTACCCCGTCCAGATCATATACCCGATCCCCGAGCCCGCCGCGATCATCTCCGCGGCGACAATGAGCAAGAGCGCTACCCCGGAGCCCAGCTTGAGCCCGGTCCACATCATCGGCAAAGCCCCGGGCAGCGCGATCGTGAGGTAAAAGTCCTTGCGCCCTGCGCCGAAATTGCGGGCGACGTCCAAGTAGATGCGCTCGATTCCCACGACCCCGGCGACCGTGTTGATCAAGACGGGAAAAAAGACGCCGATTGCGATCGTCATGACTTTTGAGAGCTCGCCAAGGCCAAAGGCCAGCATGATGAGGGGTAGCAGCGCAAGCTTTGGAATCGGGTATAAAGCCGCCACAGCCGGATTGAGAACGGCGCGGACCCAGGGGAAAAGCCCCATGGTTAGGCCGATCAGGACACCTGGAATGGCCCCGACCAAAAACCCGATCCCGATGCGCCACAAACTAATCGAGACGGCTTTCCAGAGCTCGCCCGAAGCGATCATTTCCACAAGGCGCGCTATCGTCGCTGAAGGCGGAGGGAAAAAGCGCCCGTCGAGCAGTCCAAACCGCACGGCTGCCTCCCACAGCAAGAGTGCGAGCACAGGCGAAACGATCGAGAGCAGCAAATCCCGGCTTTTCTGCGCCCCAAGCGGCATGCGTCGCTTTTCCGGGGCGCTCGCCGCCCCTCTCACGGGAGCGGCGGCGCCCACTTTACCCTTCGCTTGGTCGGTCACGGCGATTACTCATCCTCTGTATCGTATACTCCGATGACTGCGAGTGCGTCGTCGATCAACGAATGGTCGATCACCCGATCGAGGTCGATCTCTCCTTCAAAGTACCCCTGGTCCCGATACCAATCGAGGTCGGATTGGATCCCGGGGACGATGACATATCCGTTAGGGTTGAGACCCGGCGGATGCATCTGTCGGTATACGTCGACCTCTTTGAGGCTGCTGTACTCGGTCATGATCGGCAGGATCTCTTCGAGCCCTTCCCCTTTGACGAACGCATCGTAGTAATCGCGAATCCCTTTCAGGTACGCAGCCATGAAGCGAACGGCGACATCCCGCTTTTCATTCACAAACTGGGGACTTGCAAGCACGATGGCGATCTGCGCTCCGGGAGCAAAGTCCGTGGCGTCTTTCCAGCGAATGATGTCCCCCTCGCTCACGCCTTTGGTGATCAACGGTTCGATCAGCACCGCGGCATCGATGGCTCCATTGGCGAGGGCGACCAGCATGTTGGCGAAGTTGGGAATGACGACGAGGCGAATGTCGGCAAAGGTGAGCCCGCCCTTCTGAAGGGCTTTGCTCAAGGTGAGATGGTCTAGGCTTTGCTCCGCGGAGACGGCGATGCGGAGCCCCTTGAGATCCGGATAATCCTTGACCGTACCTTCGAGGTCCTTGCGGATGACGAGATCGAAGTAGGAGCGCCCCGAAAGATTGGTCCCTTTGTCGGCGATGATCTTGATGTCAAGGCCGCGCTTGATTGCGTTGAAAAGGGCAACGCTGGTAATCCCGCCGGCCACGTCCACGTGCCCTGCGGCAATCGCAGGCAACATACTGGCGCTCGACTCAAATTCGACAAACTGGACGTTGATCCCGTACTCCTTGAAATACCCCCTGGAGTCAGCGATATAGAACCCAGCGCCGGACGGCGCCGTATCCTCCGCAATGCGAACGGTCACAGGGCGCGCAAGCGGTTCGAGATCTGCCGCAAGCCCCGTGTGCGGGATCGCCATCACCAGCGCCAAGACCAAAACACTGACGACGAAACGAAAGGTTTTCAAACCCAATCGACCTCCCGGCCCTAATGGCATCAATCTACCGCCATCCTATGAACCGAGGGCGCAAATGGACCAAGTTTACCAGTTCAACGCTTGACACGACACCATTGGGTGGCGTAGGATGCAATTAGACACCATATGGTGTCATTTCGAGCACGAACTGAGCGAGGGCGTACACATGAGAGACGTTTACAGTGCGATCGCCGATCCCACGCGCCGGCAGTTGATCCGGATGCTTGCAGGTGTCGACGAGTTGCCGCTCCACAAGTTGACGGAAAAGTTCAACATGGGCCGCACCGCAGTATCAAAGCATCTCGCGATCTTGCGGGAAGCGGGACTGGTCATGGTGCGCAAGGTGGGCCGGGAGACCCGTTACAAGCTGGACGCGGCCCCCTTGCAGGAGGTGCAGGAGTGGGTTTCGTTCTACGAACAGTTTTGGACGCAGCGCATCGATCGATTGAGGGACTTGCTGGAGGAGGAGAATCGTTGAGCCAAACCGTTTCCGTTTCGTTGGATGTCGAGCTAAAAAGCCCGATTGGGCGGGTCTGGGAGGCACTGACCGACCCTGCGATCCTGTCCAAATGGATGATGTTTGAAACCAAAGACTTTCGCCCCGTCGTCGGGCACAAGTTTCAGTTCCGCATGTCACCCGACCCAAGCTGGACCGTGATCGTCGACTGCGAAGTGCTCGTCGTGGACGAGCCCCACCAACTCTCCTACACTTGGGTCGTCGAGTCGCAGTCACACAACACGACGGTCACTTGGACCTTGAGTGAGTCCGAAGACGGCGGCACGCGCCTACGCCTAGAGCAGAGCGGCTTTAAGAGCGACGCAAAGCAGGAGATCGGCGGCGCAAAAAGCGGCTGGAAGCACATGCTCGAGCAACTCGCAATCTTGCTCGCCTCATAGACCCTCCACGCCACAGCTTGCTCACGAATATACACTGGATGGGCGTCATGCCATGCGTTGCATGGCGCCCGTCGCTTTTGGTCTTTACCCCTTTGCTACGCTCTGCCGCCATCACAGCGCCGTCATCCCGATGCCGTCATCGTACAACGTGTAGCCGTCCCTGCCTGAAGTCTTCGTCTGGTAAAGAGCCCGATCCGCACGGCGCAGACACATCGCGAAATCCTCGCGA
Source organism: uncultured Clostridia bacterium (assembly GCA_964424335.1). Taxonomy (GTDB): domain Bacteria; phylum Bacillota; class Limnochordia; order DTU080; family RSA5; genus CAYRIY01. The sequence continues at coordinate 4,692 of CAYRIY010000131.1, forward strand.
TTTCGTACATCCATGAGGCAAGCGCCTTGACTCACTGTGACGTGTTCCGACGCCTTCGAACCTTCATGTCGGATCGCCACGTCGCCGACTTCGTCTTGAATTCGCCGGCAGACGCCGAGGGTCTTCTCCCGGTCCATCCCCGTGGCGACGTAGGCGAACTCCTCACCACCCCACCTAGCAACGAAGCCAGACGAGTCTGCGGCGATGCGCTCGAGCGCCTTCGCCACGGCCGCGAGCACGTGATCACCCTGCTCATGACCGTATCGATCGTTGTACGCCTTAAAGAAGTCGATGTCGATCATGATCAACGAAAGCTGCAACGCGCCGCCCGAAGCCTCGAGCATCTTATCCACGTGCATATTCATGCCCCGTCGATTCGCGATGCCCGTCGCCTCGTCCGTTACCGCCAAGGTCTCAAGCTGGCGGTTCGCGTCCTGCAACTGTTCATTGAGGCTCACATTCTCAAGGATTTGTCGCTGAAGGCGAACTCTGCTGCGCCAGGCGTCAACGTACGCGCCGTGCATGATGCGGGAGATGACAAAAGCGATGGGCACATAGGCGAATAGTTCTTGAATGGTATGCATCACATCTGGGCCGGGTGGCCAGCGAGTGAACAAGCCGACGAGCAGGAAGGTGACGGATATGATCATCGGTATGGCAAGCTGCTTTGCATCGGTAAGCAAGAAGGCGGAAGTGAGGAACAGTGTGAGCGCGTAAACCATCAAGTGTCCGTATTCCGACTGGTCAGCGAGCGAAATGGACGCCGCCAAGATCAACATTAGGTAGATGTATCCTGAGACGACACGCTCGCAGTAACGGCCCCGTCCGCTCAAGAGGGACCGTGCGTGGCGGCTCTGCGGCAATTCAGTCGCTCGGCGCTGTAACTGAAAGGTACGCACCAGGGTATATACATTCAATCCAAAATATGAAGTATACAATGCCGCATAGTGAGGAACGCCCGTCAGTTCACGGCTTCCAGCGAAAATAAAGGCGAAGTTTAAGGCGGCGAACCACACCACAACGCCCACGATCACGGCCGAGACAAGGCGCAGACGTATCACATTGTCCAACGCGCGCTGTTCTCGAAACAGCCGTATGTCGTCCGGGTCCAGATTTACATGCAATATCGAAGATGGCTGTACCTCCACCTCCCCCGCCCTCCCGATGGACGTTCTCGATGGGAACACGTACCGCTTCGATAGAACGTCGACATTACCCTGTCGTGCTTAAGTTACGCCGTCTGATCGTCATTCCCGCCGCTGGCACATTCTTCCCCGGAATGGAATCCGACTTGGCGATGTGATACGCTTTTACACACGACGTATGATCGCATCACGACGTATGATCGCAGGGGTGAATCGACCTTGGGTATCTCCACTTCGTCCCGACGACGCCTGCCAAACCGAATCTTTGCGTGTGCGCTTCTCGCTCTCGCCCTCTTAGTAGGCGCTTGTGAATTTACGGGTATGTCCGATGGCTCTCGCGCGGAAGAGTCCACCTCATCGGAGGCGACTTCCAACTTGGACAAGCCACTGCTCGACCCGGACGTTCTTGCGGCGCACAACCGCTTCGGCTACCGACTCTTTGCCGACCTGCTGAGCGATGCTACGAACGAATCCGGCAACGTCATCCTCTCGCCGATCAGCGTCGCACTCGCCCTTGCCATGACTGAGAACGGCGCTTCCGACGAAACAGCTTTGGCAATCGCTCAGGCGATGCAGCACGCCGAGCTGATGGACGGCGGTCTCACCCAAAAAGCATTGAACGCATCAAACCTGGCGCTGATCAACTTGCTGAACGAAGCGGCCGCGGAAGGGGACATCCGTCTCAAGGCGGCCAACGCGCTTTGGCATCGCAACGGGCTCACCCTCGTGCCTGAGTTCGCGGATGCGACTGAGCATTTCTATCGAGCGGAGCTCTCAGGCCTCGACTTTTCTGCAGCAGAGAGCGTCGATCGGGTCAACGCGTGGGCGGACGAAGCGACCGAAGGGCTCATTCCAAGTGTTGTCGACGAGCTCTCCGATGACCTTGCCGTACTCATTGCAAACGCTGTCTACTTCAAAGGAGATTGGCAGACGCCCTTTGATAGTCGTCTCACGCGCCCGCTCCCATTTCGCCTCACAACCGGCGAGCGTCCCGAAGTGGCGATGATGTATCGGTCAGGCTCGATCGAATACTTCGAGGAAGACTTCCAGGCGATCCGTCTGCCGTACGGCGAAGCGGGCCGCACTGCGATGTACGTCTTTTTGCCGCCTGAGAACGAGAGCATCGCGACGTTTGCGGAAAGGTTGCAAGATGCGGCGGCCGACGCCTTCGGCAACTTTAGGTCCCTAGAGGGTGAAGTTTGGCTTCCTCGGCTCGACGTTTCTTTTAAGTCATCCCTCAATGAACCGTTGAAACGGCTAGGCATGGGGATCGCCTTTGACCCGGGCGCGGCCGATTTTAGCCGCATGGTCTTGGGCGCCCGGCCGGGTGACCTCTTCATTGGCGATGTCTTGCACCAAGCGGTTTTGAAGTTGGATGAGACCGGGACCGAGGCAGCCGCAGTCACATCCGTCGAGATTCGGCTGACGAGCGTTCCCGTCCGGCGTTTCGCTTTTAGAGCGGATCGGCCGTTCCTCTTTGTCATTCGTGACGATGAGACAGGCGCAATCCTGTTTACAGGGGCGATCGTCGACCCGCGTGGTGCGTGATCACGCGGCTTCGTGATCGCGTAGCTTGCGTGAGTACCGAAACATGGACACAGCTCCCCTAATTGGCTACTGCTCGGGTCTTGATTCAAGTTGGCGCACCACCGCCCAGACGCGGGCGATGCCGTAAAGCAGTGCGAGCAAACCCGTGATTGTCACAAACGCTGCGACTTGCATCCACCAACCGTCCGCCAATCGCAAGGGCGTTGGAAAGACGACGAGCGCAAGGAGGAACATGGGAGCAAGGGCGATTGCCATGGTGCGCAACTGTGACCGATACCGCTTGATCCGTGAGGCGTTATCCGTATAAAGCTCGAGGGAGATCCCCGGCCCAAACGGGCGGCGAAAGTAAAACCAGTTTAGGGAGCGTCCCACAAGCTCCCATCCCATATCTGCGCAAAGCTGGAGATACTCCTCCTCCGCGGGACCTGAGACTTCCTGGTAATCGATGCGGTAGATCATCTCCCGCGGCTCGGTCCGCTCAAAGGTGTAGGAGGCCCCAGCAACGTGCGCCAAAGACCACCCTTCCAGCGTCATTTGCTCGAGCCATCGCTCCTCCTTTTGATCCTGCCACGCCCAAAACACCTTGAACACGCGCTTGGTGACTGGCTTCACATCGGCCATGTCAAACACCTCCGCTTGCCAACATCATCTTGCCGTGAGCAATCATCTGCTCGAGTCGGTCGATCTCAGCTTTGACGACTTCTCGGCCTCTCGGCGTGATGACGTACGTCTTGCGACGGCTGTCGGGTGAGGAGCCTTCGACCATCTCGATCAGACCCGCGGACTGCATCGTGCTCAAGGCCCCGTAAAGCGTGCCCGGGCCAAGACGCACCCGCCCACCGCTCATCTCACGCACCTTTTGCATCACGGCGTAGCCGTGGAGAGGCTCGAGCAGCGAGATCAGAATGTAATAGGAGGCCTCCGTCAGCGGCGCCGGCGAAAGCGCCTCATTCAAGCAAATCACGTCCTCATGCGTCGTTTTATCCAGCGATCTTGCCATTGAACCCAGGCGCTGTATCGCCAAATCTTATGCCGATACACGTTATAACGGCACCCGATATATCGAGTGCCGTTAGTATA
>CAYRIY010000132.1:0-8295 GCA_964424335.1 uncultured Clostridia bacterium
ATCGGTACGTTTCGGACCGGTTCTTGCCCGACAAGGCCATCGACCTGATCGATGAGGCGGGCTCAAAGATTCGCCTGCAGGCGCTCGTCACGCCGCCTGAGCTCAAGGAGCTCGAAAATCGCATCGAGGAGACGCGCATGGAGAAAGAGGCTGCGATCAAGAACGAGGAGTTCGAAAAGGCGGCCAACCTCCGTGACGACGAGCAAAAGATGAGGGAGCGCCTCGAAAAAGAGCGCGCCGAGTGGAAGAACAACCGGGGTCGCACGGAAGGAACGGTCTCCGAGGACGACATCGCAGACGTCGTGTCGAGTTGGACCGGCATCCCCGTGAAGCGGCTTGCCCAGGAAGAGAGCCAGCGACTGCTCAATCTAGAAAACGTCCTGCACCAGCGGGTCATTGCTCAGGATGAGGCGATCGATGCGACGGCTCGGGCGATTCGCAGGGCGAGGGCGGGCCTCAAAGATCCCAAGCGCCCGATCGGGTCGTGCATCTTTCTCGGCCCGACGGGCGTCGGCAAGAGCTTGCTCGCCAAGGCGCTCGCAGAGGCACTCTTTGGCGACGAGGACGCCATGATCCGCATCGACATGTCCGAGTACATGGAGCGTCACACGGTGTCGAGGCTCGTGGGAGCGCCTCCGGGATATGTCGGCTACGATGAGGGCGGCCAGCTCACCGAGCGCGTGCGGCGCAGACCGTACTCCGTGGTGCTGCTCGATGAGATTGAAAAGGCACACCCCGAGGTCTTCAACATTCTCTTGCAGGTGCTCGAGGACGGGCGTCTGACCGACTCCAAGGGCCGCACGGTTGACTTTCGCAACACGGTGATCATCATGACGTCCAACGTGGGCGCCCATGAGATCCAGCGTGAAGGAGGCGGCATCGGGTTTCAACTGGCGCAAGACGAGCGTGACAACTACGAGTCGATGAAAAAGAAAGTCACCGACGAGTTGCGCCGGACGTTCCGACCGGAGTTTTTGAACCGGATCGACGAAGTGATCGTCTTCCATGCGCTGAACAAGGAGCACTTGAAGCAGATCGTGGAGATCGAGGTCGGCTACCTCATCGAGCAACTGAAGGAGCGCAACGTCAACCTTCAGTTTACGGAGGCGGCCAAGGCGATGCTTGCCGACAAGGGGTACGACCCGGACTATGGCGGACGCCCCTTGCGCAGAGCGATTCAGCGCCTCGTCGAAAACCCGCTCTCCGATGACATGCTGCGCGGGCGTTTCAACGAGGGCGACACCGTGATCGTCGATGTCGACGAAAACAACGAGGTCGTCTTTAAGGCGGCCGAGGTCGCAAGCGCTGAAAAGTAAAGATCGGCTGAGAAACTCCTAGAGGTGGAGCGTGAGGCGGGCGTTGACGATAGCATGATCGTCGTTGACGCCCGCTTCGTTTCTCGTTGTCCAAAGGCGTGGGCACTAGGGGCGGGCGCGGTGCCCGAGCTCCTGGAAGCAGTTGTCAGCCGCGGACGGGCTTTGCTATAATCGACATGTCAAGTCATAGTACTGTACGGAGCGGGTGCGATGCCCCCCAAGACGAAGAAGACCCATTACGTCTGTAGCGAGTGCGGTGAAAAGAGCCTCAAGTGGTATGGACGCTGCCCTTCCTGTGAAGGCTGGAATACGCTCGTCGAGGAACTCGCCACGACAAGCGATCGCCGCTCTCTTTGGGCGGGGAGCGCGGAGGGCGCCGCTGCGCTACAGTCCACGCCGCTCTCAGAGGCCGCGTTTGCTGAGACGGATCGCAGGCCACTTGGAGACGAAGAGATCGACCGTGTACTTGGGGGCGGCGTCGTTCCAGGGTCGCTCGTGCTGTTAGGCGGCGAACCGGGAGTCGGCAAGTCGACGCTCCTTTTGCAGGTGAGTTCGCTTTATTCCCAGCGCTACGGCAACGTGCTGTACGTGTCGGGCGAGGAGTCCGCACGACAAGTGGGCTTGCGGGCGTTTCGCCTCGGTCTGGACGTTGCTGGGATCAACATCCTCAGTGAGTCACGGGTCGAAGTGGTGCGCGAGGTCGTAAACCGCGAGAAGCCAAGCCTCGTCATTGTCGACTCGATTCAGACGATGACCCACCCGGAGCTCGAATCGAGTCCAGGCAGCGTCGGACAGGTGCGCGAGTGCTGCGCGGTGCTTGCACACATGGCCAAAGAGCTCGGTGTGCCCGTCTTCATTGTCGGCCACGTCACCAAACAGGGGACGCTCGCCGGTCCAAAGGTATTGGAGCATGCCGTTGACGTCGTGCTCAGTTTCGAAGGCGAGGATTACACATCGTTTCGAATGCTTCGAGCCGTCAAAAACAGGTTTGGCGCGACTCATGAAGTCGGACTCTTTGAGATGAAAAGCTCTGGCCTGGCGCCCGTTGCCAATCCGTCGGAGTTTTTTCTGGCTGAGCGCCCCAAAGGTTCGCCGGGCTCGGTCGTTACTGCCTGCCGAGAGGGTTCTCGGCCCTTATTGGTGGAGGTTCAGGCCCTCGTTGGCCAGACCGCCTTTGGGGGCACGCCGCGCAGACAGGTCGCGGGGGCGGATTACAACCGAGTCTCGATTATTTTGGCCGTATTGGAGAAGCGAATAGGAATTCCGCTTCAGACGTTGGACGTATATGTAAACATCGCAGGTGGCATTAGGGTAAGTGAACCGGCGTGCGATCTTGCAATCGCGGTCGCCGTCTCCTCGAGTGCGAGAGGAGAGGCGCTACCTCCGGACACGATCGTGTTCGGAGAGATCGGTCTTGCCGGCGAGATCCGAAGTGTCGCTCATCTTTCCGAGCGGCTGGCCGAAGCGGCCCGCCTTGGTTTTCGCAAAGCCGTGACGCCCCTTGCTCGGGGAGGGCGAACGATTGAACATGCGGGTGTGGAAGTCGTTGGAGTAGGGAGCGTTCAGGATGCGCTGGCCGAAGCGTTTCGGAACGTCCGCTCCTCCCGATCGGGGGTGCAACGATGAGAGAGCAAACCGAAGATCAAGCGCTCCTTTATGATACATTACGGATGGTTTCGCCGGGCACGGTGCTCCACGAGGGGCTGGAGAGCATCTTGCGGGCGCGCACGGGAGCTCTGGTCGTGCTCGGGGACAGCCCAGAGGTACTTCACCTCGTAAATGGCGGTTTCCGAATCGACTCCGAGACGAATCCGTCCGCCCTCTACGAGCTTGCCAAAATGGATGGCGCCATCGTCCTGAGCAGCGACGGCAAGCGGATTCTCTTTGCCAACGCCCACCTTACCCCCGATCCCAAGATCCCGACGGTCGAGACGGGCATGAGGCACCGGACGGCGGAGCGTGTGGCAAGGCAGACCGGGGAGATCGTGATCTCCATCTCGCAGCGTCGAAACGTGATCACAGTCTACCGCGGGTCGATGCGTTACATCTTGCAGGATGTCGGCGTCTTGCTTACAAAGGCGAACCAGGCGCTTTCGACCTTGGACAAGTATAAGGTCGTGCTCGAACAGACGCTCACCAACTTGACAGCCCTCGAATTTGAGGGTTTGGCCACATTGCTCGATATCGCAACTTGTCTGCAACGGGCCCAGATGGTGTCGCGGGTAGCAGGGGAGATCGAGCGATACGTCGTCGAACTTGGGGTTGAGGGACGTCTCGTCAGCATGCAACTCGAAGAGCTGATGGTTGGGATCGACAATGTGGGCTTGATGATCATCAAAGATTACGCCGCGTACGACGATGAGACTTCGCCTCAGGATTTGATCCGCAAGATCAATAGTTGGAGCGCCGAGGAATTGCTCGATCTGCCGCTCATCGCCAAGTTGCTTGGGCACGGCCATGCGGCAAGCAACCTGGATGCGCCTGTGACGCCCCGAGGCTACAGGGTGCTTCACAAGATCCCGAGGCTTCCGGCGCCCGTAATCGAAAACATGGTCAAGGTGTTTCGGACGCTTCCCGAGATCCTGGGCGCATCTACCGATGAATTGGACGACGTCGAAGGGATCGGAGCCGTGCGCGCCAAGGCGGTCAAAGACGGGCTTCGTCGCCTGCGCGAACAAGCCTTGCTCGACAGGCACCTCTGATACGGGTTTCGGGGGAGGCTCCCGAGCTTATTCGTCATGCGATTGATTGTTTTGGAGCAAATCCTCGAAAACGGTGAAGGGCAGGGCGGTCTATGGATATCCGCCATCACGTAGAAGTGGATTGAGGTTTTTGTGTGACGCTTAAGTGAGGTTGAAAACGCCAAGGGTTGCGATTCGCTTGCGCTCGTCCTCGATCAAGGTTTCGAGCTCTAGATCGAAGAGGTCGCAGATCGCCGTAAGGTAAAACATGTTGCGACCGATCTCTTGCTCGAGCACCTCGCGACAGTGCTCGCACATCTGGCCTTTGACGTGGGTCTCCATGTGTTTTTTCATGTCCCAGTAGGTGATGTCGGCCGGGAGTTGCTGACGGCCGGCTTGGACCTCGACGCAGCCGCAGGAAGTTACAGCCTTGACGACGGCGCGGTTGACTCGGGCGCCCGCCTCCTGAAATTTTGAAATGACGTCGAGGATGCTGCGGTGGCGAATCAAATACTCGGAGACTGCGTCCTGAAACGACGAGCACGCTCCTGTGCTTTCCCCATTGCGCTCCGGCGATCGGTGGGGCGCCCTGCTTGCGGTATCATGCGATGACTTGGCACTCATGGTATACCACTCCCTGGACAAATTTGGCCGGACCGGAAGGCAAAAGCAAAAGCGGCGAGGGGCGACGGCTTATCGATGAGGCCTCGAGCGCACGCCCTTGTAGGCCGTCAAAAAGGGGCCGTCATTGGATGTCACTATTATAGGTCTCGCCGAAAATCTTTGTCAAGGCGAGTTATGACGAGGATTCCCTCGGTTGGAATGCGAAAGGTAGTCAGTTTCAACGGACGATCTACGATCGGAGCTGCCAATGTCAAGGCGATGGACGGCCCAAGTTGACACTCATAATGGCTGAATGGTAAGATATTATCCAGGAATTGTGTGCTTCACCGAGATTGGAGGGCACCTGGTGTTAACGTTCAACATCGGAGACAAAGTGGTCTACCCGATGCACGGTGCTGGGGTAATCGAGTCGATCGAAGAGAAGGAAGTGTTGGGCGAGAAACACCGCTACTACATTATGAAGTTGCCCATCGGCGAGATGAAGGTCATGATTCCGATGGACAACGTAGGCGACATCGGCTTGCGTCAGATCATCGACGACGAGGGTGTGCAAAAGGTATACCACATCCTGCGCGGCGAGGTCTCGAAGATGTCGCAGAATTGGAACCGGCGCTACCGGGCCAATATGGAAAAGATCAAAAGCGGCGATATTTACGAGGTGGCGGAGGTCGTCCGCAATCTGGCCATCCGAGATAAGGAGAAGGGGCTGTCCACCGGTGAGCGCAAGATGCTTGACAATGCCCGCCAGATCTTGATCAGTGAGCTGGTCCTCGCCCAAGACGCCACCGAAGAGCAGGTCGAAACCAACTTAAACGAGTTGTTGGGTTAAGCGTTACGCAAAGTAGAAGGCACGTGCGCTTTTCTCTTCTCATTCGTCGCCAGGGTCCGATGACTCTGGCGACATTTGTGTTTAATGCAAGCGAAAGGGCGATGGTCTTTAGTCATGGAGGAGACGGTGGAAACCAAGTTTGAGGGCACGCGTGGTCGGGTTGCGGCGATCGTCGTTGCGGCCGGAAAGGGTACGCGCATGGCGACGGGAGCGCGCAAGCAGTTTCGATTGCTTGGTTCAAAGCCCGTCTTTCTCTGGTCGGTCGAGGCGTTCTCGGGCTCGGAGGTTGTCGACGAGATCGTTGTCGTCACTGCGCGGGATCAAGTAAGCGAAGTAGCGGAAACGTTGCGAGACATGCAAAAGGTAAAGTCGGTGATCCCCGGCGGGCAAAGTCGCCAGGAGTCCGTAGCCCTAGGGCTTGCTCAAGTTTCTCAAGACGTGGCGTGGGTGTTGGTGCACGACGGCGTGCGCCCGCTCGTGACGAAAAGCTTGATCAAAACTGTTCTCGACGCAGCGAAAGAGACCGGCGCCGCGGCGCCGGGGATTGCGGTCTCCGACACGATCAAGCGCGTCACGGCAGACGGGGATGTCTTGGAGACGGTAGACCGTTCTGAACTTAGAGCCGTTCAGACGCCGCAGGCCTTTAGCCGGGCGCTGCTGGAGCGCGCACACAATGCGTGCGAAAACTCCGTCACGGACGACTGCGGCCTGGTCGAAGCGATCGGCGCCCAAGTTCGCATCGTGCCCGGAGATCCCCACAATGTGAAGATCACGACCGAGCGGGATTGGGAGGCGGTCTGCGCCTTGATTGAGCGGCGAAAGGAAATCGCAGTGGGATTTGGGTTTGACGTGCATCGCTTAGAGCGCGGCAGGCCTTTGGTGCTCGGCGGCGTCCGGCTCGACCATCCGTGGGGTCTCGCAGGTCACTCCGATGCGGATGTGCTGTGCCACGCCGTCATCGACGGGATCTTCGGAGCTGCGGGATTGGACGACATCGGTACGCACTTTCCTGACACGGACGAGCGGTACCGGGGGGCAGACAGCCTGGCGCTGTTGCAGGAAGCGTCAGGCAATGCGAAAGCGCTTGGTCACCGGGTTTTGCACGTCGACGCATTCATCAGTGCCGAGGCGCCGAAGCTTCGGCCCTACATACAGCAGATGCGAGAAAACCTCGCCCGCGCAATCGGGATCGAACCAAGCCGCGTGAACGTCAAGGCGGGGACCGGCGAGGGCGCCGGTCCCGTAGGCCGTGCCGAGGTGATCGAAGCGCGGGCGGTCGTCACGCTCGAAAAGGCAGATACCCTGACATATACAGTATAGATACTCTATAGATGGTAGACCTCTATTGGTCGGCGCCGGTTTCGATAGCGCCGATGAGGTTTGCCATTTCGATGGCGCTCACGGCGGCGTCCCATCCCTTATTGCCTGCCTTGGTTCCGGCGCGCTCAATCGCCTGTTCGATGTTTTCGGTGGTCACGACGCCGTAGATCGTGGGCACGCCGGTCTGCAAACTGACGGCGGAGATGCCTTTTGCGCTTTCGGCGCACACGTAGTCATAGTGCGTGGTGGCGCCGCGGATGATTGCCCCAAGGCAAATGATCGCGTGGTACTTTCCGGTCTTTGCGAGCTTCATGGCGACGACGGGGATCTCAAAGCTGCCAGGGACCCATGCGACATCGACGGCGTCGGGATCTGCGCCGTGGCGCCGCAATCCGTCGATCGCTCCACCTAGAAGCTTTTCGGTGATGAAACTGTTGAAGCGGGCGACTACGATCGCAAACCGCAGGCCGCTCGCCGTGAGGGCTCCTTCGTACGTCATGACTTGGTGTGCCTCCCTGATCGTGCTGTCATATGTTCGGTTTTATCGGTTTCCCGGGCCGTGTATGTTGCGCCGGGATTCGTCCAGCCAATGGCCGAGCTTGGTGCGTTTGGTATCGAGGTAGCGAGCGTTGGCCTCGTGCGGCTCGACCTTGAGTGGAATCCTCTCCGTCACCCGCAGGCCAAACGCCTCGAGACCCACGATTTTCCTCGGGTTGTTGGTGAGAAGCTTGATGGTCGTGAGCCCAAGGTCTGCGAGCACCTGCGCGCCCGTGCCGTAGTCTCGCAGGTCCGGCGCAAATCCCAGCGAGGCGTTCGCCTCCACCGTGTCCTGTCCTTGGTCTTGGAGTGCATACGCTCTGATCTTGTTGATCAAGCCGACGCCGCGCCCTTCGTGCTCGGGCAGGTAGACGAGAACCCCTTCGCCGACCTTCTCAATAAACTTCAAGGCCGCCTCGAGCTGCTCGCCACAGTCACATCGAAGCGATCCGAGGATGTCCCCCGTGACGCACCCTGAGTGCACGCGCACGACGACGTCCGATTTTCCGCTCACTTCGCCCTTGATGAGCGCCACGCTACCGGCATCGCTGTAGCTGTGCCGGTACGCAACCACGCGGAAATGTCCATATTTGGTCGGCATGTCCGCTTCTGCTACTCGCTCGACGAGCCGCTCGTACTTGCGGCGGTAGCGGATGAGGTCGGCAACCGTGATGAGCTTGAGGCCGTGCGCGTCGGCAAACGCACGAAGCTCCGGAGTGCGGGCCATGGTGCCGTCTTCGTTCATGATCTCGCAGACGACGCCCGCGGGCGAAAGCCCCGCAAGCCGCGCCAGGTCGACGGCGGCCTCGGTGTGGCCGGCCCGGCGCAATACGCCGCCTTCCTTGGCCCTTAAAGGAAAGATGTGGCCGGGTCGCCTAAGATCGGCGGGCCTCGTGTTGGGATCGACGAGCGCCTGGATCGTCTTGGCTCGCTCGGCCGCCGAAATGCCGGTGTGTACGTCGACGGCATCGACCGAGATCGTAAAGGC
>CAYRIY010000133.1:0-4564 GCA_964424335.1 uncultured Clostridia bacterium
TCCATCACGGAAGATTAAAGGACGGCCGATCTCTGCCACGAAGTGGAAGACTCCGAGGACCGAAAATCATGAGGCCCTGGAGGGAACAGGAGTGTTGGCGTTAACCCATCAACAAAAAATGGCCCTGTATCGGGACGGCTTTGTACGCATACCCGGCGTCATCCCGCAGGTGATGGTCGATGAAGCGCTAAAACTCATCAACGGCTCGTTTGGAGACAACGGAATCGATCCGGAGAAGCTGCCGATCTATCGGTCGCAGTCGTACTGCCCGGAGGTCACACGAGAGCCGCAGATCACCGGTCTCATCAGCGACACGCCTGCTTGGAGCTTGATCGAATCGGCGCTCGGCGTGGGGAATGTGTCAAAACCCAAGGGCGCTCAGATTGCCGTGCGGTTTCCCACCAAACACGACCCGCCGCCCGAGCCCCATCCCCACCTCGACGGGATGTACTCGCCTAACAACGGAGTGCCCGAGGGGACCATCCAAAACTTCACGATGCTCGTAGGTGTTTATTTGAGCGAGGTGGATCGGCCGTACGCAGGCAACTTCACGGTGTGGCCCGGAAGTCACCTCCTTTATGAGCAGTATTTCAGGGAGCATGGTCCGGAGTCCCTGCTAAACGGAATGCCTCCGGTCAATTTGCCCGAACCCGTTCAGATGCATGTGAAACCGGGCGACGTGGTGCTTGCTCATTACCAATTGGCGCACGGATCGGCGATCAACGTGGCGCCGCATCCTCGGTACGCCCTTTACTTTAGGTTTAAGCACAAAAACCACGACGACGATTGGAAGGCCCGCATGACCGACATTTGGATGGATTGGCCGGGAATGCAGGACATCGTGGCGACCGCCACCGCCGCTAGTTAAAGCCGATCCAAAGCCGGTCCAAAGCTGACCTAAAGTTGATCTGGAACCGATGAGGTCTGGCCCTCCTGCGCACGTTCGTCGGGAGGGCTGCTTTGGCTTGCCCGTGCGAGTCCTCGGGCCAAGAGTCGCTCGATTCGCATCCGGTTGTGCCGTTGCAGCATGATCGGATAAATGTGTATGGGAACGCTAAAGAGCAGCGTCCACACGGCAACTCGCCATTGATGCTGGAGCGACAGCGACAGTATGAGCGGGGTGAGCCCCACGAGCGAGAAGAGGTGCACCGTCTCCGCATGCCGCGATCGCTCTGCAAACTGGGCGAGGCCGCGGCGATTGCCCATGAAAGGAATGCGCTGGACCACGAGACGGCCAAACTGCCGCACCATTAGCGTTTCGTAAATCGTGCCGGTCCGCTCGAACTTCGAGACCCGGAAGTAGCGAGCGGGCAGATTGATCGGCATTGCGAGGCGCAGCAGGATGGCCCACTCAAACACGATGACGTTGACGGCGAGCCCGGAAACGGGGGCCCACCACTTTGATTTGCCTGAAGTAACCAGTTGTACGGCGACCAACGCCAAAATCGTTGCGCCGACGAGCAAAAGGGCGGCGGCCGTGCGACCCGTGGCTTCGGCAAACAAGGGAGAGCGTTGTCGTAGTTCCTTCATTGGTTTTTCCATGCGCGGCCTCCATTCCCGGGCAACGACTATATCTTCTCAATCTACGAGGGAGTCGGGCTTTTTGTTCGCTCGAGGGGCAAGCTTGAGATTCGCGGTTCCTCATCCGTTAGACGGCGAAACGGGTGAACAGGTTTCACCGAGTCTAGTTCAAGTTATTCGGCGAGGCGCGGGATCAAGATCTGGGGTCTGACGCGAGAAAGAGGGGCGGCGCCATGGTGCGTGAGCGGCGAGGATGAGCCCCCGGAGCGCAAACTCCGAGCACGACGGGCTTTGTCGCACCGGTCGCCGCTGGGACGTTCCCAGGTTGGCCCGTCATGAAAAGGTAGGCGAGGAGCGCAAAGGCGATGGGCTCCTTGGCCTCGCTTGGAATTCCATAATCCTCGTGGGTGCGGATCACCGTGCCGGGCAGCCGCTCGGAAATCCAGCGGATCAGTGTGCGGTTGTGCGCGCCTCCGCCGCCAATGATCACTTCGTCGAGGCCATACTTGGGGATTACATACGCTTCGTAGTGCCGCACAATGCTTTCGCTCGTAAGCCGCGTGAGCGTGGCGACGAGGTCATCGCCCTTGACGCCTCGGGCTTCGGCGTCGGCGATCATCTTGCGAGCGGCGGGCGCGCCAAACGCTTCACGGCCTGTGCTCTTCGGCGGTTTTCGGCTGAAGAATTGGTGCTGGAGCCAAGCCTCGAGACACGCTTCGTCGACGTGGCCCCGAGCTGCCCGCAGACCGTCTCGATCAAACTCCTCCGCCCCGCCCGTGATGTGGCGCACGGCTTCGTCGATGAGGGCGTTTCCCGGTCCAGTGTCAAAGGCTACGATGCGCTCCATGGTCGCCCCTTTGGGGAGCACTGTGACGTTGGCCATGCCGCCGATGTTTTGCACGGCCCGGGTCTTGTCCTCGGCCTGAAAGAGCGCCCAGTCGCAGATGGGAACGAGCGGCGCCCCTTCGCCGCCCACTGCCATGTCCCGCAGGCGAAAGTCGCCGACGGTCGTCACCCCGGTCAATTCGGCGATGGTCGAGACCGATCCGATTTGGAGCGTCGACGGGATTCCTCCAGCCACGGATGTTTCCTCGACAGGTGGAAGATGGCAGATCGTTTGTCCGTGGGAGCCGATTAGGTCGACGTCATGTAACATGACGCCGGCGCATTCGGTCACGGTGCGAGCAGCTTTGGCGAACTCCTCGGCGAGTAGGACGTTCATCCTGCAGATCTCGTCGAGGCGGGCGGTTTCTGAGTGAAATAGGGCGAAGAGCCGCTCTTTGAAGTCCTCGTCATACGGCAGCGTCACAGAGGCTACGAGCCGGATGTCAGGCATGTAGGCGGCTTCTGCCTGCTCACCTATTTCGCCCCGCTCCTCTGCACTGAGGTCGCGCTGATTCTCTGCACTGCGGTCGCCCGGCCTTTCTGCACTGAGATCGAGTGGCGTGCCGCTAGCTGATCGCGCTCCGGCAGGCGACAGTTCGACGAGCGCCGCGCCGACTCCGTCGCCGCTGGTGCCCGACATGAGGCCGATCACTCTAATGGGAGGAGACGCCTTGTCATCGTGATTTTGCGCTGCCCGACGCTTTGACTGCATGGACGATCCCCCTCGACCAAACGGTGAACGATTGCTCGCCCCGTTCTTCATCACACACGAGCTCCCTTTTTCTCCCTCATTCGGAAATGAAATTCGGCCCTCACAGAAGAGGGCGCAGTCCCACAAACGAGAATGTGAAGCACAAGCATCCCGCGCGGGGATTGGCCCAGTTTTTGTCGGCCGATGCATAGGTATGGGCCGAAGCGGTTGATCGGCGCATTGCGGGCGGGACCGGCGAGGATGGTGTGTGGGTTGGGGCGACATTTGGCGGTAGCGACATCGCTGGAGCGGATCGGGTTTCACCCGGTGTGGCTTGGCCGCGCCTACGACGTGGTCGAGCGATTTGTGGATCAGGGAATGATTCCCGGCGCTGTGGTCCAAGCGGGCACGTCCGAGGGCATGCTGCCGCCGATCGCGTTCGGCGAGGCTTCCTGGGAGCCCGTGCGGCGCCCGGCGCGTGTCGATACGATTTACGATTGCGCTTCGCTCACCAAGGTCGTTGTAACGACCACCTTGGCGCTCAACTTGATCGAACGGGGCAAGATCTCTCTCGACGACTGGGTGTCCGACTGGGTGCCTGAGTTTCTCGAGCTCGCCCCGGATCGGGCGATCGGTAACCGGACCGAGCGGAGCGTGCGCGAGGGCGTCACAGTGCGGCATTTGCTGACTCATACGTCGGGCTTGGCTGCGTGGGCGCCCTTGTACGAGCGAGCGACCGGCCCCGACGCAATCCTGCAAGCGCTCTGCCGAGAGCCGCTTGCAAGCGAGCCTGAGATCGATGTCGTCTACAGTTGCCTCGGGTTTATCCTACTTGGTACGCTCATCGAGCGCGAAGAGGGAATGACCCTCGATCAACTGGCCAAGCAAGAGATTTTCGGACCTTTGGGAATGGCAGACTCGACGTTTAATCCTGCCCCGGCGCTCTTGCCGCGCATTGCACCGACCGAACGGGAAGTCGACCAGGTTGTTCATGGCGTCGTCCACGACGAAAACGCACGGGCGCGTGGGGGCGTCAGCGGAAACGCCGGGCTCTTTTCCACCGCCTCGGACCTTTCCCGGTTTGCGCAATGCGTAATGAGATTGCGTCGAGGTCAACCGGCCAAGATTTTGAGCCCCGTCGTCGTCCAGGCCGCCACGCGCAACTACACCGAGGGGTTGAGCGAGCCGAGGGGCCTTGGGTGGCAGCTTCGGTCCAAGACCATGAGCTCGTGTGGGGATCTTTTCGGGCCCAAGAGCTTTGGCCACACGGGATTCACCGGCACGTCGTTGTGGATCGATCCCGATCAAGACCTCTTTGTGGTCCTTCTCACCAACCGGGTACATCCCACCAGGGAAAACGCCACGCATCTGCGCCTGCGCCCGCTTTTTCACAATGCGATTGCGGCCGCTCGCGCCTTCTCTCACTAGCGATTCTCCCGAATCAGCTCCGTCCGTCGCTTCCGTCGT
>CAYRIY010000133.1:4664-8233 GCA_964424335.1 uncultured Clostridia bacterium
GTTGACGGCATCGACCATGCTGTCGTGGCTTGCGATCCCTTTTCCAGCGATGTCAAAGGCGACGCCGTGGTCGACGGACGTGCGAATGATCGGAAGCCCCAGCGTAACATTGACGCCGGTGACGGCGTGCCAGCCTCCGGAGACTGGATCCACCTTGAAGCCGGCCAACTTTGCCGGAATGTGCCCTTGGTCGTGGTACATGGCGACGACGGCGTCAAAGCGACCAGCGCGTGCCTGCACAAAGACAGTGTCGCCAGGCAAGGGGCCGCTGGCGTCGATGCCCTCTTCACGTGCGGCGGCGACGGCGGGACGAATCTCTTGCTCGTCTTCGGAGCCAAACAGCCCGCCTTCGCCGCAGTGAGGATTCAACCCGGCGACGGCGATGCGCGGCGATTCGACGCCTAGGGCCGCCACAGCGGCGTGCGTGAGGCGGATCACGGTGAGCACCCGCCCCTTGGTCACTAGCGCTGGAACGTCCGAGAGCGCCACGTGCGTCGTCACGTGGGAGACCCTCAGATCGTCCACGACCAGCATCATGGCGTAATCGTCGACGTTTGTCAGGCTGGCAAAGATTTCGGTGTGTCCGGGGTGGGGGACGCCGCTCAAGTTGAGCGAAGCCTTGTGAATCGGCCCCGTGGCGACCGCATCGATCTCTCCTTGAAGCGCCATCTCGATCGCCCGCTCGATGTACTCGTACGCAGCCTTGCCCATGTTGGCCGAGATCGTGCCAAATGCGAACTCGTCCGGATGGCAATTGTCGAGGTCTACGACGTGTACAATCGGCTCGCCGCCTGGGTCCGCGTCGGCATGATTGCGGGAGAAAGGCTGAAAACGGACCTCGAGTCCAAGGAGCTCCCGCACGTGTTCGAGCACCGCAGCAGACCCGACAACGACCGGAAGACACCGCGGCATGAGCGTTGGGTCAATCGCAGCCTTTAGGGCGATCTCCGGCCCGATCCCCGCAGGATCGCCCATCGTGATTCCGACGACGGCTTTTTGTGTCAAACGTCTTCGCTCCTATCCGAAGGTCTCTCGCGCTATGTTATATCGCGGCCCCGCGTTACATCGGGCCCTGCATTAGATCCGGCCCCAGCGTTACATCGGGCCCTGCGCTACATCCGGCCCTGTGTTGCATCTGCCCAAGCGTTATACCCCAACGCTGCGTCGCACCTGGACGAGCGTCTCTCTACTCCCAAAGCCGCCGGATTTGGTGACCAATGCCGCGCCGTGGCACTGGCCCCCTGCAATCTCACCCAGCGCAACGCCCGGAGCCATTTCCCCGATCAGCCGGATACCCGCAGCGCCTGTGTGGCGCAAGATCGCAGCAGCCGTGTCGCCACCGACTGTGATGGTCAGGGCGATCGTTGCACGCTCATGTGCCTGGCTGACGATCGTGCCGACCGCCTCGAGCAAGTGGGCGCCTGCGCCGGGAAGGGGCGGTTGATCAAAGGGAGCATGCACGATCACGTCACGCCCCGATTGGAGCGCGCCACACGCGGCGTCAGCGAGGCGATTTACGTCGCCTTTGGCGGACATTCGCTCGCTTAGTAAGCTGGGAGAGAGCGCAAGGCAGAGGGTTTCGGGGAATGCCTCGACGAGCGCATCGAGCTGCATTGCTGTCACGCTCTTAAGGCTTGTGGTCACGGTAAGTGCCGGACCACGTTTGATGGCGCCGGCGAAAAAGGCCGCATTGACGTCGTGGGGTTTGGGCGTGCTAATCGCCTTGGCCAGAGAGCCTGCCAATCCTCCGCTGCCGGCGCACGCGACTTTGGGGTTCCAACGGATCAAAGCAGAGGCGATGCGGTCGAGGTCGTCCCTGGTCTCTGCATCGATCACGACGAAATCCGCTTTGCTCCGTTGGGCTTGATCCAGCCGATCGGAGAGTCCGCCCGACCGCACCTCGCTTAGCGAAACCTCGAGCGATGCGCCGTATTCTGCTAGGAGCAACGAAATGCGTGCGGCGCCTACGGGCGTTAGGACGTCCTTGCCCATCTCGTGGGCGTCGACCGGCGTTCCGTTTACTAACTGGATGCCGTTCACCGTGGTGCGCCCCGTTTCCGGAAAAGCGCAAACGACCGGGATCGGCCGATCGGGGCGGCACGCCTGCAGGCTCGAGAGGGCGACGCCCACATGCCCCCGCAAAGCGGAGTCGAGCTTGAGGTAGAGGATGCGCGGGTTGAGGGCGTCGCACGCTTTGAGCGCCCGGTATGTGCGGTTGTACGCCGTGCTCTTTGGGGCAGACCGAGTCGCGGTATCGACCGCATACGCCGCCCCCGGATGGCGGGAAAAGGCCTGGTCGAGATCGGTCCACGGCAGAAAGACATATGTGGCGCCGACGCCGACGAACGAAACGCCGGTGTCCGCCGCACCAGTCAGGTCGTCAGCGACGATGCAGGCCTCTACCAAAGGAGTGGCACCTCTTTGGGATACTCGATGGTCATGACGGTTCCAGTGTTTTCGAGCGGCTACTTACCGTGCTTATTTGACGCGCCGGGAATTGAGACCTCCGGCTATAGGATGTGCATGGCGATCTGACATAGCTGGACGCAAGTCTACTCGCAGTTTCATCACATCTGCAATCATGCCGCGAGTCTTGATGAAAGATCGCTCCGCGGCGGCGATTTCGTCCGAAAAGTGGCTACAGCGCTCGAGACACCGCACTTGCCAGACAGGGTCTCGAGTTGCTACCCATGGATAGCTGGGGTTATCACATTCGGGAAATGCTTTGTCGCTCACCAAACGATCCCCGGCGCGAATTGCGGGCACTTCCTGGAATATGGAGGGGAGGGAACAACCCGGCGGCATCTTCTGCCTTTGACTGACCGAATCCCGCCGGGGGCAACAATCCGAGAAGTGCTCTCAAGTGTCGTTCCCTTGGTCCGAAGCGAGGCTGTTCGGCGGTCTTGACGCTCTTTAGCAGGCGATTCCTTTGGCGTGAAGGGGTCAGCGGAGGCTGAACTCTACATTCGCTGTGGTACCGGGTACTTTTCGGATTGCCTTCGGGCTAAAGATCGCTGCAAAGCGAGCGGTTTCCGTCAGACCCGGGAAAGGGGAGCCATGTCAAAACTCGGGGAATGTGCGCATGCGATTGGCAACGGGTGGCAGGGCAGTGAGATTTTCGTGCCCTTAATACGCGCATCGCGTTTTAGAAAACGGCCCATACTCCTAATGACGCCGGTCCCACGGCCGGTGTCCTGTCGAACGACGCCCTGTCATTGTGTCGCGCCACTTGCTTTCTCCCAAGGCGCCCGTGGCGGGGCGTCGCTAATTCGAGACCCCGAGCCTTGTCGTTTACTGGAGCGAAAGCTGTTGCTGCCCACTCCGTTCGAATTTCTACTCCTGGCGCTTGCCAGCTTTCGCTTGACGCACTTCGTGGTCTTTGACCGCCTGGCGGCACGGATACGAGCGCCTTTCGTCGACCAAGACGGCAACCCGCGTGGGACGGGGACGAAGCTCAAGATTGGCGAAGGCATCACGTGCTACTGGTGCACGGGCATCTGGATCGCCGGCCTCTTGTACACAGGATTTTGGCTGTTTCCCTCATGGATGAAGCCCACCATCGGAGTCCT
>CAYRIY010000134.1:0-8212 GCA_964424335.1 uncultured Clostridia bacterium
TGCATGGCCTCGGTACCACGGAACACGCCCTCGGGCACCTGGTGTTTGTTGCACACGAGTCCGTGCTCTTCGGCAATCTCCTTCAACCTGGCGGACTGGACGCGGGCTTCGTCACGGTCCTCGACGTCAATGACGCTTATGGAATACTCGCGCCCGTTCAGGGATTTGCGAACAACGGCGGTGACCGCGCTCTGGAACATTGGTGCGAGCTTGGCCTTTTCGTCACCGAGGAACGATAACACGGCGCGATCGGATTTGATGGTTCCATCCCCGACGAGCCACCCGAGCACATGACCGAGCTCGAGCGATCCTTCTCGGCCGAAACCTCCGCCGCGATTGACGACTCGAATGCTGTCTCCGGGATTGAGCTCTTGTGCTTCGACCCATCCTCGGTTTTCGGTGAATACCTTGTGGTCTGCCGTCAGGCGAAGCTCAAAGCCCTCTTTGGTCGTCAAGCGGAAAACGGGCTTGATTCCCGTTGCGAAGACTTCGGAAGCGGGGATGTGTGCCCGGTCCTCCATCCGCGAATCCGTCAGCACTTGGATTTCAGTACGGTTGAACCACAATTCGTCGGCGCGGACGAGACCTTGATCGGTGTAGACGAGTGTGTCACCTGTTACGCACGGATTTGTCGACACCAGATCCTCAAAGTACCAAGAGTTGCTGTACTCGTTCATCCGCTCGAGGAAGACGACGCCCGGTTCGGCCGAAAGCCATGCCGACTCCATGATCGTGTTCCACATGTCGCGGGCCTTGACGGTCTTGTACACGTTGACGGGCTTTTTGTGCTCGTCTCTCCAGCGCTTGAGGTTGCCGTCCCAAAGCTTGTCGTACTCAGGATCCGTGGTGTCGGGGAAGACGAGCTGCCACTCGCGGTCCTCTTCGACCGCTTTCATGAAGTCGTTGCTCACACCGACGGAGATGTTGGCGTTGTTGATGGCGCCCATGTCGCGCTTGGCGTTGATGAAGTCCAGGATGTCCGGGTGCCAGTCGTTGAGGATGAGCATGAGGGCGCCCCTGCGGCTTCCGCCCTGCTCGACGAGGCCGGTGGCAAACGAGAACAGGCCGCCCCAGCTCACGGCCCCTGAGCTTCGCCCATTGACGCCTTTGACGTACGAAAGGCGAGGGCGGAGGGTGGAAAGGTTGATGCCGACGCCGCCGCCTCGAGACATGATCTCGACCATGTTGCCCAGCGTGTCGATGATCGATTGCCGAGAGTCGCGAGGCGTGTCCGGATCGTTGCCCTCCATGGGGATCACGTAGCAATTGTACGCGGTCAGATCCTGGCCCGTGCCGAGCATGGTATTGATGCGGCCGCCCGGGCTAAAGCGGAAATTGTCGAGCGCCCAGCGAAACTCTTTTTCGAGCTCGGCCCGTTTCGATTCATCTTCGACCTCGACGATTGCCTTGGCCATGCGATCCCACATCTGGGAGGGGTGGGTCTCGAGGGGCTTGTCGACCTTCTTGCGCTCCTGCGTAATCAGCTCACCGGTCGACTTGATTTCGACCGTGATGGAGTCGCCGTCGACCGCACGGACTGTGCCCACTTCCCGCTGAGGGAACTTAGGGTCGTCCTTGACGAGGGCGACGACGATATCGCCCACCTTGAGCTCCTTGTTGGGGTCTTTGATCGCGTACCTGTCGAGAAAGACAAGTTCGGAGATTGCGCTGAGCTGGTACTCGCCTGGGTTGGCCTGCCCGGAATGCCGAGTCGTTTGGGCCACGAATAACTCCTCCTTATAAAATCCATCTAGCATGTGTCCCCACTTGCCGCCCAATAGTGCCAGTCATGCTGACCCACTAGGATGTTTATCCGCTCGCGGCTTAGCCGGACCGACAAGGTCGGTGGCCAAGTGGGCGACTCCTTGGTAAACAATCTCGGGTCCCCCGCCAATCTGACCCCCATACAAGAAAGCAAAAGTAACTAAGCCGAACGATGAGGTCGGGTCGAAACGACGAGCGTCTCCCTAGAAAACTCGTGTAATCCTAAAGAAGCACACACCGGCGCTCCTTGGCGCGAGGTCATGACTTACGCTCGTGAAGCAGTGTCTCTAACTCCTCCAAAAACCGCTTGATATCCTTGAACTGGCGGTAAACCGACGCGAAGCGGACGTAGGCGACTTCGTCAATCTCTCGGAGAGCTTCCATGACCAATTCGCCGATGGCTTGCGATGAGACTTCGGTCTCAAGGGAGTTTCGGAGCGTGCGTTCAATCGAGGTAACGACGTTTTCGAGCGTCGTCATGGGCACGGGCCTCTTTTCACATGCAGTGATGAGGCCCTGAAGGATCTTGTTTCGATTAAACTCTTCCCGTGTGCCGTCCTTCTTGATTACCATCAATGGCACGGTTTCGACCCGTTCGTATGTAGTGAAGCGCTCATCGCACCGGAGGCACTCGCGCCGCCTGCGGATGGCGGATTGCTCGTCGGTAGGTCGACTCTCTACGACGCGCGTGTCATCGTGCGCGCAAAAAGGGCACTTCAACGATGTTGCCTCCATTCGCGAGCGTTTGAGCACGAGTTTTCGGGTGAAAACGTCCCCAGTCGAACGTATGCTCGCTACAATATGTAGCGCCTCGTCCATTATACGGCGCTATATATGGTGAGTCAACAGCCCTTGAACTGGCCTGTTATGATCTTCCATCCTGAAACGTGCTGGTGATGCGGGGTTTGAACGTTTGGCTCGCAGGAGGAAATTTTCGAGCCTCAGTTTGGGGAATCCTAAGGAAGGTTGGAGGTGCCTACCAGCGATGAATCGACAACGACAAGAAAACGTAGGAGCGCTCGACGCATACATTCGTGTCTCGGGCGGGTTGATCCTCCTTGCGCTCGCTACCTTTGGAAAGTTTGGGCGGGTCGTTTCCTGGACCATGTTTGCAGCGGGAGCATCGAGCGTTGCATCGGGAATTTCCCGGTACTGCCCAATCACCGAAGCGCTTGAAAGATCGTCCACGAGCGCCGGCGAGGAGGACGACGCCCCTGTGGTTGCTCGGGATCTGCCGTGGGAGCGGGAGTCCGAGTTCCGAGCAAGCCATGGGAATCGGTCGACGGATCGTGCGGCCGATTTGTCTCAAAGGCGAGAGAGTCCTGTCCGGGCGGAACCGACGCGCCCATTAGACCAGGGGCAGATGCGCCAGCGCGGCCACGATGGGGCGGGGGAGGGACGGCCGACGGATCGCGCAAAACCTGCGCTGACGCGCCGGCTCTAAAAGGTCCAATGCCGAAACGAAAACAAGTCCCGGGGCACATGTCCCGGGACTTGTCGATCGAAGCAATTGTTATTCCAGATTACTCAACGATGAGCGTGGCCTTCATACCCGAAGCCAAGTGGCCCGGCTCAGTGCAGATGATGTCAAACTGACCGGCCGTGTTGGGCGTGAACGTCACGCTGGAGCTCTGACCAGGACGTACGAGCTCCGAGGCTACCCCGAGATCCTCGATCGCGAGGTCGTGAGCGACGGCGCCGTCGTTCTTGAGCGAGAGCGTGACCGGCGTGCCGCGCTTTACGGTGATGGTAGCCGGAGCAAACTTGAAGTCAGCGAGTGAGACTTGAATGCTCTGACCGCTTGCCGAGGACGTTGCCGAAGAGTTCGACGAATTGCTCTGGGATCCACCGCCCCCGCATGCCACCGCCAACATGGCAATGACGACGAGGACTACCGCAAAGCTGAGTCGCTTTGACATGCTTCCCCATGCTCCTTTCGGATCTACAATGATCGAGTGCACCGTTCCATAGTCTATTGCTCTGGTACGCCCCAGTCAAGGGGCGATTGACAAGGACAGATCAAGGACATTTGTCACTTGCCTGCGCCCCGAGGGTGAGCTTCGGTCGCGGCCCGCGTGCGTCGGAGCATTCCGCTGAGCCGTTCTAAGTGCATCTTGTACCGAGGCTTGACCGTCGGAGCCGGGTCGCGATCGCCGTCGCTTTCCAGCATTGCTTTGAGACGGTGAACCGAGACCTTCCCGATGAACAGGATCTCATCGCCATGCGTCACGACGGGAATCAGCTCGCCGTATGCCTCGGTGAGCCGCTCGTCTCCTTCGATGTCGACGACGTTGAAATCAAGCGTTCCGCCAACCTCGTCACGGGCGCGGCGAAGCGCCGCTTCCGCTTGGTCGCAGAGGGGGCAGCGCGCCCGCGTATACAGGGTGAGGCGGACCTTTGCTTGAGCCATGGGCTAAGACCCAGCTCCCTCCTCCTGAAAGAGGGGCGTCGAAAGGTAGCGCTCGCCCGTGTCAGGCAGGATCGCCACGATCACTTTACCCTTGTTCTCCGGGCGCGAGGCGACGACCTCGGCCGCGTGGGCGGCTGCTCCGGACGAAATGCCGACCAAGATGCCCTCTTTTCGGGCCAAGTTTCTGGCCGCAGCGAACGCCTCTTCGTTTCGCACCTGGACGATCTCGTCGATGACGTCCCGATTGAGAACGTCAGGGACAAAGCCGGCGCCGATTCCTTGAATCTTGTGAGGACCCGCCGGTTTTCCGGAAAGAACCGCCGAGTCGGCGGGCTCGACCGCGATCGCCTTGAATGAGGGCTTGCGGGCCTTGATCACTTCGGCGACTCCGGTGATCGTTCCACCCGTGCCGACGCCGCTGATCAGGATGTCGACCTTGCCGCCGGTGTCCTCCCAGATTTCCTCGGCGGTCGTACGTCGGTGGATCTCCGGGTTGGCCTGGTTTTGAAACTGCTGCGGAATGAACGCCTTGCCCACTGAAGCCGCGAGCTCTTGAGCTTTGGCGATCGATCCTCGCATTCCCTCGGCGCCGGGAGTGAGCACGAGCTCCGCGCCGAAGGCCGAGAGTAGGTTGCGCCGCTCGACGCTCATCGTGTCCGGCATGACCAGGATCACGCGGTACCCTTTAGCGGCTGCCACAAACGAAAGTGCGATCCCGGTATTTCCGCTCGTCGGCTCGATGATCACGGTATCCTTGTCGATCAGACCGTCCCGCTCGGCAGCCTCGATCATGCTCAGACCGATCCTGTCTTTGACGCTGCCGGCCGGGTTGAAGTACTCGAGCTTTCCGAGCACTTCCGCGCCCGTCTGATTCGATATCGCGTTGAGCCGCACGATCGGAGTGCCGCCCACCAACTCAGTAATGGAACGTTTGATGCCTTTCAGTGTCATAACCTCCGAAGCAATGTCTTGGAATACTGATCGAAATACACGCGATTCCATCGATATTATATAGGGTATCCCCTGGTTGGACAAGCAAACCCTATACCGCCTGCCCTAGCGCCAACCGCTGGAAACCGTTGACTTGACTGGATCGATTCGATAGACTGTATCTACTCAAGTAAGGCGCTCCCTTACGAGACAATTGAACAATGGCAACTCTTATCAAGAGAGGCGGAGGGACTGGCCCGATGAAGCCCGGCAACCGGCGGATGCGCACCTTTTGGGGCGTATTTCCGTGTCGTGGTGCCAATTCCAGCAAGACGCAGCAATCCTACCTTGCGTCTTGGGAGATGAGAGGGTTTACATAGGTCGCGTATGCTATGTGCCCCTCTCCAAGAGGGGCTTTTTTGTGCTTCGTTTCGAAAAGATGAGCGCCTGATATCAAACCAATCGAAAGGACTGAGGCTAGTGTCCGAAGAGAAGCAGTTTCGATTTGACACGATCGCCGTCCACGGCGGTCAATCACCCGACCCGGCGACCAACTCGCGTGCCGTTCCGATTTATCAGACGACGTCGTACGTCTTCAACGACACACAGCACGCGGCCAATCTATTTGCACTAAAAGAGTTTGGAAACATCTATACCCGGATCATGAATCCGACCACCGACGTCTTTGAGGCGCGGATGGCCCAGCTCGAGGGGGGTGTCGGGGCGTTGGCCGTCGCTGCGGGGCAGACGGCGGAGGCGTTTGCGATTTTGAACATCGCGGGCGCAGGGGACGAGATCGTCTCGGCCAACAGCTTGTACGGCGGCACCTACGCGCTCTTCCACAACACCTTTCCGGAGATTGGGATCACGGTGCGCTTCGTTGAGCCGGACAATCCGGAGAACTTCCGTGCGGCGATCAACGAGAAGACCAAAGCGCTCTACCTCGAGACGATCGGAAACCCCAAGCTCGATGTCCCCGACATCGAAAAGATCGCGGCCATCGCACACGAAAACGGGATCCCGCTCATTGTTGACAACACCTTTGCCACGCCGTACCTGTGCCGACCCATCGAGTGGGGGGCCGACATCGTCATCCACTCCGCAACCAAGTGGATCGGCGGCCACGGCACATCGATCGGCGGCGTCATCGTCGACTCAGGGAAGTTTGACTGGGCCGCAAGCGGCAAGTTCCCGCGCCTTGTCGACCCTGACCCCGCGTACCACGGCGTTAGCTACACCGAAGCGCTCGGGCCGCTTGCCTACATCATTCGGGCAAGAGTCCGCTTGCTGCGCGACGTGGGCGGTCCCTTGTCGCCGTTCAACTCGTTCCTCTTTTTGCAGGGCCTCGAGACGCTGCACCTCAGGATGGAGCGGCACGTCGAGAACACGCGCGCCGTGGTCGAGTACCTCGAGGGACACGATAAGGTCGCGTGGGTGAGCTACCCAGGTCTTCCGAGCCATCCGTCCTATGAGCTGGCCAAGAAGTACTTGCCGAAAGGTCCCGGATCGGTTCTGACCTTTGGCATCAAGGGCGGCACGGCCGCAGCGCTCAAGTTTATCGACTCGCTAAAGCTCTTCTCGCTCCTTGCCAACGTGGGAGATGCGAAGTCGCTGGTGATTCACCCGTCTACGACGACGCACCAGCAGCTTACGGCCGAAGAGCAGGCGCAGGCGGGCGTCAGCGAGGACATGATCCGCCTTTCGATCGGAATCGAAGACAAACAGGACATTCTCGAAGATCTCGAGCAGGCGTTCAACGCCGTCTGATCGACGGGTTGTCCGATCGGCGGCTCTAAGGAGTCACCCACTTGGCCGCCCGACCTTATCGACCGGGCCAAGCCACGAGCGGATGAAAATCCGTGGGGCGGCATGGCTGGCCCTATTGGGCGGCAAGTGGGGACGGCAGCCAATCGGATTTTCAGATGAGCAGGGGAGAGGGCGACGTCCATGTCGGATAAGACGACGGCCACGTTCACGTCGGCTTTCAAGAAACTTAAAATACGTCCGCACATGAAGAGCTTTACGATGGGCGCGGACCATAAGTTTACCTTGGAAAGCGGTCGTACGTTCGGTCCGATCACGGTCGCATACGAGACGTACGGCCACCTCAACTCCGCCAAGGACAATGCCGTCTTGATTCCCCATGCGCTTACAGGAGACTCACATTGCGCTTCCCACCATCCCGGCGATGAGCCAGGGTGGTGGGAGGGTCTCGTCGGCCCGGGAAAGGCGATCGATACCGAGCGGTACTTTGTAATCTGTCCGAACGTGCTCGGAGGGTGTCAAGGAACGACAGGCCCGGCGAGCATCGATCCGGAGACGGGACGCCCGTACGGCAGTAGATTTCCGGTCATCACGATCCGGGACATGGTGCGCGTGCATAAGGCGCTCATCGACCACTTGGGGCTCGAGCGGGTGCACATGGTGATCGGCGGGTCCATGGGAGGCATGCAGACGCTCGAATGGGGCGTTGCGTACTCGGATATCACCGATGGGATCGTCGCAATCGCAACACCCGGACGGTCCGCGCCTCAAGCGATCGCCTACAACGAAGTGGGCAGGCGCTCGATCATGAACGATCCCAATTGGCGCGGCGGCGACTACTACGACGGCGAATACCCGTCGGACGGCCTTTCCGTCGCACGCATGGTCGGCATGATCACGTTTCAAAGCGACGCGTCGATGTGGAACAAATTTGGCCGCCAACTGATGAATGCGAGCGAAGACGAGATCTACGACCTATCGACCCAGTTTCAAGTGGAAAGCTATTTGTGTTATCAGGGCGAAAAGCTCGTCGAACGCTTTGATGCCAACTCCTACGTCTACCTCACTCGGGCGCTCGACCTCTTTGACCTGGGCCGGGGGCGGGGCGGATTTAGGGAAGCGCTGCGCCTGATCACCGTTCCGACCCTGGTGATCGGCATCAGCTCCGACATTCTCTACCCGACGTACCAGCAAAAGGAGATCGTGGACGGCCTGCGGGAACACGGGCGATTCGCCGAGTACGTCGAGATCGACTGTCCTTTCGGCCACGACGGTTTCTTGATCGAAATTGCGCAGATGACCGAAGCCCTGACGGGTTTTGCCGACAAAGTCGACCGGTTGCGA
>CAYRIY010000135.1:0-8190 GCA_964424335.1 uncultured Clostridia bacterium
CGCTCAACGGAGCGCGCTCAGTTTAAAGCGACCAACTACGATATCTTCTTTCGTTACCGAGAAGATAACGTACACCATATCCCCCATGACATGGAGATGGGGGTACCCGTATCTTCCGCCCTTGTTTAGTCCCTCCATGCGCGGGGCACGTCGGGGCGCGTCGCCGAGCAGGTAATGTCGGTCAAATACCACACCGTCTTCGCTCGTCGCGAGGATCAACGGAGTGCGACCGCGTTCGGGGGTGCAAAGTCCGTAGTACCGGCCGTCCGGAAGGCGCCCGAAACACGGCTTGTTGCGGCCGTCGATCCACCTTGTGAGCACGGGTTCACTCCACGTCTCGCCATTGTCCCGGCTTTCGCTCACAGCAAACCGAAAGACGCGCGACCTTAGCATCATGTGTAGTACGCCGTCGTCTGTCTCAAAGAACGATCCTTCGCAGTAACCGCCATTCTGATCCCCACGGGCTCGGCCACCTTTGTGATGGCCCTCCGAATCGTCGACATAATCCGCAGGCAGACGAGGGATACCGGCGACGCGCCATCCCGACAGACCGCTAGGGTCATCGGTGTAAGGGAACAAGAGGTTTCCCGGCATAATCAACCGACCCGTGCTGGCGACGCTGGGGCCTAAATTGGGTACGAACCGATCTACCATGACACCCGCGTCCGTCCAAGTGAAACCGCCGTCCTCTGAGATGCGCGCAGCGCACTTCACGTTTTGATGCCAGCGCACATCGTGTGGCGCCTTGGCCATGCCGAGCGGTTGCCTATGCCCGTCCACGAGTCCTTCCGCGGTAAACTCGAACGAGCCGTAATACGCCACCAGCATGTCGCCCACGACACGGATGCCTCCATTGGTAATCACGGCCTCGGCATGTTCGCCCGGCTGCCTCGGCACGACCGCCGCAGGCTCGCTCCACGTCTCGCCACCGTCGTCTGAGGTTGCCATCATCATGCATTGGCCGACGTCGTCCTCGTGTGCGACGCCATTGGACCATGTGGCGATGAGGCGTTCTCCCTTCGACGTGATCTGCGCATGGTGGCTGTATGCGGCGCCTTCATGGCCCTCGAAGACGACATGCTCTTCGACTTTGACGGGGACCAGTTCTACTTCACCCCAGCGATTGGTGATCTGCGAGGCGCTTTCCACGCGCATTCCTCCCATTAATCACGATTTCAGCAATGCAAATTCTTTTGTTTATAAAACAATTCGTCCATGTCGACAGGAATCCCTCTCCCCAAGGTCTAAGTACCCGTCTATCACAACCCCGCACTAGCGCAAGCTTACACCAGAGCCAGGAGGATCCGCACGTGGAGATTTACATTATTCGTCACGGCGAATCGATCAATAATTGGTTTAAGAAGGCAAACAAACCTTCGGCCCAGTTCGAAAGAAGCGTCGATCCACCATTGACGTCCCTCGGCGAGGCACAAGCCCGTCGGGCGGCGGAGGCGCTTGTCGGCTCTAGCATCGAGCGCGTCTACTGCAGCCCGCAGATTCGAGGGTTGCAAACAGGCGTCATCATCGGCGACCGATTAGGAGTTCCTGTCGAGGCGCGCCCATTCTTGCGCGAGCGAGCAGGCGGTCATACCGATTACCACGGGCTCCCCGCCGCTCAGATTCGGGCCCGCTTTCCCCAGGTCGAGCTGGGCCCCGATTTTACCGAAGAAGGGTGGTGGTTTCGGCCGGCTGAACCCCGCGATACCGACGCGACATACCGGCGCGGACTCGAGGTAGCGGAGTGGCTATGGAGTCTCACCGAGACGTACGACAGCGTTGCGCTCATTAGCCACGGCGCGTTTGGCGCCCGCATGATGCTGGCGCTACTCGGGCTGCCCGCCGATTCGAGCGTGCGGTTTAAGCAAGAAAACGGTGGGATAAGCCGACTTGTGCTGGAGGAAGGGATGGTGCGGTGCATCTACTGGAACGACACGCGGCACATGCGTGAACTCGGCTCTGACGTAGGCGCTGAAGCAGCCGTTTGAACTCTGGAGGACCGAAACTCTCAAGGATTTGTACAAGTAAAACGTCGCGCGAACGATGAAAAAGGAGGAACGAAACGTTGAATCAATTGAGCAAAGCCCTGAAAAAGCGAACGGGAAGCCTGATCTTGGCGCTCGCGATCGTGGTTGCCACGGCCGTCGCCGGCGCGCAGACGGTAACGATCAAGTGGGCCGATCACTGGCAGGATCTACGCGCTGATGGATATGCCGAGCTCATTGCGGCATTTGAGGCGAAGCACCCCAACATCCGCGTCGAGTATATCACGGGGAACGAAGAAGCCATTCTCGTACAAATTGCCGGCGGAATCGCGCCGGACATCTTTACCGCGGGCGACGCCACGGTTGGCAGCCGCGTGCGCGACGGCATGGCGCTGCCTCTCAACGAGTTTATCGAAAAAGACAAGCTCAACTTGAGGGAGCACTTCGTCCCCGGCGCGTTGGATTCGGCGTATGTGAACGGCGTGCAGTACGGTTTGCCGAAAATCTACAGCGTGTTCCAACCGTGGATCAACTTGGACTACCTTGACGAGGCGGCCTTGCCCGTCCCGCAGCGCGGGTGGACCTTGAGCGACTTCGAAGAATATATGCGGGTCTTGACGATCTTTGGGCCGGACGGAGAAGTCGTGCGGCACGGTACGACGCGCCCGCGCGAGAGCCTTTCGTGGTGGTTTGTGAATGGCGGGCACATCGTCGATCCTGAATCGCACACCGCTGCGTTTACGGAGCCTGCCTTCTTGGATACGATTGCGTGGCTTGGCAACTTGACAAAGAGCGGCTACGCAGGCGTCGCCAACCATGTCCGCAACGTCCAAGGGTTTCGTCGCGGCGACACGGCCATGACCGAGGATGGACGTCTCGCGTTCGCCCCTCGCCTCGCCGACCCGAACGATTCACCGTCGCCTTACCGCATCCAAACCATCTACATGCCCCAGGGAAACACTCCTGACCCTGTGACGGCCGTGAGGGCTCACCAGCACCTGATCTATAGCGGCACCCAGCACCCAGCCGAGGCTTGGGAGTTCCTCAAGTTCATCAACCTCTCCCCCGAAGCGCACGAAATCCGGGCGCGCTACGGCATTCCCAACGGCACGATCGAGGGCCTGAGAATGCTTGTAGAACACGCTCCTGTCGCGGAGGCGCAAGACCGCATGGAGCTCTACGGGGTCTTCATGCAGCCCACGTCGTACACGCCGGAAACCTATGCCGTGCAAATACCCGGGTACCACGAAGTCTCTCTTCTCGTCATGAGTGCGGTGGATCGTGTGCTCGACGGAGAGGTCGACGCTGCGGTGGCGCTGCATGAGATCGTTGACGCAGCCAATGCGGTTTTGAGGTCTGCGAAGGAACATTGATGAAGCCGGCACGACTGTAGGAATTGGAGAATGAAAAAGGGATGTGCGGGTTCCCGAACATGTCTCGGGACCGCACATCCCTTTTATTTTCGCAAGTTCGGTCCGTCTGCTCTCGGAGACAGCAGATCCCGGGACTCCTCTTGGCTTATTTTAGCCTTGCTCGACGAGCGACGCTTCATCGCCCACCGAGCTCTGCCATGCGACGATACGTTCCGTCAGTTCCTGCACGCGGGCGCGGTGCTCAGGACGCGCGTAAAGATTTTCAAGTTCATGCGGGTCTTCGTTCAAGTTGTAGAGCTCGCACTGATCCGTCCGGCACAAGTTCAATTTCCAGCCATCCGCCGTGATGACCGTGCGCCAAACTTGGTCCGCGATGCTCTGGCGCTGTTCAAGCGTATACCCTGGTACGTCATCGGGATACTTAGAGCCGCTCGATCCATTCCACTCGATAAACACATCGTTATCTGCAAGCGTCTCCTCGCCGCGAAGGACCGGGGCGCGACTTTTGCCCTGTATGTGAGCGGGTATCGGCGCACCTACTAGGTCGAGAATGGTAGGCACGAGGTCGATCTGACTCACGCGCCCGGGAATTCGACGGGCACGCGGCTCGGAGCCATTGATCCATGGAACGCGCACAATCAGCGGCACCCCGACCGACTCCTCATACATGACTTGTTTCCCGACGAGCGCGTGATCGCCCATCATCTCACCGTGGTCCGACGTAAAAATGACGATTGTCGAATCAGCAAGTCCCGATTGTTCAAGCGCGCCCAAGATTCGACCCACCGCCTGGTCCACCAGGCTCACCAGCCCATAGTAGTTGGCGCGCAGCCGCCGCCAGTCGCGTTCGTTTTCAAGCGGAAATCCGCCAGTTCCGGAGCGTCGTTGTGCCGCCGCCCGCAGCCGGTTGCGAAGCGCCGCCTCGGGCGGAGGAGCCTGTGCGAAGGCGGGCCCCACGGGAATCTCGTCCGGATCGTGCAGGTAGTTGAGAGGGCCGAGGAACGGCATGTGAGGCTCCAAAAAATTGACGCTCAAAAAGAAAGGACGCTCCTGGTCATGTCGTGCGAGGAATTCGGCGGCCCGCTCGCCAAGGAACGTCGCTTTGGTGTATCGCGGCGCCAACGCCGCGGCGTAACTGCGGGAAAATACGGGCACGTTGCCGGTCCGGACATTGGGAGCAAACCCTTCGTCGATCAGAAATCGGCAGTAATCGCTTTGACGATCGCGATCGTCCGGATCTGAAATGTATTCGCCGTATATGTCTTCAATGCTCACCCACTCCGAAAACCCACGCTGAGGGCTGAGCTCGTTGCCAAGGTGCCACTTGCCGTAATAGGCGCAGTAATATTCGTCTCCGAGCATCTCCGCCAACGTCGGGATGTGGCTCGGCAGCGGCACGTTGTTTTCGATGCTCCCGTGGGTGTGTGGCCAAACGCCCGTCAGGATCGAGGCGCGAGAGGGCGTACACACAGGCTGCGTGCAGTATGCGTGTTCAAAGACGGCGCTTTCTGACGCAAACCGGTTGAGGTGGGGCGTTTGGATGAAATCATTGCCGTAGCAGGCCATGGTGTCGGGGCGTTGTTCGTCCGTCCATATCAGCAGTACGTTTGGTCGCTTGTCCAAGTCGATCGGTCATCCTCTCGTGCTCTTGCTGCGCTGCTACTAAGCTTCCCAGATCGTCGCGGCGATGTAGCGATCTCCTTTGGGATCATCGTTGTAGTAGTAAACGGTGACGAGCTTGCCATCTGCCCGCTGGACGGTTCGAGGGTAACCGATGTCGTTGTTGCCTCCATCGGCTCTAAGCACGTACTCGGTCGACCACGACCTGCCTTGATCCGCGCTGATCACCGCCCGCATGCCGTACGGCTCGTCCCGGTAGCCGTAGGTGACGGCGAGCCTTCCGTCTGCAAGCTTTGTGAGCGTGGGCGGATTTCCGCCGCGCCCCGTGTTGGCCACGGGCCTGCTGAGATACGCCCATGTCCTGCCCCCGTCGGTCGACTCATACAGATCGATCCAGCCGCCCTCTTGAACCGGGCGGCCACTATCCCGCACCGCTACGAGAAAATGGCCTTCAGATAAGCGGACGCTGGCCGGCATGATGACATACCCTTGCGGCTCGGCACCAATCCACGATAGAAACAGAAAACTCTTGCCTCCATCAGTCGTCGACGCGCAGAAGGGACGACCCTCCTTGCCGTTCGACTTCGCAGCAGTCAAGAATAAGGTGCACTCGTCGGATCCGCCGACGATGTAATCGGTCCGCGCCGCCACGCCCGATTGCCCAAACATCGGCAGGCGGTACGGACCTTCCCACGAGCGGCAACGGTCGTACGAAACGTAAAACCACGAGCGGGCGCCCGCCGAAAGTCCGGTGCGCGCGCACATCAACGCAAAGTCGGGGTGATCGAAGCGAATGCCACCGGGAGCGTCCACAAGTCCGTCCGGACCATCAAGCACCGGACCCGTCTGTAGCTCAGGGATCACGTGTTCGTCAGCGGAAAGCCCGCGGCCCCCCGGCGTGCGACACGGCGTCGGCTGCACCTGCCAGGTGCGTCCGCCGTCAAGCGAACGGGCCTGCATGGGCATGAAAGGCCTCGTCTTGTCCCGAGCGTGCATGCTCGTGTCTTCACCTACGTAGCCGACGGTAAATCCCACGACGATCTCGTCGCCCCAAGCCCAGATGCCGTAATTGGCGGGCCAGCCGGCAAAGCGTCCCGCCTGCCGGTATACTACGGTGTGTTCCATCATTATTAGCCTCCGATCGATCCGTCGAATTTCATGCCGGCGG
Source organism: uncultured Clostridia bacterium (assembly GCA_964424335.1). Lineage (GTDB taxonomy): Bacteria > Bacillota > Limnochordia > DTU080 > RSA5 > CAYRIY01. The sequence continues at coordinate 6,144 of CAYRIY010000135.1, forward strand.
CGCGTAGCGGGCGTCAACCCACGCACCGAGCCGCGCACTCTCGACGCAGCGGTGAATGAAGTTGACGCCGATCGCTCCGTCCGCGACGGTCGGAAAATCGAGGTCGTATTCATTCGGCGTCTCGCCGGCAAGGCGCGCCGCCACGGTGCGGCCGAAGTTGCGGTAAATGTTGGCAAATGCTTCGATAAACCCTTCCGGATGGCCAACCGGCAAGCGGCAATTCCAACGTGCGATCGGAGCGAGGCACTCATGCCCCCGCGTGTACACCTGCTCGGGCTTGTCCGCGTAGCGCACGCGCAAGGTGTCGGGCTCCTCTTGTCGCCACGCGAGCGACGCCTCACTGCCATAGACGCGGATTGACAAGTTGTTCTCCTCACCCACCGACATCTTGGAGGCGAAAAGAATGCCTTTGGCCCCGCCATCGTAGCGAAGGAGGATGTTGGCGTCGTCCTCGAGCCGATGGCCGGGCACGAATGTCGTCAAATCGCTGCAAAGCTCGACGATCTCGAGACCCGTGATGTAGCGCGCCAGATGCTCGGCGTGTGTGCCGATGTCCGCCACGGTCGACGAGATCCCCGCCTTGTCGGGGTGAAGGCGCCACGCGTCAGGAGAGATTTTCCCCTGGGCGAACGCGGCCGCAAAGCGCCCGAGCGAATACTCGACGACGACCTTGCGCACATCGCCCAACACACGGGTCCGCACGAGTTCCCTGGCTTGCTTGACCATAGGATAGCCGCTGTAGTTGTGCGTCAGGCCAAAGACGATCTTTCGCTCACGCACAAGGCTGCACAGATGTTCGGCCTCCTCGACGCTCACCGTCAGCGGCTTGTCGCACAGAACGTGAAATCCAGCCTCGATGAATATTTTCGCTATGTCGTAGTGGAGGTAATTGGGCGTCGCGATGGCGACAAAGTCGATTCGTTCGCCCTCGGGCAGGCGACTTTCGGCCTCGGCCATTTCTTGATAGGAGCCGTATACCCGCCGCGGGTCGAGGCGCAAGGCCGCGCCTTGCGCCCGCGACTTTTCCGCCGAAGAGGAGAATGCCCCGGCCACCAACTCCATCGTGCCATCGAGGGCGGCCGCCCGGCGGTGGACCGAGCCAATGAAGCCGCCCGGACCTCCGCCGACCATACCGTAGCGCAGTTTTCGGCGCACTCCCATCACGTCGCCTCCTGATCCATGGCCATGCGCATCCGCTCCAAGCCTTCCTTCGCCACGTCGAGCAGGTCTCGCTGCCACAAAGAGGGGTTGAAGAGCTCGAGGGAGAGCGCTCCTCGATACCCTTTCGCCTTGAGCCGGCGAGCAGTCTCCTCGAGCGGGAGGATGCCGTCGCCAGGCAGGACGCGATCGGCATCCCGTTGCTGCTCACGAGGGATATTTGCCGGTGCATCGTTGACGTGAAAGACAGCGATCATCTCTGCCGGCACAAGGTCCAGGTCCTCGATGGAGGAACCGCCCCGAAAAATGTGATAGGTGTCGAGTACAACGCTCTTGTCGCCGTCGTCGACGGCGGAGACAATCTTCCATAAAGCGCGAATGGTGTTAACCTCTTGAACGAACCCAAGAAACTCGAGGGCCGGCAGCACGCCGTACTCTCGGCCGATCGCCAGGAGCTCCGCATACCGCTTCGCACTGCGCTGGTAATCGCACGCGCCGCGGGGCGGGCCCGCGATGATGCGCTGCGCGCCGATCGCAGCCGCCTGGTCCATCCGCCGGCGCGCGTCCTCGAGAGCTTTTGAGTACTCCGGCCCATCGGCAGCGTCGAGCCAGCCGGAGATGTGGAGGACCGTCGGCACCTCAAGTCCGGCATCCGCCAACATTTTGCGCACATCCTGCAGCAAGCCGCCCTCCCCCACATACGCGTCGAGGTCGTCATTCCAGATCTCGATGCCGTCGTAGCCGGCCGCGCCGGCGATGCGGATCTTCTCGACCAAATTGGCAGGTTGAATTGTGCTCGTGTTGAGGGAAAAGCGAAAGTGACTCAAGTGACAGTTCCTCCTTAGAAAATACAGTTAACCTACAGCTACAGGCATTGCGCCTTCGGCGT
>CAYRIY010000136.1:0-7977 GCA_964424335.1 uncultured Clostridia bacterium
CCCGCCGTTCGACGGCCCAAAGCACCCACGTGTAGGGCGAAAGCGCCTCTTTCACCTGGGCTTCGTGCCACGTAAAGCCCCGATCGTAACTCACTTCGACGAGCGCGATGCCCCGATCTCCGGCAAAGGCGATGCCACCGATCAATGCGGGCGGGTCGACGTTCGCCCGGTTTCGGGGGACATCGATGCGGGACATGGTCTTGATTACCGCTTCGTCGCTCCAGCCTCGCTCTTGCCAAAAACCTTGATAGTCGTCCTTCACGGCCACGATCTTTGTCAGCCATTTCACGTTTTTCATGCCATAAATCCCAGGCACGATCATGCGCACGGGAAAGCCGTGGGCGTTGGGCAGTGGATCGCCGTTCATCGTCCAGGCGACGAGCGTGTCGGGGTGCATCGCCTTTTCCATCGGGATGCTCTCGGTGTACTGGTCGTACGCTTCAAACTTGATGTCGACGACGCCCTCTTTCACTCCGGCACGCAGGAGAAACTCCCGCAAAGGGATGCCTCCCCACTTGGCGTTGCCGATCAGGTCGCCGCCGACCTCGTTGCTGACGCACATCAACGTCGTGTACTGCTCTTTCATATCGTAAGACGTGAGTTCGTCGTAGGTAAACGAAAACGGGCGCTCCACCTCGCCCTCGACCGATAGGCGCCAGTCCCGGAGGGGCACAGACACACTGAAAAGGTTTTTGTCGACTCGGTAAAAGCGGTTGTTTGGGGTGATCTCGTGGACGAGCCCTTGGATCCGGCTAAAGATCGGATGTACCGCCGTCGTTGCAGCAGCGTACCCCCGCTTCCCAATTGACCACGTTCCCAGGGCGAGCGCTCCAAAAGCCGCAGCGCACTTGGCGAGGAACGATCGACGAACACGGTTTGGCGCTACTTGATCTTTCATGGGTCGCGGTCCTCCTGCCGTTAGGTCATGGGACTTATATATCCATTGATACGTCGGTCGACCCTTGTTTGGATTACGTTGTTCCTCGAAGTTGTTCCCTCGCAAGGGTTCGCTTTCCTTTGAAAACGGTGGCATGGATGCCGCCGGATCGCCTTGCGCCTCGACTCGAAACGTTCCCGAACGAGGATCTCGTCGTCCCTAGCGCACACGGATGCCCGAAGTGGCCTCGACTTGAGAATGGAGGGCCGAGAGAACCGCTAGAGAAGATGTTCCTTGTGTCACATTGGAATGCCTATTTGGAGTTGATGTTGGTATGATGGTGGAGAGCATTCATCACTCTGCCCTCTTGGTGACGGACCTCGAAAAGGCAAAGGACTTTTACGGTCGCGTGCTTGGGCTAAGAGAGATCGAGCGCCCTCCGTTCAACTTTGCAGGGGCGTGGTATGAGGTGGGAGACGGTCAGATTCACTTGATCGTCTACCCCGAAAAGGCGCCGCGTGAGCGAACGATCGACACAAGAAACGCCCACTTGGCGCTTCGCGTCGCTAATTTCCACGAGACGGCGGCACGGCTCGAGGCCGAGGGAATCGAACTCGTCAAACACCCAAACAGCATCACGGGGTGGCCCCAGATGTTTTGTACCGATCCCGACGGCAACGTCCTCGAGCTTAACGCTGCCTCGTTATAGAAAGGTGAACGCTCGTTGATTCGAGTCGACCCGTCCAACTGGACTGCCGACTTCCGCATCGCCCGCGCGCTGACGGAAGCCTATAAATCGAGCGGATTTGACGAGGCGCTCTTTTTCTGTGTCGGCGATCCGGAGGATCCGATTCTTCGCCTCGGCACGTTGGTCGCAGATGAGACGATCAAATATTACCAAGGCGTCATGGGGACGAGTGAGCGACCGGTAACCCCTGACACGCTGCCCGAACGTGTCGAGGAAGCGATCAGGGAGTGGCCGGGGCGCTTTATCGTCGCGATCGAGCCGGGAACGGGTCTCGAGTCTCACCTGGGATCCGTAGAGATTACTGATCGAGGTCTTTCGATCGCGCCTTTGTCCGCTCGTCACGTGGCCCACTTTTCCGATGTTACGGTCAACGTCGTGCTTCGCATCGACGACGCGAACGATGTGAAAGCGCGCCGCTTGGCCGCTGCGGAAAAGAGCGAGAGGAGCGGTCTGCGTCAAGCTGCTCTTGAAGTTGGCACGGACGACGAAAGCGGCATGCCTCAGCGGGAGAAGTTCAAGCCGCTACGACCCGAGCAGATTACGCCCAACGTGGTGCGCAGGCTCGCCGACACCGTGATCGACGGCAACCTGCGTTTCTTGAGCAAGATTGGAAAACAACGACTTTAGCTCACCGTCGCCCTCCGAGCGACCAACAGGGGGAACCTGTACTTTGCGCGTCTCACTCTTTATTACGTGCTTGATCGATGCGCTCTATCCGCAAGTCGGCGTGAGCACGGTCAAGCTCCTTCGTCGTCTAGGCGTTGAGGTCGACTTCCCCGAAGGCCAGGTGTGCTGCGGCCAACCCGCCTTCAACAGCGGGTACTCCGACGCGTCCCGGGAGGCCGCGGCTTCACTCATTCGGGCGTTCGTCGACGCTGAGTACGTCGTAGGACCGTCCGGATCGTGCGTTTCGATGATTCACCATTACTACCCGGCCCTCTTCGCAGGCCATCCCCTCGAAAAAGAGGCGAAAGCCTTTATCGGCAAGACGTACGAACTGTCGCAGTTCATCGTCGAAGTGCTGGGCAGGGACGATCTGAACGCACGCTTTGAGGGAACGGCTACCTACCACACGTCGTGCCACATGACCCGAGGGCTTGGGGTCGTCGATCCGCCGGTCCGCCTGCTTAGGAAGGTCCGGGGCCTCGAGCTCATCGACCTTCCGCACCGGGAGGATTGTTGCGGCTTTGGCGGCACGTTCGCCGTCAAGATGGCCGATCTATCGACCGCCATGGCCGACGAAAAGATCGACCACGTGGCGGAGACGAAAGCGCAGTACTTGGTCGGCTCCGATATGGCCTGCCTCATGCACATCGGAGGACGGGCCGAGCGGCGGGGAGAGCCCGTCAAGGTCCTTCACCTCGCCGAATTGCTCGAACAAGCCACAAGGCCCGAGCGATTGGCAGAGCCCGGTGAACCTGCCGAGGTCGCGGGCGACATCGCAAAGGAGGCGAGCGCATCGTGAGCAAGTCGGCCATATTGGACCGGATCGATGAGGCGCTCGGCAATGAACGGCTGCGGAAGGCGGTTCGCAAGGCGACCGATACCTTCCGCGGCGGGCGCAACCGGGCGACTGCGGAGTACGACGATTGGGAAGCCATGCGGGAAAAGGCGATGCAGGTCCGGGCGCATACGATTCAACACCTCGATTACTACATCGAGCAGTTGTCGGCGCGCGTGCGGGAAAACGGCGGGCACGTTCACTTTGCCGAAAACGCCGATCAGGCCGTGGAGATCGTGCGTCGCATTGCCGCGCACCATGGCGTCCGCTCGGTAGCCAAATCCAAGTCGATGATCTCCGAGGAGATCCACTTAAACGATGCCCTCGAGCAAGACGGGATCGAAGTGTACGAGACCGACCTTGGCGAGTACATCCTTCAGCTCGCTGAGGAGACCCCGTCGCACATCGTGGGCCCTGCGCTTCACAAGAGCCGGGAAGACATCGCCGAGCTCTTTTCCAAACTGGAAGGGAGAACGCTCTCCTCCGATACGCCGACGCTGACGCAGGTGGCTAGGCGGCGCCTGCGCGAGGTCTTCCTAAAAGCGGACATGGGCATCACGGGCTGCAACTTCGCCGTGGCCGAGACCGGGTCGATCACCCTTGTTACCAACGAGGGGAACGGGCGCATGGTGACGTCCCTCCCGAAGGTACAAGTGACGCTCATGGGCATGGAGCGCATCGTGCCTCGTCTCGAGGACCTCGATCTGCTCTTGACCATGCTCACCCGAAGCGCGACGGGACAGCGCTCGACCAGTTACGTTTCGATCACGTCGGGCCCTCGAATTGAAGGGGAGCGGGACGGGCCCGAAGCGTTTCACCTCGTCATCGTCGACAACCAGCGCTCGACGATACTCGGCGGTGAGTTTGAGGACGCACTCAACTGCATCCGCTGCGGCGCCTGCCTCAACGTCTGCCCAGTGTACCGACATATCGGCGGTCACGCGTACGGCTGGGTGTATTCGGGACCGATCGGGGCGGTGTTGACGCCGCTTTACAAAGGCATCGACGAGTGGGGCGAGGTAGCGCAGGCCTCGAGCCTTTGCGGCGCTTGCTACGACGTGTGTCCGGTGAAGATCCCCATCCACGACATGCTGGTCGGCATTCGCCGCACCGGTGTCGAGGAGGGCAGATCCAAGCGTTCGGAGCGCCTCATGTTCAAGGGCTTTGGCTTCGTCATGAGCCGGCCGGGGGTCTACAAGATGGCGCTCAAGGTCGGACGTCTCGCCCAGCGGCCGTTTGTGCGCAAAGGGCGCTTTAAATCGGCGCCGCCGCCCGTGTCCGATTGGGTGAAGAACAGGGCGTTGCCGGCATTGCCCAAACAGAGCTTTCGGGAGATGTGGGCAAAGGGCCTCGCGGAAGATCAGGATCGGGGGCGGAGCTCGTGAGCGATCGTCTTGACCTCGGAGGGGTTGCCGAGGAGCGGTTTCTCGCACGAATCCGAGCGCGGATGCGCGCCACGGGCCCCAAGGATCCTCATCCGGGATCTTCCTATTGGCCGGCCGGCCACGAGGAGAATGCAACCCATTTAGAGAAAGTTGAACTGTTTACGCGCGCACTGGAAAATGTAGGGGGTCGCGTCTATAGAGCGGCGTCGCTCGTGGAAGCCTATTCCATCGTCGCGGCTGAGTTGGCTCGGGCAAACGGCAAGCGCGCCCTCCTCTCAGGCGGCGAATGGCCCGAGTTGGAAGGGGCTTTGACCTCGGCAGGCGTAGCCTTTGATCGCTGGGACGAGCTCGACTTTTCGCATGGGTCGAAGGACCGGGCGCCCGACGTCGTCAACGCTTGGGATGCCGGGATCGGCTGGGCGGATTACGCCGTCGCGGATCTTGGAAGCGTTGCGCTCTTGTTCGACCGGGACCAGGGGAGAAGCGTGAGCCTGCTTCCGCCGAGGTATATCTCGCTCGTGCGAAAAGACGCTCTCGTCATGAGCAGGCGAACCGTGCTCGAGGATGTCGACCGTCGGTTTCGAAAAGCGGGTCGAAACGGCTCCGTCGTGTTTGTAACGGGCCCGAGCCGCTCAGCCGACATCGAGATGGACTTGAGCGTCGGCGTACACGGCCCCGGCGAAGTTTGGGCGGTCTTGATCGACGAGTGACGCGAAGGAGGGGCGAACAATGGCCCGCTGGCTTGTTAAGACCGAGCCCGAGGAGTACTCGTACCAAGACCTCGAGCGCGCCGGGCGCGACGTTTGGGACGGGGTGAAAAACAACGTCGCCTTGAAATACATGCGCGAGATGAAGCCGGGCGACGACGTCTTTGTCTACCACACGGGGCGTGTCCGGGCGATCATCGGCCTTGCCAAAGTGGTCTCCGAGCCGTACCCTGATCCCGCCTCTTCCGATCCCAAGCACACCGTCGTGGACCTGGAGGCCGTGCGGGCGCTTGGGCGCCCGGTGAGCCTGGCGGAGATCAAGGCTGATCCCGCGTTTTCCGATTGGCTGCTCGTTCGAAACTCTCGGCTCTCCGTGATGCCCGTTCCCGATCACCTCTGGGAACGGATCGTCGCCATGTCCGCCGGGTGATTTGATAACGTAAACGAAAGTACGAGTGTTGGAGGTTTCAAAGAGACTATGCTGGATCGAATCGCACACACAGTCCGCGCCCTGTCGGTGGACGCGGTGGAAGCGGCCAACTCGGGCCACCCGGGGCTTCCTTTGGGGATGGCCGATGTTGGAGCCGTCTTGTACGCCAAAATCTTAAAGCACGATCCCAACTGGCCCGAGTGGCCGGACCGCGACCGGGTGGTCCTCTCCGCCGGGCACGGCTCGATGTGGCTATACGGATTTCTTCACTTGTCCGGGTACGATCTCTCGCTCGATCAGATCAAGCAGTTTCGGCAGTTGGGGTCCGAGACGCCCGGCCACCCGGAGTATGGGGATACCCGCGGCGTGGAGACGACGACCGGTCCGCTCGGACAGGGAATCGGCAATGCCGTCGGCATGGCGCTGGCGGAGCGGATGCTCGCGGCGAAGTACAACAAGGACGGACACGAGGTGGTCGGGCACTACACCTACGTGATCGCAAGCGACGGCGATCTGATGGAAGGTGTCGCGGCGGAGGCCTCCTCCCTTGCAGGGCACCTTGGGCTTGGCCGGCTGATCGTGTTTTACGACGACAACGAGATTACGATCGACGGCAAAACTGAGCTCGCCTTCAGCGAAGACGTCGCCAAGCGATATGAGTCCTACGGATGGCACATTCTTCACGTCGACGGCCACGACGTCGAGGCCGTGGAGGCGGCGGTCCGTACCGCCCAAAGCGTGACCGACAAGCCGAGTCTCATCGTGACCAAGACGACGATCGGCTGGGGAACGCCCAAAGCCGGCACGTCGGCCGCCCACAGCGACGCGATGGGCAAGGAGTCCATCAAGGCCCTCCGGGAGACGATCGGATGGCCCGACGAGGACTTTTACGTTCCCGATGACGTCTACTCGTTTTTTGCCGAGCGCAAAGCCGCGCTGGCAAAGGAGAGCGCAGCGTGGAAGGAGCGGTTTGAGGCTTGGTCGAGCGCCAATCCGGAGCTGCGCGCAGAGTGGGATGCGGCATTCTCCCAGGCCGTGCCTGCTGACCTCGCCTCCCATTTGCCGAAGGTAGATCGCTCGACCGCAGTTGCCACCCGGGCCGCTGCAGGCAAGGCCGAACAGGCGCTGGCGCAGGTCGTCCCGTATCTCGTCGGAGGCTCCGCCGACCTCAACCCGTCCACCAAGACGTTCATCGAGGGCGGCGGCGTCGTACAGCGCGGCGATTATGCCGGCCGCAACATTCACTTCGGCGTGCGCGAGCACGGCATGGGCGCGATACTTAACGGCATGCAGCTTCACGGGGGCTTGAGGGCGTTCGGCTCGACGTTCCTCGTCTTCTCCGATTACATGCGGCCTTCCATTCGCCTTGCTGCGCTGATGAAGCAGCCTGTGATCTACATCTTTACACATGACTCGATCTACGTGGGCGAAGACGGCCCGACCCACCAACCGGTCGAGCAACCCGAAGCGCTGCGCATCATCCCCAACCTCGAGGTGTTCCGCCCGGCGGACGCCGTCGAAGCGGGCCTTGCATGGGTCGAGGCGCTCAAGCGGACGGACGGTCCGACTGCGCTGCTCCTCACGCGCCAAAACGTGCCGGTCGTTGCCGACGAGGAGAGCGCGGCGGTCGATCGCGGCGGTTACGTGATCAAGAAAGAAGGCGGCGCATCGATCGATGCGGTGATCGTCGCTGCAGGGAGCGAAGTGGCGCTAGCCATCGATGCGGCAAACGCGCTCGAAGGTGAGGGCAAGTCGGTGCGGGTAGTCTCGATGCCCAACCGGGAGCGCTTCCTTCGCCAGAGCCAGGAGTATCAAGAGAGCGTGCTCGCAGCCGGGGTGCCGACCCTCGTCGTCGAGGCGGGCGTAGGCGCCGGTTGGAGGTCGATCGCAGGGGCGAACGGTCGCCTGCTGACGATCGAGCGTTTCGGCGCAAGCGGACCTGCGGCCAAAGTCGCGGAACACCTTGGAATCACGGTCGACAACGCCGTTCGTCTCGTCAAGGAGATGCTCGGGTAGCGGCGCTTACGGCCAATTTCAGCCATAAAACAAGGCTGCGGCAGAGGATTTCGCCTGCCGCAGCCTTTTTATGTGTGCGTACTATGACGTTTAGCCTTATGATGCGTTCTTGATTTGGGGATTGTTGATCGGCACGCCGACCATGCTGCCCCACTCGGTCCAGGAGCCGTCGTAGTTTTTGACGTCGGGGTACCCGAGCAGCTCGTGCAACACGAACCAAGAGTGCGACGAGCGCTCGCCGATGCGGCAGTAGGTGACGAGCTCCTTGTCGGGTGTGATGCCCTTACCGGCGTAAAGCGCTTTGAGCTCTTCC
>CAYRIY010000137.1:0-7928 GCA_964424335.1 uncultured Clostridia bacterium
GGCGAGGGTCGAGAAGAAAAAAGCCTTTCCCCCTTTTGGTGGAAAGGCCCTGAGGAACGCATGGGTTGATGAATTCCAAATGCGGTTAAATCCTACGCGCGCATCTAGTTCATCCCGCCAAGTTCGGATAGGTCGACCCGTTTCCCTCCGGAAAGCAGCCCTGCTTCGTACACTTTCATCACTTCATGGGCGAATTCCAGTGTGCCTAGGGTCGGCTGCCGCCCTTCGATTACGCACTCGCAAAAGTGCATCAACTCGTGATAGATCCCTTGTGTGAACAACGCCTTGTTCTCGAGGGTCGAGAGATGGTTTTGCGGTTCCCACACGACCGCCCCGCTGTCATATCCCATCGGTGCGTACTGGTGCGTGGCGCCGTATTGAAAAGGAATGCCTCGTTGAAACGTAACCCGCATGGAGTTTTCAATCTCGACATGGCATCGCTTTCCGACAAACACGTAACGCTCGATCGGTTGACTAGCCGCCGCTCCCGTCGCCATGTGGAACGTTCCCAGGCAGCCACTTTCAAATTCCAGGATGCAAACGCCGCCGCTGCGTTCCCCGCGATGAACGGTCACCGCCTTCACGGGACCGCCTACCGCCAGCATGAGGGAAACGGGGTGCACTCCGTTGGCAAGCCAGTCGTTGCGCAACTCCTCGCTTAGAACCCGCTCCCCATCTGCTGGGAATTGAGCGATCGGGTAGATGCCGACCATGTTTTGTACAGGACCGAACCGCTCATCCGACAAGATCTCAACGACTTTGCGGGTGGACGGCATGAACTGTTTCTTAAAGCCCACAACACAGATCCGGTCGCCCCGCTCTTTGATCATCTTCGCCACCTGGCTTGCGCGCGTTGCAGGGGGCTTTTCCATCCACACGTGCAAGTTGGCAGAGAACGCCTCACAGGCCAATTGCGGGTGGAGGCGTTCCGAAACGCAAATGATCACGGCGTCCAATGACTCTCGCGCATACATCTCGCTCGCACTCGCGTAGACGCCTGCCACGCCGAACTGCCTGGCCGTCCGCGCCGCTCGTTCGGTGTCCGGATCCGAAATTGCGCACAGCGTGACGGGGAGGTAGTGAAGGGCCGGCAGGATGTTGCGGTACGCGTGGCTTCCCACTCCCACGAGGCCGAGGCGGATGCGCTTATCGAAATCTCTTTGGTAAGTCACGATTTGTGCGCCTCGCTCACCAGAGCTCTCAAATATTCAAGGTCGTCTTGCGTCCAGTTTGTATGGCTTTCACTTGGACGCGGCGCTCCGTGTGGAGGATTGAGGCAGATGGCGTTACATGCCTTGTCCCGCAGGACGGCCGCCGTAATCTCGGCGACGGGCCACGACGCTTCCTCGAGCGAGCTGCGCCACTTGAGCGGCCCATTTGCTCGTTCGGCTTGCCCACCTTTGTAATGGATGTATCCGAGGATGGGCCTTAGCGCTTCGTAGGCGCCAAGTGAGGGAAACGTGCCTGCCTGCCACATGTTCACGACATCCCATGTGAACTTGGCGGCTTCTCTGTTGGTGAGGGCTTCAAAGAAGTCGAGCGCTTCCTGCGGGCGGCTCACGATACAGCCCTGAGTCTCGTTCTCGATCACGGGGGTGTACCCGGCCTCGTGGATTTGGGAAATCGCCTCATCGTAAAGGGCAAATAGCCACGGAGCATGTGTACGTATGTGCGCGACGGCGTCCGGAACGTTTTGGCGTTCGCTCGTTGACGCGGCCACGAGCCGAATAAATGTGGGGGAGAGGGCCTGCGCGATCTCGAGGACCCTCGAGACCTTGGATAGGTGATTTGCCCGAAAGTTGTCCTCTCCAATCTCTACGTTGTCTGCGAAGAGAGACGTTGACAGGCAATAGACGCTTAGTCCCCGCGCCTTGATCATTTGAGCGGCCACACTAAGCTCGTCGTCCGTTAGATCGGCTATGGATTTTCCAAAAATGAAGTCCTTCAAGTCGAGCCATTCAAGGCCCCATGCAACGTGACGATCAAGAGCGCTTTCGAAATCTCGACCTGCCATGCTATTCAGCATGGCAATCGCCGGGAGACTTGACGGAAACTCGGCCACGGTTACCCTTCACTCCTCGATATGAGCACATATCATATTTCCTCCGGCGCGTTCACACTCCTTCCTACGAAAAGATAGGCAATAGCACTTCGAGCATGAGGCTCCTAACCCGGGATATAAGGGTCTGAGCTCCCATCCGTCGTTGTGCTCAATCAATATAAGATGGCAAACCAAAGGCATGATAACTTGTGAAAGCGGATGACAGTCTAGTTCTCAATAAAGAAGTAGCCGACGATGTGCGTAATGATTAGGTGTGCGTCTTCCGCTCGGCCGAAATGCTCCGTGGGAACGACAATCGGCAGGTCGACGAGGTCGAGGAGCTTGCCACCTTTGCCGCCGATCAACCCTACGGTGCGGCACCCGTTTGCTTTAGCCCACTGGGCGGCCTTTACGACGTTGGGAGAGTTGCCGCTCACGCTGATGGCGACCACGAGGTCGCCCGGCTGAGCGTAGTTGGCGAGTTGTTCGACGAAGACATCCTCGTAGGCGAGGTCGTTGCCGAGCGCCGTAATCCAGCCCACGTTGTCGGTGAGTGAGAGGATGCGAAAGCGGCGATCCCGACCAAGCGAAGCGCCTTTCCCGATGTCGGTCGCAAAATGAGAGGCCGTCGTGGCGCTGCCTCCGTTTCCGGCGACAAAGATCCGCCGATCCTGCTCCCGGGCCTCGGCGAACCAGGAGATCAGTTGGGCGATGGCGTCCTGCGGGAGGCTGCCCAGGGTTTGCTGGAGCTGCTTTATGTACGACTCAGCAAATGCTCGTGCGTCAATCATTACCAGATTCTCCTTCTAAGCTATGCTGCTTTGTCGACTCAAGGGAGGTCGGCGGCCATCGAAGCGGCGCCCCATAGGACTGAGTCGTCGCCGAGCGCACACACGACGATTCCGGGGGCTCCTTCGCCCGGATGGAGCAGGCGCGCATGCGCCTCGGCGCGGACGGCCGCGATAAAGGACTCGCCCGATCGCGCCACACCGCCGCCCAGCACGACGCGTTCGGGGTCCAACACATTGCACACCCCGGCGATCGAAGCCCCGAGATAGCGGGCCGTGTCGTCGATGACGCGACGCATCAGGGGATCCTCGTCAGCAGCGGCAAAGACGTCCCGGGCGGTGATGGGCGCCGACACTGCTCCGGCGGGGGTTTGCGCATGCGCACTCAGCGCTTCCTGCGCACGCCTTGCGATGGAAAGGCCTGAGCAATACGCCTCGAGGCATCCCTTCTTGCCGCAGGTGCACACAGCGCCGCCTTCGACCGTGATCGGAACGTGTCCTACCTCGCCTGCCAAACCCCTGCTGCCGCGAAAGGGCCGCCCATCGAGGATGATGCCTCCGCCGATCCCTGTGCTGACCGTGTAATACACCATGTTCCGCGTGCCGAGACCCGCGCCGAAGCGGTGCTCACCGATCGCCGCCGTCGTGGCATCGTTCTCGACGACGCTCGGGATTCCAAAGGCTTCGGTCAATATCTGCGGCAGCGGAACGTCGTCCCAACCCGGGACGTGAAGTGAGCGGATCACCCGCTGCGCCAAAAAGTCCACGGGGCCGCCAAACCCGATGCCGCACGCCTTCACAGGGACGGGCGAAGACTCAATGAGCCTGGCTCCGGCCTCGATGATCTGCTGTATCATCCACGGAGCTCCTTCGGAGCGCTGGGTCTCCTTGCGAACTCGGGCCACGACTTGGTCACCGCGGATCAATGCGAGTCTGAACTGTGTGCCGCCGATGTCTATGGCGAGAATGGTCTCGTTCAATCTCAATTGCCCACTTTCGTTCGCCTAAAGTTGCTACCTGGATGAGGATTCCGCTAGGTCGGCTTCGGTTTGCGACGCCGGCGCCCCAAAGAATCGATTGAGCATCAAGATACCAGCCCCGAGCGCCTCCGGTTCAGGCAAGCTCACGTCGCGAATGGGGACCGCCCGGTTGATCGGAAGTGCATGGCGGCGAAAAGCTCCGAGGAGCGTTTCCATCGCGGGGCGGTAGACCTCAAGATGCGAGCCGCCGCAGACGATGATTTCCGGATTAATGGCATTGGCGGCGTTGGCTAGGCCGATTCCGAGGATGCGGGCTGCTGTCTCCAGGTGATAGCGGCCATCGGGATTTCGATCGATGGCAGCGCGGATAACGTCTACGCCGAGTTCGCCCGTCTCGTCGAGCCGCAGCGCTCGGGCGATCGCTTTTCCGCCGCTAAACGCCTCGAGACAGCCGCGGCTGCCGCAACTACACAGCGGGCCGTCGACTTGCACGACCATGTGGCCGATCTCGCCGGAACCGCCGTTGTGCCCGCTGTATAGTCGTCCGTCGACCAAGATGCCGCCCCCGACGCCGAGGCCGACATTGATGCCGAGCGCATTGAGCCGATTGCGCAGCACGCCCTTGGTCTGTTCTGCGAGCAACATGGCATTGGCTCCATTCTCGACCACGACCTCGCGCTCGAGGCGGTCGGAAAGCGCTCCCGTAAGATCCACGGGTGAATCGTGGAGGTTTGGGGCAAACACGGTTCCTTCGGACTGGCTGACCATGCCGGCCACTGCGACGCCTACGCCGAGAAGCGGAGGAATATCTTGGAGGAGTTCGTCGACGGTGCGCGACACCTTGGAGATGAGGTCTGAGAGCGTGCTTGGAAACGGGAGCGGCATGACGAGGCGGCGCGTAACGTCGCCATTGAGGTCGAGGAGGAGCCCAATGATGCGGCTGTCTCCAATTTGAACGCCAATGGAGCTATAGGCGCCTCCATTGAGCTCGAGTTGGACCGGATCGCGGCCAACTCTTCCCGTCGGCGCCGTGCCTGTCTCCATCACAAGGCGGGCCTCCATCAGATCCCGTACGACGTGCGTCACGGTCGAGGGACTGAGCCCGGAGATCTCCGCTAGGCGGTGTCTAGCGATGGGCTGGTATGAGCGGATCAGATTGAGGACGCGAGCATGCGACGATTCGTGGGACCAAGGCAATGTCAGTTTGAATCACCCCTACTAGATCGTATATTGATTGACTGCTGAAATCAATGGCGCGATACGGACGTGAGTCCATGATTCATGGGAAATTGCCTTAAAAAGGGGTGAACGGCCAACGGCGTTCGCCGCGCCAAATCATGCGTGGATAACGCACGTTGGCCTCAGGTATGGTCAAGTGAGGAAGGATCAAGCGTGGGAAATTCCTCGGCGATACCGTTACGCCTTGGCACAGTACGATTCCGTGCAGTAGATCCTATCTCCGTGTCTGAAGTTGATCTCTGCAAGCAACGTCCAATTGCCACTGGTGTCTTTGATCCACGGCCTCAACACGAGGTCCTGGAATCTCCCGCAGTACCGGGGATCATCGTCGAGATATTGGCCGGGATGGATTAAGGTAACTCAACTGCGATCGTCTGAAACGCGACCCCGCCGTCATTGTCGATCACGCGAACGAAGACGGAGCGTTCCGCCGGCCCTTGAGAACCGACCGGACGTGCAGCAAATCGGTGGCTGACCTCCTCGCCGACGGCCCAGTTGCCATCGCCGAAATCCCAGTAAACCGATGTGATCGTTCCGTCCACATCGCTCGCATCGACGCTAAAGTGTACCAATTGCGGGTCATCTGCGTCGATGTGGTAGGAAGCTTCCACCACTGGAAGCTGGTTTTGCGCCGCTTTCGCCTCAAAGAAGTAGAGGTAGCTTCCAAGTATTCGCGCCCACTTGTCGATCGTTACCTCCGAGTGGACGTTCCACCCGTTGTAGAACCGGGCGAGGACCGGGTAGCGCGCCGGGTACGTCGCCTCGATCGGGGCGTCTCCATACTTTGCGAGTCGGTAGATCTCGGAGCTGCCCGCCCCGACCGGCACGCCCACTCTCGGCTCGTCGACGTCGCCGTATAGGTGCAGTTGATCGACGATGTCCGTCACGCGCTTGCTGCCAAGGCCTGTGATCTGCACGTACGATTGCGGGTTGGCGCCGAGCTCGTAGTTCATGTTGGCAAGGGCGGTTTCAAGGTAGCGCGGATCGCCGAAGACTTCGTACGCGACAATGAGGTCGTAGGCGTGGCTGGCGGTGGGAAAGTACCAGCCGTACGATTGATTGCGGATCGGGTCCTCTTCCATCGATAATCCGTACGCCCGACGCCACATGCTGTTGTAGAGGTATTCGTCCGCCGCTCGCTTGAGGGCAAGGCGCGTGGCGGACAACATGCCCGGGGACGTCTCCCGCGTGGTGTTAAGTATGTAACTGCGCGTCGCATTCCCATATGCCTCAAGGAGGTGCACCCATCCCCACCGCCGCTCATGGGGTTTGTGGTTGACGAGGAAGTAATTGTGGTAGGCCTCCTCGCCTGTAGCGAGGTACAGCTCGACGGCCGCCCACACTCGCTCGTCCGCGTCGCCCCAGGTCTGGCCGTAGTGGTGGAAGTTGACGTGGCGATCGTTGGCCTCGAGCCACGCCCACGCACGCTTTGCCTTCTCGAGGTAGCGAATGGCGTCCTCCGGATAGTATTGGTTGACCAGAGGGTGGCGGGCCGCATGGGCTAGGGCTGCTGCATAGGCCGCCGTCGGCACGGTGTCTTTCGGATAGATCCAGCGCCCCGAGATGGGCTGCGGCATGTTCGTTTCGTAGCGAAAACGCTCCGACGGTTTGATCAAGCTGAAGACGCCGCCGTCCAGGGGATCTTGCATGTTTTCCAACCAGTCGAGGGCCCATTTGGCCTCCTCCAGGACGTCGGGAATGCCGTTTCCGCTAAACGGGAGCGACAAGTTGTCCGAGGCCGCGGTTTCGGGCCGCAAGGTCAACGCTTCGAGAAGGTAGTGAACGAAGTGCGCTCCGTTCACGGTGTACTTGCCGTAATCGCCCGCGTCATGGTGCCCCCTCGCGGTAGGAAGGTGCTGTAATTGCTCGTAGTCCGTGGTGTAGTGCGGCGGGTTTTGCGGCCTAAAGACGGACTCGGAAGCCGGGTGCAGGTATGCGTCGTCGACGTGGCCGGCCGGCCGGGAAAAGCGGGTAAACTGAGGCGTCAACCCATCGTATGCCGAGCGCTGTGTGACAAGGCCTCGCATCAGGATGGCGCCCACAGGATTGAGGGCGTCGGACGCAATCCGGAACGGGTATGAAATGCCGATATCCGGCACAAACACGCGGTAGGTTCCCTCGGCGCGCACTTCGGTAAAGTCCAGTTTGTACACCTTTTGCCCCGTCTCGAAATCGAGGGAGCGGACAAGCTCCGCCGTGCCCGAATAGACAGTCTCGCCCGTATCGGCGTCAATTAGCGAGAAGGCGTCCAGGTCGAGCGGGAGTGGCCCCTGAGTCCCCGCATACTGCCCGACGAGTGCGTATTTGGGAAAGTCGGTCAAGTAGCCGACTTGGTTGACCCGAATGTTCTCGCTCACGTTGACGCGGGGGTCAAAGGTGAACGTGACGGTCGCGCCCGGTAAACCGGCCTCGGGCACGATGCTTAGGCGGTAGGTCGTTCCGATCTCGAACGGGCGCTCAAAGAGTAGAAAAACGTGACTCCCGATCTCTAGATCGTTCGTTCGGTTGGGGATCTTCAGTGCGCGCCGCCGAAAGGAGACAGCATCGGGGTGGATCGTTTCATGCTCGCCCGAAGAGGCGTCTGCGACTTCGATTGAGTAAAGGAGCGGATCCTGGACCTTTTCAGGATCCAAATCGACGTTGATCAGGTTGATCGAGATTGCCGCCTCAGATTCGACGACGACATACGAGGGATCGGGAACCGATGAGATGACAAAGACCGATCGGCCGTCCGGTGTATGCACAGGTGTGCCCATGACGCCGGGAACGCCTCCTTCGAAACCGAACGCCGCGCCCCCTGCCGCGCCGATGACAACGGCGATCAAGGTCACAGCGTGAAACAGGCGCCAAATTTGGGTGAAGATCGATGGAGTCACTTGG
>CAYRIY010000138.1:0-7840 GCA_964424335.1 uncultured Clostridia bacterium
CATCGACAGAAATCCAAAAAGGGTCCTTGCAGGGCAAATGCCCGTGCAAGGACCCGACATCATAGCCCCGTGCTTGGCGAAGCTCCATGTTTAAAGACGGCCGCTTGTCGACGCGAAGCGGATTAGGCTGAGGAATGAAAGAGCCCGGGCCTCCACCCCATCCATGTCAGCCGCTGCGAAACGACTTCGGCTACCGGCTCGACGAGTCGCGTTCTCAGCTTTGCAAAATCGAGTTGGCCTTCATCCTCGCTCAGCCATGCTGACATCCCGTCGACATACGCCTGCCGCAAGTCCGTATTGAAGTTCACTTTCACAACGCCGAGGCGTGCAGCTTGCTGCAGGTCCGCAGCGCTCAGCCCAGAGGCGCCGTGCAACGCCAAAGGCACCCCCGTCTTACGGTGAATATCGCGCAACCGTTCAAAGTCCAGATTCGGCTCCCCTCGGTAGTGGCCGTGGACATTGCCCACTGCAACAGCCAAAATATCGACACCGGTTGCAGCCACAAAATGCGCGGCTTGATCAGGATCTGTAAAGGCTTGGGGCGTGGCGCCATGCTCCACGTACTCCAATGCCCGATCTTCGTCGCCTACGACGGCGCCCAGTTCCCCTTCGACAGTCACCCCTGCCGCGCGAGCAAGGCGTACGACCTCCCGTGTAATGGCAATGTTCTCGTCGAAAGCGAGGCTCGATCCGTCAAACATGACCGAAGTAAACCCTTGGTCAATCGCCCAAGCGACCTCGTCAACGGACTTTCCATGATCCAGGTGAATGGCTGCGGGCACGTCGGCCTCCTTCGCCAGTTCCTTGAGATAAGCCACGAAGGATTGGGAGCCCGCTGCCTCTAGGTTGGCGAAGTTGCTCTGTAGAAACAGAGGAGCGCTCAAGCTCGCTGCCGCCTGAATCGCACCTTTTGCCATCTCCATGTTGTAAACGTTGAAAGCGCCCACGGCCACTCCTAGTTCGCGGGCTCTTCCGATCTCATCGCGCAGCGTCGACAGCACGATTGTCAGCTCCCTTCAGTGCCGCGCCCGCCCCCAATGCGTACACCACCTGCGTAAGGTCGGAAGGAGCGCCGACATTGCCGGGAAAGACGACGTAGGGGATATCGGGAAACTTCGATTCCGAGCCCATGTGCCAGACCGGCACGCCGGGAACCACCTGGCCGAGAACCGTCGCTTCGCGGCAGCTCAAACCTTTGGTGGCCACGTCGCTTGACGTGATGCCGCCCTTTGCGACGATGAACGTGGGGCGCACGGTGAGAGAGGCGACCAAATCGGCGAGCGCGTCCGAGATGCGTTCGCCGATATCCAGGTACTCATCGGCGTCCTCGCCCTTCAATACGTCACGCGAAGTGTATACGACGGCAATCCGACCATCGAGCAAGGTTTGTTCCACTTTTTGGTGGACACCCGCAAGCTCGCTACGCGCATCGCCGCCGTGCCGAAATGCTTGAACCGGCACCTCGATCCCGACCGCGTCAGGTTGCTTTAGCAAATCGGCCAATTGCCGATTCGTCAGTTCGACGTGCGATCCCACAACGACGAGGATCCCGTGTCCGCGTTGCCCGCTCCAATCGATGTGCTCTGCACTCACACGGCGTCCCGAGGCGATGCCGGCGAGTACCGGGACAAATGATGCGGCGCTACGAACGATGAGTTCTTCGCCCGATCGCTTCAGTTCCCAATACGCTGCCGCCACGACTTCAAGGTCGGCGTATTCGAGCGAATTGACCACCGCGACGTCGCCTCGGCCCATGCCTTGGAGCAGCTTGACGACACCGTCCGGGCCGAGTCGGCGTATCGTCTCCAGGTCGACGCTGCGCACGGATTCGCTTTTGATGGTTCCTTTGCTCTTCTCTTCGACCCAGTCGGGAAGCCTCGATGACTTAAAACCAAACGCCGGGTCCCTGGCAAACTCAGTCTCCCCAACCGGAAGAAAGTCGCCGTTTACGTGCACCCAATGCATATCCGCAAGCGTATAACGTCCGCCTTCGAAAAATGAAGACACCAAGAGAACGCCGCCGGAACTCGTATAACCTCCGCGATCGAGCCCGCGTTGAAGGGCGAAGACCTCACCGGGAAAATGACCGCGAAGTGTCGAGTCTCCCCGGCTCACGATCGTCAACGTCGTCTTGGTTTCACAGGCGGCCCGAGCAAGGAGTTCGCCCAATTCCAAGGCAAGGGCATCGGCTTTCTCGGGACTTAGGCTGCGTGAGTTGGTCAAGATGTAAAAGGCCGGGGACTTGGCCGACAAGTTGCGGCAAAGCGTTTGGAAATCCCAACTCGTGATCACACGCACGTCCGCGACCGTCTGCGTTCCCGTCGGATCATCGTCGAGCACGACCACTTTATGCGCGCCCTCAGCCCTAAACTCCCGCCCGAGCTCCTCCGAGTCGATCTTCCAGACAGGCGGCAGCTCACGTTTCAGCACATCAAAGCGGGTTAAACCCTTGTCCATCAAGGAGCAACTCCTCCGAAAATCCGTTAGCACGCGTCCCCACTTGCGACCCCGAATTACCCATCCGCTCGGGACTTGGCCATGCTGACAAGGTCGGGTCGCCAAGTGGGTGACTCCTTCAACTACATCACATACCGTTAACTATTTGATGATCCCGATTTTGCCGCGCTCCAGCGAAATGAAGACGGCGCCGATCAAGATGAGACCGGTGATCACCTGCTGGACCTCTGACGACACTCCCAAGATCACCAATCCGTTGCTCAGCATCGCGGTAATCACGGCACCGATCACCGTGTTCTGTAAGTTGCCGACTCCTCCGGTAAGAGGCGTCCCGCCCAGCACCACTGCGGAAATGGCAGTCAACTCGAAGGAAGCTCCCGTGGTCGGCGTAGCCGCCCCGAGACGGGATGCCATCATGACTCCGCCAAGCCCTGCCAGGAGGCCGGAGAACAGAAACACCGCCACCTTGATACGGTCGACGGGAACTCCGCTAAGCCTGGAGACCCGCTCGTCGCCGCCGATCGAGATGGCATATCGCCCGAACGCCGTGTAGTTGTACAGGATGTAGGCGATCACGAACACCGCGAGCGTCACGTAGAGAATGCTGGGGTAAGACCCGAGAAAATCAAGGGCGGGATCTGTGGGAATCGGGTTACTCCTAGAGTAGATGATGGTGAGTCCGCGCCCTATGAGGAGCGTCCCCAACGTGACGATGAACGAAGGCACTTTGAGGTAGGTGTAGACCAACCCATTGAAAAGGCCCATCAAGGCTCCGACGAGTACGCCGACGGGAATTCCCCAAATGCCGTGTTCGACCGCCACCCCCGCACCCACCATGCCGGCGAACGCCAGAACGCTGCCGACCGATAGGTCGATACTTCCCATGGTGATGACGAAGTGCATGCCGAACGCTACGACTGCGAGCACTGCAGCTTGTTGCAGGATGATACTGAAATTGCGCACAGTAACGAAACGGTCGAAGCTTGTCGCTGCAAAAATCAAGAAGATGATGGCAAAGGCTAAATACGGCACAAAGGCTTTCAAGCGCTGCATTTCCAGTGCTCCTCTCCGGACTTGCTTATATCATCGTGCCAATGATGTCGTGTTCCGTAGGATTCTGCTCCCAAGTAAACTCGGCAGAAATGCGGCCTCGACGCAAAATGATGATTCGGTCACTCATTTGAAGCAACTCCGGAAGTTCGTCGCTTACCATCACGATCCCAATGCCTTTCTTGGTAAGGGTATTGAGCAGAGCGTAAATCTCGGTCTTGGCGCCTACGTCGACACCGCGCGTCGGGTTGTCGAGCAAGAGCACCTTGGCGTCGCTCGCCACCCAACGGGCCAGCACCACCTTTTGCCGGTTCCCGCCGCTCAAATTGCCGCAAAGGTCGCCGGGTCCCTGACACTTGATCATAAGTTCGCTGATCAACTGCCTGGCAGACGCTTCCTCTCTGCGCCGGTCGATGAAGCCGTAACGTTGCATGCGCGGCAGTGACGGCAAGGACGCATTTTCCCGGATCGTATGATTGAGGATGATGCCTTCCCGATCCCGATTGCGGGGCGCATAGGCAAATCCCATCGCAATAGCGTCCCTCGGCGCCTTGATGTCGACCTTTTCTCCTCGGAGGAACACGTCACCGCTTGTGACCGGGGCGTCGCCGAACAGACACTTCAATACTTCCTCTTGACCGGCGCCGGCCAAGCCGCCGATACCCAGTATCTCGCCCGCGCGCACCTCAAACGACACGCCTTCGAAAGAGCCGGCGCTGGTTAGGTCCCTTACTTCCAGTAGAGGGGGACCATCCGCCGCGCCCAATGGGTGTTCTCGCAGTTTGGACGTCGCTACCTCCCGCCCGACCATCAGGCCGGACAACTGATCCGGGGTCGTCTCGGTCGTCTTTCGCGTCGTTACAAACCCGCCATCTTTCAAGACGAGCAGGTGCTCACTGTGTTCGAACATCTCTTCGAATCTGTGCGAGACAAAGATGACGACGCCGCCGGCTCGCTGTACTTCGCGCATTTTGTCAAAGAGCACCTGTACACTCTGGCGTGAGAGCGCGGCCGAAGTTTCATCGATGATCAAGAGCACCGGATCGAGCGACAATGCCCGGGACAGTTCCACCAACTTCTGATCTTCGAGGGACAGTTGTGAGGCGAGCGCTCTGGGATCGATGTGCGGACAGACGTCTCCCATGGCCTCCTCGGCTAGCTTATATAGGAGCCGCTTTTGGTGAATGCCAAAGCGTGTGAATCGGTCTTCACGCCCGACAAACAAGTTCTCCGCCACGGTGAGCGAGGGAATGAGCCCCGGTTCTTGCAAGACCTCCGCAACGCCGGCGCGCCAAGCGTCTTTCACCGTCGCCGGAGCATACGGCTTACCTTGCAACAGCACTTCTCCGCCGTCTTTTTGGTACACGCCCGACAAGATGTGGGTAAGCGTGGACTTGCCGGCGCCGTTCTCGCCCGCCAGGGCCCAGGACTCTCCCGGGCCCATTCTCACGACATCGTTTTCGCTCCAATCGAGCGCACGCACACCGGGGAAGCGCTTTTTGATTCCTCTGATTTCCAGTACGTGTCCCATGACAACCCCCGTCAGACCCGCGCTTTACGAAGCCAAACCGAAGAGCCGCGCCGCGTTGCCGCCCAGGAAAGCATCAATATCGGCTTCCGTGATAAACGGCTCGAGTTCGTGGCGAACCGTATACGCGGGCACCTTTTGGTACGTCTCGATTTCGGGCGCGAAGTCAAACTCGGGGTAATCGGTGCCCCAAAGGAGTTTTTCAAAGACGCCGATCTTCTTGGCCCATACCATCGTCTCAGCGATTTTGAAAAACGGCATGGTCCCCCAAAACGCAAGATCACCGTAGACGTTCGGATATCGGAGCAAGACGGTGAGACCGTCCTCCGGCCAGTGCATTCCCGTATGCGCAGCAATGATCTTGAGATCGGGAAAATCCGTGGCCACGTCTTCGATGTAGAGGGGATGGTTGTACTCCATTGACTTGGAATAAGGCAATGAGCTGTGTCCGGTGTGGATAATGATCGGCGCGCCGATCTCTTGGGTCACTTCGTAGATGGGCCAAATGCGTCGGTCATTGATCGCCACGGCGGAGTAGCCCGGCATGATCTTGACCCCTTTGAGCGGCCCGTCTCCCACCCATTTTTCGATTTCCCTCACCGTCTTGAGCCCACCAAGCGGGTCGGCGGTGTAGTACCCGATCAGTCGATCCGGATACTTCGCGACGCATTCCGCCATGTACTCAGGCAGATCCGGTTTGACGTTATCCATTGGAGCCATGTGATAACCCATGATGACGGCCTTGTCCACCTTGGCCCGATCCATGTCGGCAATCATCTTTTCTGGTGTGATACAGAAATCTTGCGCCGTCCACGGCTTACCGGTCCACCAGTTGATGGCTCCCTTGCGTGCGTAGTTGGCCTCGTAGACCTTGTCCATCTTTACGCTGAAATCTTCGCCGTACGTGGTCATATGGCAATGGACGTTGATTCGCATATCTTAGCCCACCCTCAAGTTCATACATTGGCCCGTCAAGCTACGCCGCGGGGGACAGGCAGGACTCGCCCGCCCATCCTCCGCGGCTTTCGAATCGCTATTTCATCTCGATCGAGAAATCGGTGTTCTTTGCATCAGGGTTGTACACTTGCGACAAAGCCCTGAAGTCGTACTCGGGCGTGCTCTCGATAAACTGAGCCTTGTACGCATCGACGTTCTCCTTGGTGACGTTCGGCAATGCGAGCTCGAGCACCGGATGGGTGGGAGCCTTTCCGTGAATGGCGTCGTACACCATCACGACCGCCATGGCGCTCTCCGCCCACTGTCCGCCCGTCGAAAAGAGCATCTCGCCCTTCTCGATCGCTGCGACGGCCTCTGGAATGAGGTCCATGCCACCTACGCCCACCTTGGAAAGGACACCCGCGTTGCGAAGCGCCTGCATGCTGCCGAGCGCCACGTCGTCGTTGTAATTCCAGATCCCCTCGAACGCCGGCCCAGGGAAAGCCGACAGGAAGTTCTCCGCGTTGGCAAGGCCGTGCTCACGCAATTCGGCGTTGCGCAGTTCTTGGAGGAGGATCATATCGGGGTGCTCGTCCAAAAACTTCTTGAGCCCCGCGTGACGCTCGTCCGCCACGGCGCCGCCCGGAACGCCTCCGTTCGCGACGATCTTTCGCGCTCCAGCTTCGTAGAGAGCCTTGGCAATGTTGTAGCCAGCGAGCGTATTGTCGACGCCGACGAAGCCCACATAGCTGCTGCCGGAATACTCGTCGGGACTAAACCCGGGATACCTCTCGGCAATAACCACGGGGATGCCTGCCCGGTCAGCCTGGCGAAGCAGCGAACGTGCGATTGCCGAGCTGTTGGGGGTGATGACCATCCCATCGACGCCTTGCGAGATCAAGCCCTGAATTTGATTGAGCTGATTGGCGTCGTTTTGATTGGCATCCACGACAATGACGCGTGCGCCGAGCGCTTCACCGGCTTCCACAGCAAAGTCGGCGAACGCCCGCCAAAACGGGTTAGCCAGCACAGGCACGGAAACACCGATCGTGACGTTCTTTTGGGCAGCCGCCGGCATGGCGAGGCCGGCGAAGAGCATCGTAGCGATAAGCAATGCAGCCAGTTTCTTCATTTGTCAATCCTCCTGATCTTTGGTGCGATGATCGTTGCGACAGTTGCTGCGGTTTTCTTTCGATCAGACATCGCGAAGCATCTCGTTCAGCCTCCCCATGGCTAATTTTGGGCTCGAAAGAAGCGGTACCGAAACTTTGCCTTCCAGCATCGGGACTAAACGCGCCATTGAAGCTTGCGCAAAGACAATGACATCGTGGTCGGCAGCGCTCTCTAGGACGTCCTTAGAGACCGCCTCGTCATGCTGCTCCGTTTGGCCGCAGACGAGCAGGTCAAAAGCACCGTCACACAGGCGCTCGGAAATCTCAATCTCCTTACCCGCTTCTTTGGCTTTCGCACGCAGCAATCGGACGGTCGGCCCCAATGTGCTCGCAACCGTGGCATGAACCGCCACGCGCTTACCCGCTGCGACCGCCGCTTCCGCCATGGGCTCGTCGATTTTTAGGATCGGAACGTCGATCAACTCACGGGCGGCGTCGACCGTCTCCCCCACCGACGAACAGGCGTTTAAGATCACGTCTGCGCCGGCCCATACGGCGCTTTGGAAATACGTGTACATGCGCCTTTTCAACTTCGAATCCACGCCATGTTGTCGGGCGTAGCTCAAAAGCGTGTCGTCGACGACGTTGACGATATCGACGCTTTCAGGGAGCATCTCTTTGGCCAGCGTATTGAGTGGTTCGACCAAGGCAAAGCTCGTATGGATGATTCCAAGTCTTGCCATTTTCTTGTCCCCCT